>NZ_JBWKVH010000054.1:12290-44387 GCF_059421605.1 Cupriavidus sp. GW821-FHT02F09
ATGTCGTCAACAACGGCACGCTGGTTTTCAACCGCAGCGACAGCATCACCTTCGGCGGCGCAATCTCCGGCAACGGCACGCTGGTGCAGTCCGGCACCGGCACGTTGACGCTGACGGGCGCCAACACCTACACCCGCGGCACCACGATCAACGGCGGTACGCTGCAGGTCGGCAACGGCGGCACCTCCGGCTCCATCACGGGCAATGTCGTCAACAACGGCACGCTGGCTTTCAACCGCAGCGACAGCATCACCTTCGGCGGCGCAATCTCCGGCAACGGCGCGCTGGTGCAGTCCGGCACCGGCACGTTGACGCTGACAGGCGCCAACACCTACACCGGCGGCACGACGGTTAACAGCGGCACGCTCGAAGTCGGCGACCAGGGCCATCCGAGCGCCGGCGTGGCCGGCAATGTCCTGGTCGACCCGAACGGCACGCTGCGCGGCCACGGCACCGTGGGCGGCAGCATCGCCAACGACGGCGTAGTCTGGCCGGGGGGCTCCATCGGCGTGCTCAGCATCGCCGGCAACTACACGCAGGCGCCCAGCGGCAAGCTGGTGATCGATGTCAGTCCCACGGCAGCCTCGCAGCTGACCGTGGGCGGTACCGCCTCGCTGGCTGGCACGCTGTCGCTCCTGTATGGCCCGGGCACGTACCGGACGACGACCTACCGCATCATCAACGCCGGCGCCGTCAACGGCGGATTCGCAACGGTCACCGGCAATACGCCGCAAGGGTTCACCCAGAGCGTGGTGATGGGCGCCGGCGCGGTCGAGCTTGCCTTGAGCGCGGCCGACCCGATGGTGGTCGCACCGAGCAACGCGACCGTCTTCGGCTCGCTTGGCTCGGCCGCCGTTCGCGAAGGCCAGCGCATCAATGGCGTGCTTCTCGACCGGCTCGGTGGAGCATGCGCGGATGCGCCTGCCTCGCCCATCCAGTGTGCGAGGCCGGGCGAGCACGGCTGGGCACAGGCTACCGGCAACATCACGCGGGTCGGCGGCAATCACGACGCCCCCGGTTACGACGACCGCCGCTACGGGTTCCTGGCCGGACTCGACCACCCGCTTGGCGACTGGACGCTGGGTGTCGCGGCCGGCTATAGCCACGGGGATGTCTCCGAAGACGGCACGGGCAGCAGGGGCTCGCTCGACACGCTGCGCGTGGCCGGCTATGGCGGCCGCGCGTTCGGCCCCGTCAACCTGGCGGGCACGCTGGGCTATGCCTATGACTTCCTGTCATCCAAACGGTCCTTCGCCGGCCTGGGCAATGCTGAGGGCAGCGCCCATGGGCAGGAGCTGCATGCCGGCGTGCAGGCCGCCGTGCCGCTGCCGGCGGGCGCGCTGGTGGTCACGCCGCGCGCGGTGTTGCGCTACCAGTATTTCCACGGGCAGGACTTCAGCGAAACCGGCGCCACCAGCCAGAACCTGACGGTGGGAGCGCAGAACCTGCGTAGCCTGCAGCCGTATGTGGGCCTGGCCGTCAGCTACCCGCTCCTCATGCAGGCCGAGCGGCCAGCGCTGATCGAGGCGCGCCTGGGGTATGCCTATGAGACGCTGGGGACGGGCCGCGAGGTGGCGGTGACGTCCGCCGACGGCACCGGTTTCGTGATCCCGGGCGCGACGTCGTCGCGTGGCATGTTGAGCGCCGGCCTGTCGTTAGCGCTGCCGCTGCGCAAGTCGCTGGATATGCAGGCGAGTTACGACACGCTGATCCGTACGGGGAATGTCTCGGCGCAAACCTTCAAGCTGGGGCTCAATTATCGATTCTGATGGGTGCGGCGCCGCGACATGGTTGTTCAAAACCACATACCAGGTCGTTGATTCCGTTCGGCGATTGGCCGGTTGTGGCTGTCGGTAGGAGCCAGTGAGCAACCGGTGAGGAGCAGTCCGGCTAATTGGCACTTCAAGCAAGCGCAGTCCAGCTAATTCCGGTTCCTTGCAGTACGATGCACTACGCGCGAAATCTGTGCTGCATCTTGGTCAGCTAGCTAGCTACAAGTTCATCCTCGCGGATCTGCGCGTAGGATAGGGAGCACTTCTGCGCGCAGGTCGCTTGCTATTTTTTGAGCAACGTGAAAGGATGATGGCTGACACTGTTCAACAGTGCCACGAAAACTGCGTGTGAGCGGGTGCAAAAACGTAGCGCCACCTGGCGTGAGCTAGGTCCCACCTGGAGTGGGAGTTCGACAGAAATGTCGATAGAGAGTCCCGCATACAACGGCTGCCTTCCGGCGGCCGTTGGTTTTTGTGCGCTATGGGTTGATTTTCCGCCCCTCAAGAGCCGTTTTCTTGGGTGTCTTTAGCCGCACTTTTTTGGCCTTCTTCTGCCTTCTGTTTAGGCCTTGGTCAAGCTCATAAGCCGCCACTCCCTCTACAATTACCACGGATCGAAATGGACGGCTCACTGTGAGCAGCGGCGGCAAGTTTTCGGGCACAAGTTGAACGTACTTAACGGTCACGATATAAAACGAGGGTGTGGGAAAACTCCATTTATCATCGCATTTTGCACTTAACCAAATGGAATAAATAACAAGGAAACTAAGGTCGGCTATTCGGCCAAGTCACCGAATGACCGCTTCTGGCCGATAGTGTTGAAAAACTCAATCTGCCATCTGAGCAGACTAGGCCTGCGGGTTTCCGACCTCTCAGATCGGCCTGTATTGCACGATCGTCGATCGGTTGGGGGTTCGGGTACCCCTGAAATCTCGCCGGAAATGGGGTCTACAGAGTTTCTCAACACTATCGGCCGGCAGGCGACGACCGCAATCGCCGGGCGACCTGTCGTGCCGGGTATGAAGATCAGGGGGTAGTCCACAAGACCCCCAAAGAAGACAGGGGGCAAAGTTTGATGCATTCTCGGCCTGCCTAGACGCGGAAGAGGCTGGTCAGTATGCCGTAAAACTCCAGGACTTGTTGATCGCCACATCATTTCGCGAGCCGACGAAAGTCGCTGTGTATGTGCCGGCAGCGATGGGCTGCGTGGGGAGCAGGAACACTACCCCTCGAAACAAGCTCGCGTCCTCGACAGCCGAAGCAACCGAGCCAGCCTTGGATTCGGCAGGCACCAGGATGCGAGCCGGTACGCGACTGCCGCTAGGCCCCATCAGGATGAAGTTCGAGACCGTCAGCACGTCAGATGGCTTTTCAACGTTGACGCGGAACATGATCGGGGGACCGGCTCTGGCCAGATCGGGCGCTGGATTCGGGATCTCGTGGCCAGGAATGAACAAGCCGTGGACGTTGGCATTGTCGGCTGGGTAGTGGGCGCCAGTGCCGGGAGGCAGTTGTTGGCCGCCCCATTGGGCGAGGCCATAGCCGCCGGTTCCGGCTGCAGTCACCACACCAAAGTTCGTCACGCAGTAATTGTCATGCATGGCGAGGCCGATGGTCTCCTGATTGCTGGTAATCCCTTGCAAGTGGTAAACCGAGTTCGCCATCGAGGCAAGACAGCGGCCAATCTCGCCGTTGTAAGCATTCTGTCCAACCCATTGCTTGTGCCAGCCGCCCACGGTGAGTACTTGCTGGTACGGATCGGGACTGGTGAAACCAGGATTCCCGGGGATCTCCGTGTGGCTCATTACCGCGTTGAGCTTCATATACTCCAGGTGGTTCTCGGCCGCGGCGTCCAGGGCGGCGTCTTGCCGCAGCGCGCCTACACCCATTGCGATGCGCAGGGAGTTGAGCGCATTGAAGAATTCGAGGCGCGGGTCGGTTCTGGAGTAAGTGGATGTGAGCGCGATCGCAGTCGAAGCAGAAGAAGACGGTTCCTTCCTGATGCTCGGTGTGCGTGGCAGGTTTGAAGCAATCGTTGAAGGGGCGGCGCCAGCGCTACCAATGCTGGCGCAGACCGCGACGAAGGTAGACATCGCGGCAATTGCGAAGAGGCTCTGTTTCACGTTTTTCCGGTTATTTTAGATCTGTACAAGCGGGGCTAAGGATCCGCGGGTGACCCTGGCAAATCCGCTTCCAGAGGCTTAACGTGATATTGGGAAGATTGGTGCACAGGAGCATGCGCGCCTGGTGCGGCAAGCTGGGGAAGTGGGTAGGGCGCGCCGTCTGCGCCCATGCAGATGCAAGAACCTAGAGACTGTCCAGGTGCCCACGGAGAGGGATCTGAGTATTAGTGTTTGACCCTGCGATTGGGTGGCGGCACAGGAAAAACAGCTTATCGCCAACCTGCGGGGAGAACGAAGGTCGCAGATCGACCCATCTCGGCCACGCGTACTCTACGCTGCAGACGACTGAAGGTCATTGCGAATCGGTCATTCCCGCGCTGACATGATCGAGCCTGTATGAGCGCGGGTTCTCGCCTTCCAGCATCAGGCGCAGCTAATTTTCCGTATGACCGTCCACTTTGAGTCTCCTCGCAGAACGCATTCAAGCGTTGGACCAACCAATTGCGACACCATTGTGACCAATGACAACGAAGCCACGAAAATCCCGATCGGCTAAATGAATCTCGCCTTCTCCCCAGTGCGCGGCAGAAAATACTGCGGCTTCGTTCTTGCTAAGGTAGTCGCCGAGCTTTCGATGTACTTCAACAAGAACGCGCTCTGCTGGAAGATACTTGTCCAGTAGGTACAGTAGTTCCTGTTTCCGAAGGCCTTCCGGCCCAACGATGTGTATCCATTCTCTTGACGCCGCATCAACAGGCGGGAAATGATGACGCATAAGTTCATGAACGCGCCGCGGATTCATGGCACCTCTCAGGGAAATCCCGACTTATCGGCGGGCAGACTTGAGATATTAACTCACTTTCCGTGTCGAGCAAGCCGCGAGGGCGATGTGAGTTATCCGCATAGCGCCGTTGATGGCTACGCCAATGCTTCGCCTGGTGTTAACAACGGGGACGCACTCAAAACGCCGCAAGTATGTGTCCTGGCTAGAGCGGCGACCAAGGCCAAAATCGAGCAGCGGATCTCAACGCTTGAGGCCTCAGGAGCCTGACCAATCCTATAGTTGATTTTCTCTATAGTACGTATCAACAAAGATAAGTGCTTTCTTCTCCACGTCATTCAGTTTGAATCTTTCTTCCTCTCGCTCCAACCTATACTTACGATCAATTCCCAACATGACGTTATGTATCTCCAGCGGAAGCGGCGCCACGGAATCTATGAAGCATACCGAGCCATCACCGCACACAGCGCCCCCTGTCCGCCGATCAAACTGAAAGCGATATTGAGTTGTTACCGTCCGGGCGTAGATGATGGCTTCGTCAATCCGAGTGGCGAGGCAAATTAAGCTGGCTCCATTCGGGCTTTCGGCATGAAAGATATCGCCCACATCAAGCTTTTGGAGGAGGGTTTCTCGTTCAGTCATCGCTCGATCTCCTGAGGCCTGATGTTGCTTCGCACTTTCCCCGACACGCTACCAGGAGCTCGTCGGCTTGTACGTGCGTTGGAGAACACAGGAAACCGGTCGACGGTTGCTGCCTGTAGCATGCCGCGATGGCCCAACACACTAGGCGACGTGTGTAGTCGCCTTCGAAGGCGGTTTCGTGGTGCGGACCGGCCGTCCGAGCGAGTCATGGAGCGGCCGAACGACGCCTTCTGGCCGGTCACGGTCGGGTGCTCGTCGCGGGGCTGCGGCCGTCTCTGACAACCCTGAACCGCCTTTTGAGCTCGAGACACCGTAACGACCGCTTCCGATGTAAAACCTAAAACCGCCGCTTGCCTGGCCGAGTTGGCTGGAGAATGATTGCTCCAGGCGGATAGCGCCATCCAGCGGGCAGGTTCATCCGACCGGCAGACGAACCCGCTTGGAGCAAGCGGTCGCAATTGGGGCGAGCGCAGGTGACTCGACCTTGGACAGCGCTGCTAGTGATTTCCGCTCATATTCTTTAGCGACCCCAGGTTCTGGCTCGAGAAAAGGCGAGGTGCAGATGTTCGCCAAATCAAATCCATGACCGACCAAAGCTAAGACCCGATTTGGTGTTTTTGGGAGGGCGAGCGCCACGGCATAGTCGAGGGCTAGGGATGCGCCGGCATCTGAAAATGGTCGAAGAGCGGTTGCAACCTTTAGCCACGATGTGTCGCCGGACTCAATACCAGAGAGCACGTGGCCAAAGTCCTTCTCATGTTCCCACAGATCCCAGAGCACATTATGCCCCCCCTCTTTGGCGATGCGGGCAATCAGATTCTCTGCAGAAGTTTCCGAGTTACCCGCGGCGAGAGCCGTCATAGGAAATAGTGCAAGGAGCAGAAGGATTTTGGCTAGTTGTCTCATAGAACGCGTTTTCACGTGCCGCACAGTGCAACCAAACGAGATGGGGGCGAAAGTAGCCCTCAAATTTCAAATTTTCTTCTCATCACCGCTTCATACAGAATAACAAGGGGCGGCCGGCTTGTGCGTGCGTTGGGAAACACAGGAAGCCAAGCGATGCGGCCCGTGGCATGCTGCGACCAGACACACAAGGCGAAGTGCGTAGCCGCCGTTGAAGGCGGCTTTGTGGGTACTCCGGTCGTCCGAACGTCTTAGGCAAGGGAAGACCGAACGACGCGTTATGGCCGGGCTCGGTCCTTAGCAATCTAGGCGGAGCCTTGCCGACGCCAGAGGCGACTTGCGATCCTTCCGAGTCAGTCGGCGGCCTCACTGCGAATGGCCGGTCTTGCCCGCTACGGTTATTAAGTCAGCCCGTGCGGCCAGGCCGCATGCGCGAAAATATTCTACATAGCGCGCATTCAGTAGCATTGAATGCTACGCATTCCCCTCTCGGTTATGGATTTTGGAAGCAACTTTCAGTGCGTTCGTCGTAGCATTTCTACCCTTCTGAAGGATGAATGATGAGCACGGACACTCTGCGGTACTTCGATTACGCGGCAACCACACCGGCGGACCCTCGTGTCATGGAGGCGATGTTCGGCTGCTTGGGGGCCGCCGGCGTCTTCGGAAACCCTGCGTCGAACTCCCACGCTGCAGGGCTGAAGGCAAGGGATGTGGTCGAGGAGGCTCGCGCCCAGGTAGCCGCTCTCATTGGTGCAGAGCCATCCGAGATTGTCTGGACGTCCGGTGCGACAGAGTCGAACAACCTAGCGCTCAAGGGTTTTTTCGACCACGAGCCGACGCGCCGCCATTTGGTTACCAGCAAGCTTGAGCACAAGGCAATTCTGGACACCGCGTCGCACCTTGAGCGACTTGACGTTTCCGTTTCCTACCTCTTGCCGAATCCGGCTGGCGAGATTTCGCCGACCGCTGTTAAAGCGGCCTGCAGCAATCAGACGGGCCTCGTTTCGTTGATGATGGTGAACAACGAGATCGGCACCCTCACCAATATTGCTGAGATCTCGCAGATTGTTCACGCCGCTGGCGCTCTGCTTCACGTGGACGCGGCGCAGGCTGCTGGCAAGACCGCGATTGACGTAAAGGCGATGGGTATAGACCTGCTGTCGATGTCGGCACACAAGTTCTATGGCCCGAAAGGCATCGGCGCGCTCTATGTGAGTCGCGAAGTGGCGCCGCGTATTGCCTGCCAGATGCACGGCGGCGGACATGAGCAGGGGCTGCGATCTGGCACCCTTGCCACGCACCAGATTGTCGGCATGGGAACGGCTTGCGAACTGGCGCGTACTGAAATGGCGTCGGACAACGAGCGCATCGCGCAACTGAGCGAGCGCTTGCTGAGTGGTGTGCGCGCGTCAGGCACCGTCACGCAGAACGCCAGTTCCGCGGCCCGCATTCCGCACACACTTAGTCTGACCGTGGAACTGCCCAATTTCCTCCCGTCCATGTTGACCGACGATCTGGCCATCTCCTCAACGTCTGCCTGCAATTCGGCGGCCGGCAAACCGTCTCACGTGCTGACTTGCGTCGGCCTGGATGAAGATTCCGCGGAGCGCACAGTCCGTCTGAGCCTTGGACGCTTTACAACGTTGGCAGACGTGGATTTTGCAGTCGACTGCTTCCGCAAAGCCATAGAGCGCTGTATGGAAGTGGGCACGGGCCGACAGGACATGCTGATCAAGCAGCTCTCGAACGACTTGAGCGTGGCGCCACAGTTAAGCGGAGCCGACGTACGGGCGGCGCATGCGGTCGGGTTCCTTTCCATCGTCTGCAACCGGCACGATGGAGAGGCTGCCGGCCAGGTCCAGTTCGCGAAAATCGCGGAGGTGGCCAGTTCGCTTGGCATGGCCGCGCACTACCTGCCCGTAAAATCGGGGGGTGTCACCGTCGAAGCTGCTGCAGCCTTCGGTTTACTCATGGCGGAGCTGCCGAAGCCCATACTTGCGTACTGCCGTACAGGAACCCGTTCGGAGACGCTGTGGAATATGGCATGCACCAGGCAAGGCTGACGGGGCGGTCGGCACTGAAGAACTACGCGACGGGGCGTGCGCGGGCTGACGTCCAATCCTCGGCGTTGGGCCTACGATCCTGCGGAGGGTAAGCAAAACCCATAGGCCTTCTCGCCCGCCGAATCTGGATAGGACATCAACCCGGCGCTGGCGCGACACAAGCGCCCGCAGCATGTTGGTATTCAGTCGGTGACGAAGTACCGCCTGGACCGCAAGTCGTCGGTGGCTGTCCGGAGGGCATTCGAGGGTCTCCGCTCGACCCACTCCCGCCGGTCGCACGATCGGACATCGAAGGTCCGCTAACCGACCGCTTCCCGCCATAACGCAACCGCCTAGTCGTCCACCTTGATCTCTATCTGAGTGACACCGCTACTCTTTTCTTCGTCCGGTGCAGTTGGAAACGTTACCCGCCCATTTGAGGACAAAATTGCTTGTCTGCATGCTCGCGCGTATCCGGAATTTGGGGATGCAACTAGATACTGCACTGGAGGAAACAGATCGGGAGTAAAGACCAAGGCGGTAGAAGCAGTTCCTGCGGCACTGTGGCATTTCTCCGTGAAAGGGTCCCCACGGTCGCCTAACGACTGAAGTCGGAAGCCATTACCGAATAGGACGGCTTTGGCGGGCACCGTTACTTCATCTCGCTGTAAATCTTCGTGAATGTTCATGGAGAGTTGGCGCAACTTATCAATGTTCACGGCCTTATTGTCTTTGCCTTCTGCTTCCCCGATAAGCCGCCCCTCATCACATTCGAATACGACATCAAATTCAGAATCCGAATCCTTAAAGGACTCAGCCTTGAAACCGAGGAGTCGAAGCGCATCAATAATTGCTGATTCCAGAGCTTTTCCCTTTTCATACAACAACGCTCTTAGTGCCCCGGCAGATTTAAGGGCTTCCGATATTTCTTCCTTTCGTTTTTGCGCTTCTTCGACCTGTTTTTCGGCGGCGAGCAGCTCGATGCTTAGATTCGATTCGGAGGCGAGCATATAATGGTTGTCGCTTGCCCATGTAGGTTCGGGAGTCACCTCAAGTGCGCTTCGCAACGCCTTGTCTAGCCCGACAATTGATGCCACCAAATGCTTGGAAAATTGCTGGCCGTCCTTTGTCCATTCGTCGTTCTCTTCATCAAAAAAATCATCGGAGTAGAAATCAATGTCGGGTAAGCATAGGAGCGTCCCCGCCGATGCCTTGGCTCGATAGAGAGCACCGACAAACTTCCCGCCAGAGCGAGTTACCAGGCATCCGGGTACGCTCTCATTGGTGAGGAGTACCTGGTATGTTGAATGTTTTTCGAACGCGCCCCAATAGGCAGCCAGAATCTCAGAACCACGATCCACCAGCTTCATCGCAGTTCCGGAAGTCAGCACTGGAGACAATGATGCAGGTATCGCTTCGTAGTTGCTATAGAGGGCAACGTGCGTAGTTGTCTTTTGATTGCGACCGGTTCCGGAATAGGTTCGCTTGCCAGTGTCGACATATACCTCAGTCAAAGGTGGAAGATAAACTACTACGGTTTTGCCAGTATCAACGGCTTGCTTTAGTTCTCGGCGCCAATGCTCGCAGCACTCTTTGAAGAGAAAGGAGGTGCTCTCACTCAGACTCGGCTTACCTTGAAATTTCTCGCCGTGGGAAACGAATTCGTCAATATCTGGCCTGAACAATACAATATCCCAGTCTAGCAAAGATACCTTGGATCGAAACTCGGCGTATTCTATTTCTGGTGACGCGATTGAAAACCCAACGGTAATTATCTTCTTGCTCATGATTCTGCCCCTCCCCAAGTTTGTTATTTCCGCGCAGCGATTACGGATTGATTGCTCGATTATACCGGTGTGTCAAGCCGTCCGACGTTGATTGACGCATCGATATGTTGGCGGCCGTTTCTCGGAGGAGGCGTGCGGATCGGGTCATCGTCGCCTTCTGTGGTCGATGACTTGCCCGTCAATAAGGGGGGCGGATTGACCGTTCGGCTTTGAAGCTACTGCTGCGGTGGCGCCGGGTTGACATGTTGACAGGCCGATGTGGGCCGACAGTGATCATCCGCTGGCCGTGAACTGGCATTCGCGGGAACGATGCATCCAATGATGAGGAAGGAACCTGACGCGACTTCACGAAGGGCAGTGCCCGGATGTCGCGAAAGCCGAGGAGCTTGCGTTGAGTATCCGGCGGGTTACGAACTGGAGCTGCCGTTCGATCGTTCGCTCGATCAACCGGTCGAGCGGCAGAAACTGGCCGGCAGGCGACGGCTGTGATCGAGGGGCGGCAGGCCGTACCCGACCCGTCTCGGTCATCCACCAGACCTGAAATGGCAGTCCGATTCGCACCGAGGATCTGTCACTCAGCCCTGTTTCAGCGTAAAGGTCCAACTCCTTCTTTGCAGCACGCAAGGCGCCAGTTCATGCCCTTCATAAGACTTGGCGAATGAGGGTGACCATTACGTAGGCCGCGGCAACCACCAGCATGGCCCCAGCAAAGGCCGAGTAGTACTTAGCCCCGTGGTGCGGCGGATGGGAGTGAAAGTGATGAACAATAGATTTCATTTACATTCTCCCTGACCAAATTGCCCACGATTGGAGCGTAGCCCCGCTATCGCAACTGACCAAGCAACCCTCATGCCATCTCTTGCCTACTAGCCGGTTAACCGCCGGAGAAGACATGCACGTTAGCGCTGGCGTACCAGCCAGAAGCTTTCAATGATCTGGCGCGTCGTGGGGCTGATGACAATCTCCCCCAGTTCTGCTTGGGAGAACCACTGACAGCGTGCGATCTCCTTGCTCGGCTTTGGCGCGGCAGATTTCCCAATATTGGCGACGAAGACATGGTGCACGGTCGTAGCACCTATGACCTGGAACAGAAAGCCGAGCCCTCGAGCCAGCAAGGTCGTTTCCTCTAGAAGCTCCCTTCCTGCAGCGTCAGCAAATGTCTCGTCCTTGCCTGGGCGACCGCCCGGCAGCGCCCACCGGCTGCCGTCCTTGGAAACCAGCAGCAAGCGCTCGCCACGCGCGCAAACCACGGTGGCCCTTATCTTCTTCTTCATCAGTCGCCTGGGGTAATGTCAGAATCTTGCGCTGATCTTACACGCGAGGCCGGGCGGCTCTGACACGGGCAGGCAGGCCAGAACCTTCCCTGCTCCAAGCTGAAAGCTAATGCACACCCGCCCACGTCAGCCGACCTATGTGGCGGTTCCTCGACCGATTTCAGCCGTCAAATCTGCGATAGCCTAGCGGCGGTAGCTGGCCGCTCATGGCCGGCAAGCGACCGCTCGCCGGCCCTTGCAAACGTTACACCGCTGTTTGTTCGGCCATTTCGAGGGCGTCATCTACCTCAATACCGAGGTATCGGACCGTGCTTTCGAGCTTCGTGTGCCCAAGCAGCAACTGTACCGCCCGAAGATTCTTTGTCCGCCGGTAGATCAACGATGCCTTCGTGCGTCGCATGGTGTGCGTGCCGTAAGCCGTGTCGTCGAGCCCGATTGACGCGACCCACCGGTGTACCAACCGGGCATATTGTCGCGTCGAAAGGTGCGGTGAATCATGAAGTCGACTTGGAAACAGATAGTCGGATGGTTTCAGTCCGCGCGCCCTGATCCAGGCCTCGATGCTCAGGCGAGTTTGTTCCGTAATCTCGAACTGCACCGGCCGCTGCGTCTTCTGCTGCATGACCGTCGCCCGGGATCCAACATGACTGCCCGGGCAGACATCTTGCACTTGCAGCCTCGTCAGGTCGCACGCCCGCAGCTTGCTGTCGATGGCGAGGTTGAACATTGCCAGTTCACGAATGTTCGATGCCATCTGTAGCGTTGTGCGAATCGCCCAGATCTCTCGGAGCTTCAACGGGGGCTTCTGCCCGGTCAGTTTGCCCTTGTTCCAGGGCATACGATGACTGGTGGTCAAGTTCTCGGATTTCATGACAATCTCCTTTCAATCGAAGGGAGATCCAGTCTGCGCTCCTTCGGGCGGTCGCTAACCAACCCACTGCCGCCATTCAGTGCGCTGCGGGAGCAACGGCAGTTCTCAAAAGTGAAGCGGTCGTTGACCCGGCAAGTGTAGGCGATGCAGTATAAAGACGCCCTTGTGTGGAGACTGCTGCACTCTAATGCTACGTGTCCACGTGGACACGGAGACATTTGCACCGATGACAGGGAAGGAAGATTTGCGCAGTCGCCGGTTGTCGGTCAGAAACGCGACAGCCGACATGAATACGACGACTGGGCTGCTGCAACGCCAGACGCTATCTCGCGTCGTATTTACGTTGTGCGTCCCCGACCTGCTCCCAGTTTTCCTTGACCCAATCGACCAGTCCTTGGGTAGGGGCCAGTAGGCTCTTTCCAAGGTCCGTCATCTCATACTCGACGCGGGGCGGCACCTCGGGAAACAACTCACGAATTACCAGACCGTCACGTTCGAGATATTTCAGGGTAGAAGAGAGCATTCGTTGCGAAATCCCTGGAACCGCGCGTTCGAGTACAGAAAATCGAGCGCGCCCGCCGAGAAGATCGAGCGAAAGCACGACGACGATCGTCCATTTGTCGCCGACCTTCGTCAGTAGCTCCCGAACCGCCATCGGGTCCGAGCTTCTGCAGATCGCCGTGGGGTCCAACTGGTTGGCTTTGCTCGGCCTCTTCATAACTTACCTCAATGTTAGTGACTGAATTTAAAGTGCCTTCTTCCTCGAGGCAAGCTTCCGATTTATATTTAACTCTCATTTTGTAAGCAACCTACCGAAGCGATCAAGGAGTTTGGAATGCCGAATCCAAAATACGCTGCCTACGCGGCTGCTGACCCGTACTTCAATCTGGTTCGAGGGGCGCTTGGTGACCTCGTCGATGGCGAGCACTTCTTCGACATCGTCACCGACGACGTCATCTATGAGGTTCTCTACGATCTGGGCTGGCCTCGCGTAATCGAAGGCCGAACCGACCTGATGGCTGCGTTCAGGGGATATGTCGACAATATCGCACTTCAATTCGCCGACAAGTTGATTGCCCACAGGACAGACGACGCGTTGTGTCATTGAATACGAGGTCCACGGGACCATCCTCCCGACAGGCGTGAGTTACAACAATCGGTTCTGCTCAATCATCAAGATTAAAAACCGAAAGATCACGCACTGGAGAGACTACATGGACTCCCTTGCAGCTTGGAACGCGTTGACCGCGAAGAACTAGGAGTTAAAAATATAAAGAAAATTCTGATGATTGAGGTAAGCCCGAGGGGGAGGGACTCGGCAAGTCGGGCGGTCGCCGATACGCTCGCCGCACAGCTTACCGCCCTTCATTTTTCGGCAAAGATTGTACGCCGCGACTTGGCCGCTGAGCATCTCCCTCATTTCGACGAAATCACGCTCCCAGCTATCTCGACGAAGGACCCGGCCGAGGCGGAAAGGCTGAAGGATGCGGCCCGCCAGTCGGATGAACTGATCGACGAGCTTCTGGAATCCGACCTACTGGTTATCGCAACGCCAATGTGGAATTTCGGCATTCCCTCCGCCCTCAAAGCATGGATCGATTTGGTCGTTCGGCCAGGCAGAACCTTCCAATACTCGAATGGCGGCGTCCTCGGTCTGGCAAAAGGCAAGAAAGCCATTCTGGTTCTGGCTTCAGGGGGCGTCTTTACCGAAGGCCCGTGGCGCTCGTGGGATTTTGTCGAGCCTTATCTTCGCCAAATCCTTGGCTTCATTGGCATCGTGGATGTGCAGACCGTTCGAGCTGAGGGGATGAACATACCCCTCTTGGCTACTAACGCCGTGCCAAAGGCGAACAACGCTGTCTTGGAGCTTTCTCTATAGGCACTCTTTCCATCAATGAAACTGGACGATATGCATAAACAAGTGATGAGTTAGCCGTCAGGTCATCATTTCCGTCTTTGTCGCTTCACGCATCGGTGAGTGCTAGCACCCCGTTCGAAGCGCGCTCCCAGCCGATGGGCCGTCGGTCCGCACTGGACGACAAGCTCAGTTCATAGGCCGCACCGGTTGAGGTGACGGGTGCCCAGCGATGCGGCAGAAGCTCGACGATATCACCAATCTGAGGGGCGGCCGGGATTCGAAAAAATCCGCCACATCTCCGCTAAGTAGCTGATTTAAATAGGAAATCGATCGATAGATCAAGCGGCGGCACACGCCGCTGCAGATCTAGCAGGTAATCTCCCAACCGGTTGAAGTGCTCACACCGGTACGGCGACAGCGCCTTGAGTACGTCGGCGTCGGCAGGATGCCCCTTCCCCTGCAGTTCCTTCAGCTTGCGCGACATCCCATTCCGCCTTGATGTGCAGCCCAACGGCACGAATAGCATTGGCGCGGCGCCTGGCACGCGTTCAACAAGGCGCAAGTTTGGTAGTTCGCGGACTATATCGAGGCTTGACCAGGAATCATAATTGTGCTCTGCAGCACATAATTGCGAATCCCGGCCGACCCTCGACTCGGGGATAACGTGATTTGCTAGATCTTCGCTGTCTAGGACGTTCACCCGTTACTCCTTGCCGGTCTCCCGGCGCACCATTCAATACCGCTCACGTGCGCCCCTGCTCTCCGCCGCCGGGTCAATCGTGCAGGCTACGCAGCGCCCTGCGGGAAGTCGCCAAGGCTTTTGGGCGTCGCGAAATCCCCATAGAACCCCCGCACCAGATTCAATACTCATGCACCAAGACGGCGTGAGAGTTTGTCGCCTATGGTGCACGTCCATTTGTGTTTAAGTAAATACCCTAGTTTAATTGCATAGTAATTATATAGATTGCTATACGCATATACAGGAACTATTCTCTGCCTACCGACCGGCGCTGCCGCGGACTGAAAGCCAACGAGGAAATTCATGATGAAGCAGTTGCTGGATACCTTGTCCAATATCATTGGCGCAACGTCGCTGCTCACTGAGAGCGACGATCTGGCCGGTTATGTCAGCGACTGGCGCGGCCGCTATACGGGCAAGGCGCTTTGCGTTGCGCTACCACGTAATACGGAGCAGGTTTCCGAACTGGTGAAGGCCTGCGTTGCCGCTGGCGTGGCGGTCCTGCCCCAGGGTGGCAATACCAGCCTGAGCGGCGGCGCGGTACCGTACGAGCAGGGCAACTGCGTCATCATCAATCTCTCGCGCATGCGTCGCATTGTTTGCATCGATCCCGCCGACAACTCCATGGAGGTGGAGGCCGGTTGCGTGCTCGCGGAAATCCAGGCCGCTGCGATCGAGGCAGGCCAGTTCTTCCCTATCAGCCTGGGTGCGGAAGGTTCCTGCCAGATTGGCGGCAACATCGCCACCAACGCCGGCGGTACCGCTGTCCTTCGTTACGGCAATACCCGCGAGAACGTGCTTGGCCTGGAAGTCGTGCTGCCGGACGGACGCATCTGGCGCGGCCTGCGTACGCTGCGCAAGGACAACACGGGGCTTGATCTCAAGCAGATGTTCATCGGCGCGGAAGGCACCCTGGGCATCATCACCGCGGCCACGCTGAAGCTGCACCCGCTGCCTAGTGCGCATGCCATGTCCTGGGTCGCGCCTGTCGACGTAGATGCGGCCCTGAAGCTGCTGGGCATGTTCCAGGCCGCATGTGGCGCACAGCTATCCGCCTTCGAACTGATGAATGCCAGCCAGCTCGACATCGTGCTGGAGCACGTCCCGGGCCAGCATGCCCCGCTGGCGCAAGCGCACCCGTGGCATTTGCTCGTCGAGCTAAGTGATACTTGCGATGACGCACGGTTGCAAGAAGCGCTCGAGGCCACGCTGGAGAAGGGCCTGGATCTGGGACTGATAGCCGATGCGGCGATCGCCGCCAACTCTACCCAGCGCGAAGCTATGTGGAAGCTGCGGCATAGTGTGTCAGAGGGCAACAAGAAAGCTGGTATTGGCCTGACGCTGGATACCGCCGTGCCAGTGTCGAAGGTGCCTGCGTTTATCGAGCAAGCGACCCGCGCGATCGAAGCGAACTTCGATGCGCACGTGGTGGTAGTGGGTCATCTTGGCGACGGCAATATTCACTTCATCCCGTTCTTTGCATTCGACACCTGGCAGGCCCTGCCCGATCAGGCGGGCACCGCCGCTGCGGTGCGCCGCGCCGGGCACGATGTCGCCGCCAAACTGAACGGCACCTTCAGCGCTGAGCACGGCGTGGGCCGGACCCTGCTGGCGGAAATGCGCCACTACAAGAGCGACGTCGAGCTTGACATGATGCGTGCGGTCAAGCGTGCGTTCGATCCGCTCGGCCTGTTCAACCCGGGCAAGCTGATTCCCTGATCTTCACGGCACCGTTTCCCCCTTTTCTCTCACGACCCCCATCCCAGTAGGAGTACCGCCATGAGCAACGCCGACAAGCCAAGCAATCCTTCGCGTCGCAACGCCTTCAAACTGCTGACCGCCAGCACTGCCGCACTTGCCATGCCGGCCATCTGGACATCAGCCAAGGCAGCCTCGCAGCGCATCGTAGTGCGCGACTCGGGCGGTGTCTTTACCAAGGCGTATGGCGAGGTGTTCTACAAGCCATTCACCAAGGCTACCGGCATCCAGGTTGTCGGCGTGCCCTCCAACGCAGAGCCCACCGCGCAGATACGCACCATGGTGGATGCCAAGAACTACAGCTGGGACATGGCATCGATCAGCCAGCCCGCAATCGAGGTGCTGACCACCGACGGCAAGGACTACCTCGAAAAACATGGGCTGGGCGCCGATCCCGTCGTGGCTGGCATCCCCGCGCAATACATGTCGCCGTACGGTGTTGGTGCCAACGTATACACGACCGTGCTGGCCTACCGTACCGAGGCGTTCAAGGGACGCAAGGCGCCCACGCAATGGAAGGACATGTGGAACGTGCAGGATTTCCCCGGCCGCCGCGCGCTGCGCAAACATCCGTTCGACACAATCGAAGAGGCTCTAATGGCGGACGGTGTCGCGAACGGGTCAGTATATCCCTGCGACGTGGATCGCGCGCTGCGTAGCCTCGACAAGGTGAAGTCCAATGTCGCGATCTGGTGGAGTGGCGGTGCGCAGGTCGAGCAGATGCTCAAGTCCGGCGAAGTGGACATGGTCGCGACATGGATCTCCCGCGCCCAGGCCGCCATGGATGCCGGCGCGCCGGTAGGGATCTGCTGGGACCAGCACCTCTGGGGCGTCGACAGTTGGACCATCCTGAAAGGTTCGCCCAACGCTGTGGCCTGCCGCGAGTTCATCAAGTTTGCATCCGACCCCAAGCGCCAGGCGCAGCTCACGCAATACCTGGCAGCCGGCGTCACGCATCCGGACGCCTTCAAGTACATCGATGCCAAGCATGCCGTGACGCTGCCCACGTATCCCGACAACATCAAGCGTGGCGTGAAGATCGATGCCAGTTACTGGGTCAAGAACCAGGGGTCCGTGCTCGAGAAGTTCAATGCCTGGATCCTGAAGTGAAGCGCTCGCTTTGACCTCGGCAATATCAAGAAAAGGTGGGCGTGATGCCACAAGTGACACAGACACAGACTAAGCTACAAAAACTGCAGACCAAGCAGCTATCCAAGCGTTATGGCGATTTCATCGCGCTCGCGCCCACCGATCTCTCGGTCCCGGAAGGCGAGTTCCTGACGCTGCTCGGGCCCTCAGGGTCGGGCAAGACGACGCTGCTGAGCCTGATTGCCGGTTTGTCGCAACCGGATGCTGGCAGCATTCGCATCAACGGCGCTGACGTTACCTTCGGGGCGCCCTATGAGCGGGACATCGGCATGGTGTTCCAGAACTACGCACTGTTCCCGCACATGACTATCGCCGAGAACATCGGATTTCCGCTGAAGATGCGCAAAATGCCGGCACGGCAGGCGGAGCGGGAGGTCAGCCGCGTGCTCGATCTCGTGCACCTGCCGCACGTGGCGCATCGCCTGCCAAAGGAACTCTCGGGTGGCCAGCAACAGCGGATCGCGCTGGCGCGCTGCATGGTCTACCGTCCTTCAATCATCCTGATGGACGAGCCGTTGGGGGCGCTCGACAAGAAGCTGAGGGACCAGATGCAGCTTGAAATCAAGCGTATCCACCGCGAACTCGGCACCACCATCGTGTATGTGACGCACGACCAGGAAGAGGCCATGACGATGTCCGATCGTATCTGCCTGATGAATGGCGGCAAGATCGAGCAGCTCGGCAGCCCGGCGGATCTTTACTTCCGTCCCCGCACCACCTTTGTGGCCGACTTCCTCGGCGAGTCAAACCTGCTGCCGGCCACGGTGGATGCAGTGAACGGCAGCTTGCTGGATGTCAGCTTCATTGGGCTGCCCGCACGCGGCCAGGTACTGGCCAATGGCGCCACTTTCCGGCCCGGAGACCGGGCCAAGGTGATGATCCGCCCGCAGAACCTCCATGTTTCCGGTACGCCGGGCGCGCCCAGTACGCTGTCGGCGCGGCTGACGGATATCGTGGTGACGGGCGGCGTGACCAAGTCCTACCTGGTCCTGCCGGGCGAGCAGCCACTGGTGGTGGCCGAACTGACCCGCGGCGGCCTCGGCCGCCACCATCCCGGCGACACGCTCACGGTGAGCTGGCAGGCCGAAGATGCCGTTGCGATTCCGGAGTAAGCCATGGTCACTCAAGTCATGAGCGCGGCCACGACGCCGGCTGCCAAGCGCCGGCCTGCCTGGCACCGCGATTTCCTGCTCGGCGCGCCCACCGTCCTGTTCCTGCTGATCATGCTGGTATTCCCGGTTGGACAACTGATCTGGATGAGCGTGTCGGTGGACGGCCGTCTTTCCCTCGAACTTTACGCACGCCTGTTCCATTCGTCCGTCTATCTCGACGTACTGTGGATCACCCTGAAAATTGCCGGCTGGACCACCTTGCTGGCGATCGTCGGCGCTTATCCGGTGGCCTACCTGACATCGGCAGCGGGTGCACGGGCGAAGAGCTCGCTGCTGTTCTGGATCCTGTTGCCGTTCTGGACCAGCTTCCTGGTCCGCATGTTCTCCTGGATCGTGCTGCTGGGCCGCAACGGTGTGCTCAACCAGTTGCTGAAGGCCGCCGGCGTGACGGACGTGCCCGCCGATCTACTCTACAACTTCGGTGCAGTGATGGTCGGCATGGTGCACGCCATGATGCCGCTGGCCATCCTGACGATGATCTCTGTGATGGAGAACATCGACCGGCGCCTGCCGCGTGCAGCGCTGACCCTGGGCGCACGGCCCGGCACGGCGTTCTGGCTGGTCTATTTTCCTCTGTCCATGCCGGGCGTGGCGGCAGCGGGCATTATGGTCTTCGTGACGTCGCTTGGCTTCTTCATCACGCCGGCCCTGCTGGGCGGCCGCCGTGAAACCATGATCACGCAACTCATCATCGACCAGGTCCAGCAAACCATGAACTGGGGCTTTGCTGGTGCCATCTCGATGCTGTTGCTGGTTGCCGCCCTGATTGTGTTCGTGGTCTATGACAAGCTGGTTGGCTTGTCGACCCTGGCTGGCAGCGGCTCCGCGCCGGCTGGCCGCAGTTCGGCTACCCGCGGCCCGCTGCGGCGCGCCGGCTACCAGTTGCTGGGCGTGCTGGCCACGTTGTCCGACGGCCTGGGCCGTTTGCTGCCGCGCCGTGTGCGTGCGGCGGCGAAAGCGGAAGAGGGCGGCAGCAAGATGCTGTGGATGGTGGTGATCCTGATCCTTGCCTTCCTGACCTTGCCTGCGCTGCTGATGATCCCGATCTCGTTTACGGGCGGCAGCGGCCTTGACTGGCCGCCGCGTGGGTTCTCGCTCCAGTGGTACAACGAGGTGTGGGAATCTCCCACTTGGATGCAAGCCACGGTGCGCTCGCTGATTGTCGGGGCGGGCACGGGATTCCTCGCCATGGTGATCGGCACGCCCACGGCATTCCTGCTGGTGCGCTCGAACATCCGGTGGAAGGCTGCATTGCTGGCGTTCATCCTGCTGCCAATCATCGTGCCCCGGATGATCACGGCGGTTGGCATCTTTTACTTCTTCTCCAAGCTCAACCTCGTTGGCTCCGCGGCCGGTCTGATCCTCGGGCATACCGTCGTGGCGATCCCCTATGTGGTGATGACCATGATGGCCGTTCTGAAGAACTACGACACACGCCTGGACCAGGCCGCGCAGAGCCTCGGCGCGCGCCCCTGGCAGACGATGCGCTACGTCACGTTCCCGATCCTCGGGGCGGGCCTACTGTCGTCGTTCCTGTTTGCCTTCGTGACGTCGTTCGATGAACTGACCATCGCGCTGTTCGTGACCGGCGGCCTGGATTCGACCTTGCCCAAGCAATTCTGGGACGAAGTGATCCTGAGCGTCTCGCCCACGATCGCTGCGGTGTCGAGCCTGCTGTTCGTCTTTATTGCCGTGGTGATCATGGCCGCGGACCGGCTGCGCAGGCGCAGCGCGGACCACTGAAGCCTGCCAATCCCACCTATCTATTTTTAATAAATAACCGGTCGCCAGTGCGGCCTCTCTCCTACAAGACGATGATTGACTCAAAGCAAGTGCAAGGCATTTTTGCCGCCATTCCCACTCCGGTCCAGCACGACGGCGCTGTCCACGAGGGCGCCACTCGCGCCTTGCTCGACTACCTGATCCGCCAGGGCGCGGACGGCGTGGTGCCGCTAGGTGGCACGGGTGAATTCGGTTCGTTGTCGCAGCGCGAGCGCGTGCGCATGGCGGAGGTGACCACCACTCACATTGCCGGAAGGATGCCGGTCGTAGCCGGCGTGCTAACGCCGGGTCTGCGCGACGGGCTGGATGCCGCGCGCGACTTCGCCGCCGTTGGCGTGAATGCCGTGATGGTGGTGACGCCTTACTATACGAATCCCACGCAGCAAGGCATCCGCGATTACTTCATGCGGTTTGCCGACGAGTCGCCGCTGCCGGTCCTGCTCTATGAGATCCCGTATCGCACCCGAATCGCGATCGATCCCACGGTCATCCATGAACTGTCGAGGCACGAGCGCATCATCGGCATGAAGGCGTGCAATCCGGATCTTTATCATTTCCTCAAGACCGCGGCCGGCATCGACGAGAGCTTCTCCCTCCTGAGCGGCGAAGACACCCTGTTCCCGCTGCACGTGTCCGCTGGTGCTCGCGGCGGCGTGCTCAGCACCGCCACCATGCTACCGAAGACTTGGCGCCGCATCATGGACCTCGTGCGTGGCGGAAATCTGCAGGAAGCCCTGCTGATGCACCGCCAGTTGATGCCGTTTATCGATCTGGTCTTTGCGGAAACCAATCCGGGTCCGATGAAGTCCGTGCTGCAAGCGATCGGGGTCGACGCCCCCGAGCTGCTGGAGCCGTTGTTGCCGGCCGCGGCGCAGACCAGCGCTCGCTTGCGCGAGCAGTTCGAACGCTTGCTCAAGGACTACGAGTACGCGTGACGCAGCGCGAAGGCGGCGCATGCCCGGCCGGTGGCCCGGGCGCGCCCCGCGGGAAGCGGCTTACCGCCCGTATTCGGTGAACTTGGATTTGGAGACAGAGGTCGCGGCCACCTGCACGTGCTTGGCGAGTTCCGACTCCACCTTATCGGGTGTCCAGCGGGAAGTGGGCACCGAGATATTGATGGCGGCAACGGGACGGCCGCGGTGATCCAGGATTGGTGCTGCCACGGAGATATCGCCCATCACCGTCTCGTTGGCAATGATCGCATAGCCTTTCTCTGCCGCCTGCTGGATGCGTCGGCGCAGTTTGCCGAGGTGAACCTCCGTGTACGGCGTAATGGCAACGCGCTCGACCGCTGTCAGGATTGCGTCGCACTCGTCCTCTGGCAGGCGCGACAGGATCGCCGTGCCGGAGGAGGTGCAGAACGCGGGCAGGCGACTGCCCACCGCAATGTCCATATTGACAAGATGCCGGCTCAGGAAGCGTGCGACGAACACGATCTCGTGACCATCCAGCTCTTGCAGGTTGGTCGTCTCGCCGACGGTGCGGTTGATGTCCTGCAGGTAAGGCAGCGCCTTGTCGATCAGCTCGTTGGCACGCACATAATTGAAGGAAAACTGCAGGAGCTTCGGCGTGAGGCCATAGGTCTTGGTCTCGGCGATGCGGCGCAGGTAGCCAAGCGTTTCCAGTGTGTAGACGATGCGTTGCGTAGCACTGCGGTCGAGCTGCGCGGCTTTCGCGATGTCGGCCAAAGTCATGTGCCGAATCGGTCCGTCAAATGCGTGCAGTACGCGGAAGGTCTTAGCGGCCGAGCCGACAAACAGCGGCGAATCGGTGGGATCCGGCTGTTTTTCCTGTTGTTTATCTTTCTTTGCGAGCGGGTCTTCGCTGCCCGCGCCTGCTTGCTTGCGGGTGCGAATTGATTTTGGTTCCACTGTCGATCCTGTCATGTTAGGTGCTCACGCGTACGGCAGGGCATGGCGCCATGGCGCGCGTGGAGGCGATTGCCATTTGCTTGGGTGATGCAAACGTGATTCAAATGAGGTTGGAGATGAAATGCTAAACAAGCTCAAGGTAGTTTTCGTCGGTGGTGGCAATATGGCCAGCGCCATCATTGCCGGGCTTCTCGCCAACGGCGCTGACGCTAGGAACATCACTGTCGTTGATCCTGCAGACGACCTCCGGGAGCGCCTGACCAGGGAGTACGGCCTGCATACGCTGTCCGCCGCGGATCGGACGCTGAACGACACCGACGTCGTGGTCCTTGCCGTCAAGCCACAGGTTATGCGCGAAGTCTGTGAATCCTTACGCGAATGCCTTGTCGATTCACTTGTGATCAGCGTGGCAGCAGGCATCAGGCTGGAGACGCTGGCAAACTGGCTTGGTGGCTGCCCGCGCCTGGTACGTGCGATGCCCAACACCCCGGCGCTCATTGGCCAAGGTATCACCGGGATGGCATCGGCGAAGACGCTGTCGTCAGTCGACCGGAAGATCGCAGATACCATTGCCAGTGCCGTCGGAGAGGTGACATGGGTGGAGCATGAAGACCAACTGGATGCCGTCACCGCACTGTCCGGCAGTGGTCCCGCCTATGTCTTCTACTTTATCGAGGCTATGGAACAGGCCGCAGAAAAAATGGGGCTGCCCGCCTGGCAAGGCGCCACACTCGCGCGTCAGACGTTTTTCGGCGCCTCGGCCCTGGCGCGGGGCAGCAGCGAGGCAGTCACTATGCTGCGCCAGAGAGTGACGTCGCCGGGCGGCACCACAGCCGCCGGAATTGACGCCATGGATAACAAAAACCTGAAGGCGGTGTTTGTCGAAGCAATCGAGGCTGCCGCGCGGCGTAGCGTCGAACTGGGCAACCTTGGCAGTTAGCCCGGGGCCATCGCCTAGCTCGGGCTCCTGCCGGGCAAGAGTCCGAGATCTGTCTTGCGGAGTGCCGGGGCTTCCAAGCGCTGGTTCGGGGCCCTGTCCACCTGCGTGTGACAGAAGATAGATCATGTGCATATGAAGTATGCGACTTGGAGGCCAGTGGAAGATGATCTCTTGTATCTTGAAGCGATCACGACGCGTTTGCCTCATGGCGCCAAAATCTGAATTCAATTTTTGTAATTGTATAGTAATTATTTTCGCCTGGAGAGGCTGCAATGATCGTCTTCTTGCGGCAAAGCGGAAAGGTACCCCAATCCACCCAAGCTAGGCCTCAGCAAGCCATGCAAGAGCGGCATCTGGATGAGGCTCGTGACGAGGCGGTCGAGGCCTGCTGCGATCGGGGCGCACACGATGGGTGCGCGTCGCGATCAATGCCAGGATTCGATGAGTGCAGCTTTGGCCCAGTGCAGGCCATGCGGAGCAGCAGGCAGGAGACGTTTGAGTGCGGTGATGGCGTAGTTACGATGGATTCGATGGTCCGAACCTATGTCATGTAAAGTCGAATGCCTCGCACATGCACACCCTCTTTGGCCGCACCTGACCAGCATGCCGGGAGTTGTGGAGCGAAGTAATTCGAGAGCGTGCAAAAGTTGGGGAGGTTCCCAGGGAGGGTCGATTGAGCATCTGGGCGCCGCGCCTGCTTCCAGTCGTTGCCGTAATGTGCCTCACGGGTGGGCTCTATGGCTTCTTCGCTGCCGCACCGTCTGTGTTGATGAGTGCCCTAAAACTGAGCGCGCTGGAGATGGGGCTCTTTTTTGCAGCCACGGTACCTGTGGTTTTTGCTGCGGGTCTCTCCGTTCCACGACTCTCGAACCGATGGGGGGCAGCACGGATGATCCAAGTCGGAATTGTGTTGGCGATGATCGGAGGCCTGACGATCTGGATGGCTTCCGCCCGTTATCCATCCAGCCTCACTGCGTTCACGTTCGCGCTCTGTGTCTTCCTCCTTGGAATGGGCATTGCCAACCCTCTCAGTACAGCTTTAGCCCTTTCGCCGTTTGGAGCCCAAGCAGGCGCGGCCTCCACCATGCTGGGATTCATACAAATGTCGGGTGCAGCACTCGGCGCAATGCTGGTCAACACGGTGGGTGGTGTTTCTCACATGGCGGCAGTCGGACTGTTGATCTCAGTCTTCCAGGTAATTGCTTTTTTTGCATTCGGGACTCAACGCCGGACAGTTGCTCACCCAGGCTAAGAGCCCAGCAGGATGCGGACAGCCGAACGCTTGACGCTACCCCTGAGGCTGGATGTCCGATTTCAGAGAGAAGCTGTCGCATCAATGTCCGCCTGAGACCACATTCAATTGACGCATTGTGGCCGGCAAGCGACCTCCGCCGGTGGCGGGCTGGTCGGCTCTTCACGACCCTTAGCGGTCGGTCAGGCGCGCTCCCAAAACATAAACTCATCGTTGATCTACGGGGTGAGTGTCTCAAGCTGCCATGCGACCTACGGCCGTCGCTCGCGTCGCGCGCGTCACCGGGATCTACGGATTGGGATCGTCGTAGGACTCAAAATAGAATCTCATTGCGCCCCGAAACAGAACTGCGGAAACTCCACCGATTAGAAAAGGAATGCCCCGGAAGGCAACGACATCAACAATGAAATACATCACGGCAGCCACAATAGACGCCGTCCCGAAATGATTCCATCCTTCGACGAGCAATGCCGTGTTAGCCGCTGCACCGATGTTGGCAAGGACAACGAGCAAGGCTCCGAGCCAGAATGAAAGCCACGGTGAGCTCACAAACACGATGTGATTGGCAAAAGCCATACCGGCAATGAACGATGGCAAGGCGAAATGGATAAAAGCGAGACGCCCAAGTTGTGAGATGTCCCCATACGCTTGCGGGCCGCGCCTGAATCCCGCATCGAGGAGAGGCAAACTAATGACGGCAGTAACGGCGAACCAGAGTCCACCTGCAATTGCCACCGCCCAAGGACTGGCCAGCCAGTTCATGCTCGGGAAGCGATCGCGGGCGTCGGAAAGTTTCGTGTCAGGCCTCATCAACGGTCTCCCGTTCCTTCTTTATCCAAACCGAGAGTCTGGGTGCCTTAACTAGCTCGCTCATATGCATTTCCCGAAACGGCCGGTCCGGCCAATGAGAAACGTATCACCGACCAGCAGCCGTAGGCTAGAAGCACGACGAGGCGGTGTTACGCGGGCGCGACAGCACAGACCGGAGTGACCGCTCATGGCCGATAGTGTTGAGAAACTCTGTAGACCCCATTTCCGGCGAGATTTCAGGGGTACCCGAACCCCCAACCGATCGACGATCGTGCAATACAGGCCGATCTGAGAGGTCGGAAACCCGCAGGCCTAGTCTGCTCAGATGGCAGATTGAGTTTTTCAACACTATCGGCCGAACCCGGAAGTTCATCGCCGGCTAGCGCTCGATCGCCCCGACTCGGCTCCGAACTTCCGTAGCCTTGCGCAACATCACCTGTAAGTGGGGGTAGCGCCACGCACGACTGGAAAGCCGCCATGAACCAGTTCTCGATCCTCTACGAGGATCGCTTCATACAACCCCATCGCTGAGATAGGATCAAAGGCCTGCCCGGCAGGCAGGCTTTTAGCCTTGCACACAAAAATCCTGACACCCCCGCACTGAGGTACCTGCGCGATTCCCATTGACTGCGATATGGGCGTCCCCGGCCAGGGAAGTGCGGCGGGCCGCGCTGTCGTGCTGCGCATCGAGCCTCGCTGCGCGAATCTTGCCCCTGTCGGGCTTCCATCGTTCCCTCGCTCTGCTCGGCTGACGCCTTTGGCCCGGATACCCGATCTGGGCTTGCGCGCTTCGCTTGCATGGGGTCTGCGCCAACCGCGGCCGATTGCCTGTCCAGCCGTCTTCCTTCGCTCATCGCCTCGTCCGCGACTGTAGCCCGCGGCCGTGGGCCGTCAAGGCGCGCCGGGCCGTGTCCTCGGCTGCGCCTGCGGGCCGCACCAATCCGGCGCTTGTTTCCTTGACGGCCCCCGTCCGCGCGCTCCTGACCGTCGCGGGCGATGAACTCAGGAAAGACGGTGGCAACGAGGCCGGCCCAGGTCTCCGCGCCGACCCCACCGGAAAGCCGAAAGGCGGGCTCCGAATCTGGGAATCCGGTGTGCGGTTTCAACAGCCAACCCTATGTCAGGAGAAAGACCATGCAACTCGCATCCCGCTTCGCATCCCGTTCGCCGATGCTGCGCTCGGAACATCCCTTGTCCGACGACCAAATCCGCAGCGTAGCCCCGTCCATCTTCGCGGAAGCCCCGCACGAAAGCCGCTCGGAACGGTACAGCTACATCCCCACCGCAACCGTTTTGCAGGAACTGCGCGGCGAAGGCTTCGAGCCTTTCATGGTGTGCCAGACTCGCGTGCGGGCCGACGACCGCCGCGACTACACCAAGCACATGATCCGGCTGCGCCACGCCAGCCAGATCAACGGCAAAGAAGCCAACGAAATCATCCTGCTGAACTCGCATGACGGCACGAGCAGCTATCAGATGCTCGCCGGCATGTTCCGGTTCGTTTGCCAGAACGGCCTTGTCTGCGGCGACACCGTGGCCGACGTGCGTGTGCCCCACAAGGGCGACGTGGCCGCGCAGGTGATCGAAGGCGCTTACGAGGTGCTGCACGGCTTCGACCGGGCGCAGGCATCCCGCGATGCCATGCAGGCCGTCACGCTGGACAGCGGCGAGGCCGAAGTGTTCGCCCGCGCCGCGCTGGCGTTGAAGTACGACGAGGATAAGCCCGCGCCCGTCACGGAATCGCAATTGCTGATGCCGCGCCGCACGGACGACAACTGCCGGGACCTGTGGAGTGTGTTCAACCGCACGCAGGAAAACCTCATCAAGGGCGGTTTGCGCGCCCGCGCCGCGAACGGTCGCCGCCAGACCACCCGCCCTGTGCAGGGCATCGACAACGGCATCCGCCTGAATCGCGCCCTGTGGCTGCTGGCCGATGGCCTGCGCCAGTTGAAAGCCTGAACCCCATGCGGAGGGGCTTTCAATCGGCCCCTCCATTCCTCCTGCTGTTGTTCGCCTCACGAATGGAGTTACCACCATGAACGTTACCCAAACCGAAGTCCGTGCCGTTGAAACCGCCGCCGCGCTGGAAGTGGCCGACCCGACCAGGAACCTGATCCTGGTTCCGTTGTCACAATTGCTGCCGCGCCGCTCCAAGCGCAACGCGCGCACGACCCCGCGCATCTCCATCGCGGAGCTGGCCGCGAGCATTTCCCGCATCGGCCTACTGCAAAACCTTGTCGTCATCCTCGCCACCGATGGCGAGCATTACGAAGCGGTGGCCGGTGATCGTCGCCTGACCGCGTTGAAGCTGTTGGCGAAGAAGAAGCGCATCGCCGCCGACCATGAAGTACCGTGCCTGCTGGTGCCGGATGCTTCGGCGCGCACTGTGAGCCTCGCTGAAAACCTGCTGCGCGAACAAATGCACCCCGCCGACCAGTTCGAGGCGTTCGCCGCGCTGGTCAAGGAGGGCCGCCCCATCGAGGACGTCGCCGCCGACTTCGGCGTGTCGCCGCTGGTGGTGCAGCGCCGCTTGAAGCTCGCCAACGTCTCGCCGCGCCCGATGGCCGATTATCGGGCTGGTGGCGTCACGCTGGAACAGTTGATGGCCCTGGCCATCACGGACGACCACGCCGCGCAGGAAGCCGCGTTCTACGGCGCGCCCGAGTGGCAGCGCGGCGCATCCGCGCTGCGCGAGCGCCTGACCGAACGCGAAATCGACGCCGCGCACCCGCTTGTGCTTTTCGTTGGGCTGGACGCCTACACGGTGGCGGGCGGCGGCATCCGCCGCGAGCTGTTTGCCGACGACGACAATGGCGCCTACCTGACCGACGCCGCGCTGCTGGAGACGCTGGTGCGCGGCAAGCTCGACACGCTGGCCGAAAGTGTCCGCACCGAGGGCTGGGCGTGGGTGGAGGCTGTGCCGCACCTGAGCTACGCCGAACGGCAGGCTTTCCAGAACGCCCCGCGCCAGCGCCGCGAACCGACCGCCCGCGAGGCCCGCCGCATCGCGTCGCTGCAAAACCGCCTCGACAAGATCGACGCCGAACTGGAAGAAGCCTACGACGATGCCGAGGACGGGGACAAGGTGGAGGGGCCGGAACCGCGCCGCAAACAGGTGGCCAGGGAACTGCAAGCCGTGGAGGATGCCTTACAGGGCTACGCCCCGGACGTGCGCGCTGTGGCCGGCGCCATCGTCACCATCGATCGCAGCGGCGAGGCCGTGATTTATCGCGGCCTGCTGCGCGAGGCCGAGGCCAAGGCGCTGCGCACGCTGGAACGGCTGCGGCATGGGTTCGGCGGCAGCGAGGGCGCGAACCACGACGAAGGCGAGGGCGAGGGCGCCGAGCCGGTAAAGGCCGCCGCCAGCCTGCCCGACCGGCTGGCGCAGCGGTTGAGCGCACACCGCACGGCGGCGCTGCAAATCGAAGTGACCCGGCATCCGCAGGTCGCGCTCGCCGCGCTGGTGCATGGCATGGTGCAGACCGTCTTGCAGCCGGGCACCTGCGGCGATGGCCTACCGCTTGGCGTGCGCCTGACCGTGCAAGACCGGCTGGAAGGCATGGCCCCGGATTGGCCGGAATCGCCTGCCGCCGTGGCGCTGCGCAAATTGCAACAGGTCGCGGGCGAGGCGTTGCCGCAGGATAGCGCCGAACTGTTCGTTGCGCTGCTGGCGAAGTCGCAAGACGACCTGGTGCGGCTGCTGGCCGTGTGCGTGGCGGCCACGGTGGATGTGGTGACGTCGCGCGCGACGCAGCGCCAGCCCGGCGCGGAGCTGGCGCAGGCGGTCGGGCTGGACATGGCCGCATGGTGGAAGCCGACCGCAGAGGGGTATTTCCGCCATGTCTCCAAGGCCCTGATTCTGAAAGCCGTGGGGCAGTACGCCCCTGCCCACGTCATCCGGCTGGCGAAGTTGAAGAAGGCCGACATTGCCGGCGAAGCAGAACGCTTGGCTGAGGGCACCGGCTGGATGCCTGCACTGTTCAAGAACGGGCTCGACGCGGAGCCGATGGAAAGCGCGCGGGCAGCGGCAGGTGGCGTGGAGGCGCTGGACGCTGCCGCCGGCGAAGCGATAGCGAACGCGCTAGTCGCGTGACGTAGCCGCATGGCCCCGGCGCGTTGCCGCCGGGGCATCCGCTCAAAACCGGGCGCGGCAGATCTGCTGCGCCCGGTTTCAACCTCCACAGCAAAATCGCCACGTCGTCGCCTTCGGCCGGGCGGCGACGTGGCTGCGTGCAAGTGCCTTGCGCGTGGTACGGCGATCGGTGCCCCACTGAGGCGGGCAAGGTTTCGATGGCGCCCCGCCGCAATGGGCTGGGCGTGGAGCTACGCCCTGGATTGCTGCTACAGGTTGTGCGAAAGCGTGCCGTCCTCGATGCTGGCAAATCGTCGCCCACCACGTCACGAAAGGCGATTCACGGATACGCCGACCGGCCTCTATGGAGCTTTCGCGCCCATGCCTCAAAGACGTCGCCGCAAGCTGCGGCAGGGGCGTTCTCGCTTGTCGTTGAGGGCGTGGTCCTGACCCGCGTTGGGGCGCAATCCGGTGCAGTCATGCGGGGATGCCGAGTCGGCCACGGCTCCTTTCGGAGAGGGTCGGCCCATGCGTCCTTTAGCTGTTGTGCATCCTGGCGGGGGCGCGGCTGCGCCTCGGTCTTTATGGCCGCAACCTTCCAGCCCAAACAATTTCCCCGCCGCTGCACGGCTTCCTCGCGCAGCAAATTGTTCGCGCCTCCAGGTCCTTCACTGCGTCTTGGCCGCAAGCGGTGCAGCCAGACCGGCCCCCGCGGATCGGATCACAACAAGGACGCGATGGGCGCGACCTTGGGTAACCCGAAAGGAGAATGCATCATGGCCAACATCGGCAATTTCACCGCGCAGAACGACGGCTTCACCGGCACGGTTCGCACCCTGACGCTCAACGTCAAGGTCAGGTTCATCCCCAACGACAAGGCGAGCGAGAACGCCCCCGACTTCCGCGTCCAGGCGGCCGGCGGCTACGACATCGGCGCGGCGTGGAGGAAAATCAGCCAGTCCGAGCGGCCCTACCTGTCCGTGACCCTTGATGATCCCTCATTCCCGGCGACGATCTACGCCCGGCTGATCGAGGAAGACGATGGCACACACAACCTGATCTGGTCGCGCAGCAAGCTGGCGGCCTGACGGTCGCCCAAATGCCCCGCCCATGGCGGCGGGGCTCCAGTTGCAGGTAGCCCGTAGTATTGCGCGCACAGGACTTGGCGCACTGGTGCCAGAAGCTGGTCGCCCTTTCGGTTGATTGAGCTGCTCATGGCTTCTGTCGGAATCTGCATTTGCGCACACCAATAGATCAGGCGACCACAGCCGTGCCTTGCCTGGCTACCGCAATTCCGCTTCCATGCTTCTGTGGTTGCATGAATCCGACAGTCTTTGGATCCGTGCTTCTGTACGAATGCGCAGATCTGGCATTGCATTTTCGCGCTTTGGTGGGCACGCGTGTCGTGCGACCTCGGATTTCGGAGGTCCCAACAGTGACCCCAAGCACGGGAGGAGCTGCTAGTCAAAGGCAACCGCGCCGCATTGTGACTATGTCAGTCTGACTCAAGGCGATGGCGGTCCAGATCGACATATCTCGGCGAATCGCGCACTGTGGTTGCTGGCCGAGGTATGCGCGAGTTGAAAGCCTGATCCAGGTCTGGAGGGCTCTTCCCAATTGCGGTTGGCTTGCCTTCTTCCTTACACGCCTGACCGATTGAGAAGCTCACCGGCAGATGTGCCTAGCACGCTCGCGATCCTAGCCAAGTTCAGCACTGTCAGATTGTGTTCACCCCGCTCAATGCCGCCGATGTAAGAGCGGTCCATCTCTGTCGCGAGCGCCAATTCCTCTTGTGAAAACCCTTGGACCTTCCGAATAGCACGGACCGTCTTGCCAATGGATGCAAGCGCAGGATTGCCAGAGTGTTTCGGTGAGGGTCTCGCCATGCGTCAATGGTCGCAATTTGACGGACGTGATACCACGGGATAAGATACCCAAAAATGGCCTTTTGCTGTCGCAGCGGTGGCCCACGCGGTCCGCAGAGCGACGAGAGGCCAGCCCCGGTATCGCCTTGCCCCGGCAGTGGCGTGAATTTTTCAGGAGGAGCACCAATGACCCCAACCCTAATCACCGAGGAGCAACGTGCACAGCTATTCGCCAACGGCCACAGCGACTACGCTGTCGGCCTCCTACCGGTGGTGCGGCTGTTCACGCCGGATGCGCATGCGACCTGGCTACTGGCCGCGCTTGACCCGGCCGATGGTGACACCGCCTACGGTCTGTGCGACTTGGGTATCGGTATGCCCGAACTGGGCCATGTGAAGCTGTCCGACCTTGCATCCATCGTTGGGCCGCTCAAAAGGCCGATTCTTCGTGACCTGTACTTCCGGCCAACGCGGTCGTTAGGCGAGTACGCCCGGCTGGCACAGTCCAGTGGGTCGATCGTCGATTGATCGAGTGGGCAATCTGCAGAACCCCATTGTTCGCGTCAATGCGATGCGGCATGCCGCATTTGGGGTCAGACGACCGCGGCATGCTGGAACGCCAGCTGCGGTC
>NZ_JBWKVH010000055.1:0-40583 GCF_059421605.1 Cupriavidus sp. GW821-FHT02F09
ACTTGGCCTGACGCCAGCACCGTCGCAAACAAAAAACCCCACACTCCGAAAAATGTGGGGTTCGTCAGCAATCTGAGGGCCGGCTGATGCCGGCCCTTTCTTTTGCCCATCGGCGATGGCCTATCGGCGCCGCCGCTCGCGCTCGTCGTCGAGCGCCTCGTAGTGGGCGCGCTTGGCCTGGTACATGCGGGCGTCGGCCAGCTTGACGGCGTCGCTCAGGCGGTCCGATGCGCTGCAGCTTGCGGTGCCGATCGACAGGCTGAGCGCGGTGCCCGGATAGAACTGGTTGTTGAGCTCCACCACCTGGTGGATCTGCTCGACCACTGTGGCCGCGCCGCGCTCGTCGCGCGCTGGCAGCAGCACCATGAACTCGTCGCCCCCGACCCGCGCCACGCAGGCCTGGTCGCCCACGGCCTTTTTCAGCGCCTCGCCGGTGCGGCGCAGGAGCGCATCGCCGTCACCGTGGCCGAGCTGGTCGTTGACCTGCTTCAGGCCGTTCAGGTCGACCGCGATCACGCTGACCGGCCACGGGCCCTTGCGGCCCAGCCGCGCGAGCTCATCTTCGTAGTAGGCGCGGTTGTAGAGCTTGGTCAGTACGTCGTGCTTGCCGAGGAATTCGACGTAGGCCTCGGCCTTCTTGCGCGCGGTGATGTCGGTCAGCGACACCAGCACCTGGTCCCATTCCGCCTCGCGGCCGGGGAACACCGACCACTGCATGAACACGTCCACGGCCCGGCCATCCAGCGCGTAGTTGATGACTTCGCGCTGCTGCCAGAGTTTCTCGTTCCAGAGGTCGATCAACTGCTCGGCGAACTGGATGCGCATATTGTCGCGGAACACGTCGCCCAGGCGCGAGAGCAGCTCTTCCTTGGTCGACGCGCTGAACATCAGCAGGGTTTGCTGGTTGACGTCGAGCACGCGGATTTCCTGCATGCAGCGGGAAATGAAATCCGGATGCACGTTGAGGAAGGTGCGGAAATCCGAGATGCCCGCGCCGCGGACTTCATCGAGCAGCACCTTGACCGCGCTGAAATCCTCGACCCACAGCGAGACCGGAGAATGCTCGAACAGGCCCAGCGCGTATTGCTCGCTGCGGCGCAGCTCGCGTTCGGTGGCCACGCGCGCGGTGATGTCCTCGATCGACAGCAGCACGCGTTCCCAGGTGGCCTCATGGCCGGGCATGACGGTGGCATCCAGGCGGATGTCCAGCCGCTTGCCTTCCAGCGTGTAGTTGACGGTCTGGCTTGAAAAGCGCAATTCGCCGTCCCACAGCTGGCCGAGTTCCTCGACGTGCTGGTCGAACATTTCGTCGCGAAAGACGGTGTCGAGGTTATTGACGAGGTCGGTGAGGTCGGCGGCACGGAAGAGGTCCAGCGTGCGCTGGTTCACGTCCAGCACGCGGATCCGTGCCGAGCAGTGCGCGACTTCCTCCGGATTGGCGCGCAGGTGGCTGCGCAGGTCGGTCACGCCCTGCGCGCGCAGGGCCTGGAATTGTTCGCGCACGGCGCTGAAGTCTTCCAGCCACAGCGAGACCGGCGCCAGCTGGAACAAGGCTTTGTATTCGTTGTCGATCCGCGACGTGTCGGTCGTTGCCATCAATGCGTCTTTTCCCAATCCCATCCCCCATCCAAATCCTGTTCGGCGCGGGCCAGAGCTGGCACGCGTGTGGCACGGCTGGCTTTGCGCCGCCTCGGATTTGCCGGGGCCGCCGCCATGCTCGCTGCGAGCGATAGCATAGGGCAGCAGGGGAGGAAATGGGTGGTGTGTGGCGTAAATACCCACACTTGGCGCCCGCCGGCGCGTCAGCCCTGGCGGGAGAGCTCGGCGATGCGCGCGGGGGCGTACCGGTGCTGCGCGTTCTCTTGCTCGGCGATCAATTGCAGCGTGGCCGCCTGCAACAGCGAGCCGGCGGTCAGGTGCGAAGCCAGGGTGCGCAGTTCATTGAGCTTGCCGCTGGCAGCGGGGTTGGCATGAGTCATCTCAGTCAAGGTCTGGACAGGAACCCGGCCGATGGTATCGGCAAGCCGGGGGGGGCTGCTTTGTCCCTGGTCATGCTCCGTGCGCGCGGCGTTGTCTTTGGTGTCCAGGCCAGCCCTGGCATCGGTGCGTGCCAGGCGATGCGCCGGGTCGGCGCGGCGGGCGGTGCAAAGGCGCAGGGCGGAGCCCACGGTATCGATGGCGAGCGGGAGGGAGGGGTGCGGCATATGGTTCTCCTTGGGAGCGCGGCCTGCCGGTTTCGGCAATGCTCGCAAGGATGCCGGGCCGGTCCGCCGCCGCCAAGCGCGCTGCGATGAACGGCGCGATGCCAGGAGCGAATGGTGGCGCGAGGCGACGGATGTGGCGCGCCATGCCCGCCGCCTGCCATCCACCATCGGTCGCTAGGGCTGGTCCGCCAAGCGCGCCACCACCGCGGCGAGCGTGCGCAACGCGCGCTCGATCTCAGGCGTGAACGGCGTGCCGCAATTGAGCCGCAGGAAATGGTCGAAGCGGTTGGAGTTGGAGAACATCACGCCGGGCACGACGCGGATGCCGGCCGCCATGGCCTGGTCGAACACGGCCTCGGACGGGACCGAGCCCGGCAGCTCGACCCACAGGTGCAGGCCGCCGTTCGGGTTGGAGGCACGCGTGCCGGCAGGAAACTCGGCGGCAATCGCCTGCGCCACCTGCGCGCGCTGGCTGCGCAATTGCTCGCGCAGGCGCCGCAGGTGCCGCTCGAACGCGCCAGAACCCATGAACTCGGCCGCGGCCATCTGCGCCAGCAACTCGTTGGGCCGCGACTGGCTGTGCTTGAGCATTTCCACGCGCGCCTGCCACTTGCCCGCGGCGATCCATCCCAGCCGCATGCCGGGAGCCAGGATCTTGTGCAGCGAGGCGCAATGGATCACGCCGCCGCTGCGGTCCCAGGCCTTGAGGGCGGCCAGCGGCGCGTCCCCGTCCGCCAGGGCGGAGAAGCAATCGTCCTCGATCAGCGCGATGGCGCGCGCGTCACACCAGGCCACCAGCTGTGCCTTGTTGGCGTCCGGCATGATGCTGCCCAGCGGATTCTGCAGGTTTGGCACCACCACCACGGCGCGGATGTTGTCGTAGGTCTGCGCCGCCAGTTCCAGCGCTTCGAGCGAGATGCCGGTCTGCGGGCTGCTGGGAATCTCCAGCGCGCGCATGCCCAGGCTCTCCAGGATCTGCAGCAGGCCGTAGTAGGTGGGCGACTCCACGGCAATCACGTCGCCGGGCTGTGCCACCGCGCGCAGGGCGAGGTTAAGCGCCTCGGTGCAGCCGTGGGTCACCAGGATATCTTCCGGCGCGACCGTGATGCGCGAGAGCAGCGCGTTGCGCGCCAGCACGGCGCGAAAGGCTGGATGGCCGCCGGAATCTGCCGCGCTGCCGAACAGCTGCGGGTGCAGGCGCAGCGCGCGCGCCGCCGCATTGCGCAGGTCTTGCGCCGGGTACAGCGCGGGCGCGCCACAGGCGCCGGCAAAGTTCACCGCGACCGGTTGCTGGCGCCCGCGCGCGGTGATGGCGGAAATGCGCTCATGGATGCCCACATATTGCGCGGGGTCCGGCAACGTGGCGGCAGGCTCTTCGATCGGCGCCAGCGGCTTGTGCCGGCGGTGCCGCACGAAGTAGCCCGAGCGCGGCCTGGCCTCGAGCAGGCCATCGCTTTCCATCTGCCGGCAGGCCTGCAGCGCGGTCGACAGGCTCACGCCGTGCAGCTCCATCAGCGTGCGCACGGAGGGCACGCGGTCCCCCGGCTTCAAAACGCCCGTTTCAATGGCGTGCAGGTAGTGCTGGGCAAGCTGGCGGTAGAGGGGGGCGGATTCCATGCGGCATGGTGGCGCGGCGGCGGCCAGTGCAACAGATACAGATCTGGGTCTTCTGTATCGTAACAGATGCTCTGTTATGCCTCTGTTACGGTTCACAAGCCACGGGCGTGTGCCTGTTTTGGTCCGGCCCGCATCGGTAGTCTGGAATCCTGTCAAAGCCAGGGAGCCGGCATCATGCAAAGCTATCGTTCAGACCCGATCATCCCCACTGTCCAGCCCGTGCAGCCCACGCCAGCCATGCCGGCTGGCGCTGAGCCGCAAGCGCAGGCAATCGACCTCGAAAGCAGCCGCGTGCTGCGTTTCCATGCCATGGCCGGCACCACCCTGTGCGTGCTGGAGGGCGAAATCGAACTCACCGAGGCGCCGCGCTGGCTGGCCGGCACCGTGTGGCGGCAGCCGCGCCGTCTGCCTGCCGGCAGCGTGGTGGCGCTGTCACCCGGCTGGGTGGAAGTGCTGGCCCGGCAGGCGGCCACGCTGCGATTGCAGGCACCCGCGGCCGGGCCCTGGTGGACCCGCTGGCTGCGGCCGGTGCAGGCCTGACGCGCACTTGGCCGGGACGGCCGCCCTGGGGCGGTCAGTCCTGCTGGCCGTGCGCGCTCAGCATGGCATGGGCCACCAGGTCCAGGGCGGGCCGCGTGTCGCCGTTCTTGTCGGTCCAGACCTTGGGCGTGAGGCTGCCTGACAGCGCGACCGATTCGCCGTCCTCCAGCGCCAGCAGCCCTGCGCGCACCTTGTCGGCAAACGCGATCACATTGACGATGACGGTGTCGCCATCGTTGATCGCTGCCTTGAGCTTGGCGGTCACGTACTGGCTGCCGCCCTGGCCGGAACGTTCGCTGGCGTGGCCGTGGAGCCGGCCGCTGACTAGTGCATCGATCATCTTTCTTCCTTGCTGGTTATCTTGCCGGGGTGCGGAAGATCTCACAATTTCGCACGCTCGTGGCAGAGAATGCGGACCCTGGCCCTAAAAACGATAAAATTGCGGTCCGGCCAGCCCGACGCTCAACCAGAGTGCAGTCAGCGCCCCTTCCAGGGCTGACCCCCCGGCCGCAGAATTCCAGGTTCCCATGCTACGTCTAAGTGAAGTCAAACTCCCGCTCGACCACGCCGAGAGCGATCTCGAGGCCGTGGTCCTCGCCCGCCTCGCCGAGCTCGGCGTCAAGGCCGATGGCCTGACCGGGTTCACCGTGTACCGCCGCGCGCACGATGCCCGCAAGCGCTCGGATATCAAGCTCACCTACATCCTCGATATCGCGGTGAAGGACGAAGCCGCGGCGATCCAGCGCATGGCCGGCAAGCCGAACTGGAGCGTGACGCCGGACATGGCCTACCGTTTCGTCGCCCAGGCACCCGCACCGGGCACCACGCTGCGCCCGGTGGTGATCGGCATGGGCCCGTGCGGTTTGCTCGCCGGCCTGATCCTGGCGCAGATGGGCTTCAAGCCCATCATCCTGGAGCGTGGCAAGGAAGTGCGCGAGCGCACCAAGGACACCTTCGGCCTGTGGCGCAAGAGCGTGCTGAACCCCGAGTCGAACGTGCAGTTTGGCGAGGGCGGGGCGGGCACTTTCTCCGACGGCAAGCTCTACAGCCAGATCAAGGACCCGAAGCACTACGGCCGCAAGGTGCTCGACGAGTTCGTCAAGGCCGGCGCACCGGAGGACATCCTCTACCTCGCGCGCCCGCACATCGGCACCTTCCGCCTGGTCAGCATGGTGGAGAAGATGCGCGCCGAGATTTTCGCGCTGGGCGGCGAGGTCCGCTTCGAGACCCGCGTCGAGGACGTGGATATCGAGGGCGGCAAGATGCGCGGCCTCAAGCTGTCCAACGGCGAGTACCTGCAGGCCGACCACGTTATCCTGGCGGTGGGCCACAGCGCGCGCGACACCTTCGAGATGCTGCATGAGCGCGGCGTGTTCATGGAGGCCAAGCCGTTCTCGCTGGGTTTCCGCATCGAGCATCCGCAGGGCATGATCAACAGCAGCCGCTTTGGCAAGTTCGCCGGCAACAAGCTGCTGGGCGCGGCGGACTACAAGGTGGTGCACCACGCCAGCAACGGACGCGCGGTCTACAGCTTCTGCATGTGCCCGGGTGGCACGGTGGTGGCCGCGGCCTCGGAGCCGGGCCGCGTGGTGACCAACGGCATGAGCCAGTACATCCGCGCCGAGCGCAATGCCAATGCCGGCATCGTGGTGGGCATCACGCCGGAGGATTTCCCCGGCGGCCCGCTGGCCGGCATTGCCTTCCAGCGCCATTGGGAAGAGCGCGCGTTCGAACTTGGCGGGCGCAACTACAACGCGCCGGCGCAGTTGGTGGGCGACTTCATCGCGCGCCGGCCGTCCACGGCGATGGGCGCGGTCGAGCCCTCCTACAAGCCGGGTGTCACGCCGACGGACCTGTCCACCGCGCTGCCCGACTACATCATCGAAGCCATCCGCGAAGCGCTGCCGGAACTGGACAAGAAGATCGCCGGCTTTGCCATGCATGACGCGGTGCTGACCGGCGTGGAAACGCGCACGTCGTCGCCGCTGCGCATCCGCCGCAAGGACAACTACCAGAGCATGAACGTGGAAGGGCTGTACCCGGCCGGCGAAGGCGCCGGCTATGCGGGCGGCATTTACTCCGCGGCCATCGATGGCATCGAAGTGGCCGAGGCCGTGGCGTTGAGCATCGTCAACGGCAAGGCGGCCTGAGCGAGCCCAGGCTGGCTTAGCGCCCGGCAGCCCCGGTCGCTTCCAGCCAGGCCGAGGCTCCCAGCCCGGCCGCGCGCCCGCTGGCAAAGCAGGCGGTCAGCAGGTAGCCGCCGGTGGGCGCTTCCCAGTCCAGCATCTCGCCGGCGCAGAACACGCCCGGCACGGCGCGCAGCATCAATTGCGCGTCCATCGCCTCGAACGCGACGCCGCCCGCGCTGCTGATCACTTCATCGATCGGGCGCGCGCGCAGCAGGCGCACGGGCAGCGCCTTGAGCGCCGCCGCCAGCCGCGCGGGGTCGGCAAATTCTTCTTTTGACAAGCATTCGCGCAGCAAGCCGGCCTTGACGCCGGTGATGCCCAGCTTGCTCTGCAGGTGGCTCGATAGCGAGCGCGCGCCGCGCGGGCGCTGCACCGCGTCTGCCACGCGTGCGGCGGGCAGGCCGGGCGCCAGGTCGAGATGGATCGTGGCCTCGCCCGTGGCTTCGAGCAGGTCGCGCATTGGCGCGCTCAGCGCATAGACCAGGCTCCCCTCGATGCCGCCGGCCGTGATGACGAACTCGCCCTGGCGATAGTGCTCCACGCCATCGCGCTCGCGCAGCCCGATGGCCACGGCCTTGAGCGGGTGGCCGGCAAAACGCGTGCGGAAGTGCTCGCTCCAGGCTACGTCGAAGCCACAGTTGGCGGGGCGCAAAGGGGCGATGTCCACGCCGCGCGCGGCCAGCAGCGGTACCCATGCGCCGTCGGAACCCAGGCGTGCCCAGCTGCCGCCGCCAAGCGCCAGCACTGTGGCATCGGGCCGGACCAGCAGCTCGCCATCGGGCGTGGCAAAGCGCAGCCGGCCCGATGCATCGTCCCAGCCCAGCCAGCGATGGCGCATATGGAACTGCACGCCGGCCTCGCGCAGGCGGTGCAGCCACGCACGCAGCATCGGCGCGGCTTTCATGTCGGTGGGGAAGACGCGGCCCGAGCTGCCGACGAAGGTCTCGATGCCGAGGCCGTGCACCCAGCCGCGCAGCGCTTGTGGATCGAAGCCGGCCAGCAGCGGCGCGATCTGCGCGCTGCGCTTGCCATAGCGCCCGAGGAAGGGCTGCGCCGCTTCGGAATGCGTGAGGTTCATGCCACCGCGCCCGGCCATCAGGAACTTGCGGCCAACCGAGGGCATGGCGTCATACACGTCCACGCGCAATCCGCGCGCGGCCAGCACCTCCGCCGCCATCAGGCCTGCGGGGCCGCCGCCGATCACGGCGACGCTGGCGGCGGGGAGGGGGGCGGTGGGTGCAGACATGGGTTGAATCCGGGGCAAGGCGGTCGATCGCGCAAAGGGGCGCAAGGCAGGGTGCGGCGGATCGGATTATATAGGCCAGGGGCAAGTGCTAATATCGCCCCTTGCCTCGTGCCATGGGTCTCCCGCGCCTCTCATGCCCTTGCCGTCCCGCTTGTCGTTGCCTCTTCCCGCCGCGCGGGCCTTCGTGCTGGTCCTGCTGGTCTTGCTGGGTCTTGTAGCCGGCGTGCACCCGGCGCTCGCGCAGGAAACCGCGCAGGGGCTGCAGGAAAAGGCAATGAAAGGCGATTTCCTGTCCCAGCGCAACCTCTCGTACTGCCTGCAGTCCGGCTGCCTCGGGCTGGAGCGCGACCGCGTCAAGGCCTGCATGTGGCGCAAGGTGATCGTGCTGTCTGGCGAGCGCCATGTCACCGACCTGGACACCGCCAACCTGGAGTACGTCTGCGCAAAGCTGAGCACGACCGAGCGCGATGCGGCCATGCGCCAGGCGGACGCGCTGGCCAGGCAGATCTACGGGCCGCGGCGCTGAGCGCCTTTGGCCTGCTTGGGCGGGAGGCTAAAATAGCGGTTTAGCGCTGTTCCCTTCGTCACGCATCGCCATGCCCATCGCTTCACCATCCAGCCAATTCATCGTAGACGCCACCCAGCAATGGCTGGAACGCGCGGTGATCGGCCTCAACCTGTGCCCCTTCGCCAAGGCCGTGCACGTGAAGCGGCAGATCCGCTACACGGTGAGCGATGCCACCGATACCGAGGGCGTGCTCGCCGATCTCGAAACCGAGTTGCGCACGCTCGCCGATGCCGACCCTGCCGAGATCGACACGACCCTGTTGATCGTGCCACACGCGCTGGCCGGGTTTCTCGACTACAACGATTTCCTCTATTTCGCCGAGCGTCTGCTCAAGAGCCTGCGCCTGGCGGGCATCCTGCAGATCGCCAGCTTCCATCCGCATTACGAGTTCGGCGGCAGCGAGCCGGACGACATCGAGAACTACACCAACCGCGCGCCTTACCCCATCCTGCACCTGCTGCGCGAGGACAGCATCGCGCGAGCCGTGGCGGCTTTTCCCGATGCGTCGGATATCTACGAGCGTAACCAGGAAACCATGCGCCGGCTCGGCCACGACGGCTGGCGCAAGCTGATGACCGAGGCCAGCGGGACATAAAAAACGCGCCGTCAAAGCGGCGCGTTTCAACTTGCGGACGGCAACGCGCCGCACGCATGGCGCGAGTCAGTCTCAGCCGGCAGCAGCCGGCTCCTGCGTATAGAAGCGCGCTTCCATCTCTTCCAGTCCCAGCGTGCGTAGCACTTCGTTCAGCCGCTCCGCCGGGCGGCGGCGCGGCAGGTCCTTGTATTGCGCGATGATGAGCTCGTTCTTCATCGAGTGCTCCCAGCCCACCAGCTCGGTCACGCTGACCTGGTAGCCATGCGCCTCGAGCTGCAGGCAACGCAGCACGTTGGTCACCTGGCTGCCGAACTCACGCGTATGCAGCGGGTGGCGCCAGATTTCGGTCAGCGGATTGCCGGCCAGCAGCTTGCCCTTGTTCTTGCGCAGCACGCCCGCCACCTCGGCCTGGCAGCACGGCACCACCACGATGTACTTGGCGTGCTTTTCCAGCGCGAAACGGATCGCATCGTCCGTGGCCGTGTTGCAGGCGTGCAGCGCGGTGACGATGTCGATGGTGGGCGGAAGCTGATCGGACGTGATCGAATCCGCAACCGACAGGTTCAGGAACGACATGCCCTTGAAGCCGAGCCGGCTGGCGAGCTCCTGCGAGCTGCGCACCAGCTCTTCGCGCGTCTCGATACCGTAGATGTGCGACTGGTCGAGCTGTGCCTTGAAGAACAGGTCATACAGGATGAAGCCGAGGTAGGACTTTCCGGCGCCGTGGTCGACCAGCGTCACGTCGGGGTGATCCTGCTTGAGGTCCTGCAGCAGCGGCTCGATGAACTGGAACAGGTGGTAGACCTGCTTGAGCTTGCGGCGGCTGTCCTGGTTCATCTTGCCGTCGCGCGTGAGGATATGCAGCGCCTTGAGCAGCTCGATGGACTGGCCGGGACGGATTTCGTGGGGGCTGGGCGCCGGTGCGGCGGGCGTCTTGGACGCCGGGGACTTCTGGGCCATCTGGGATGTCTGGAACCTGGGGAAAAGCGGTGAGGCGTGCGCCAAAGCCGGACGACGCTGCGCCGGTACAGCGGCAGTTTACCGAAAGTCGCGCTTGCCCGGGGCGAGTGGTGCAACCGGCGCATGCCGGCGCCGCCTTGCCGGGCCCCTAAACAGGCCCCCTAAACAGGCCCCCTAAACAGGCCCCCTGAAGAGGCCCGCTATAGCAGGCAGTAATCCACGGGGACCAGCGGTGGCGGCAGCGCGGTCTCGCCCAGCGCTTCCTTCATGCCGATTTCGATGGTGCGGCAGAGCGCATCGAGCGGCAGGTCGTTGGCGCTGGTGCCGAACGGTTCTTCCAGCTCATCGCCCAGCGCATCCAGGCCGAAGAAGGTGTAGGCCACGATGGCCACCACCACGGGCGTGACGAAGCCGATGGTATCCACCAGTCCGAACGGCAGCAAAAAACAATACAGGTAGGCGGTACGGTGCAGCAGCAGCGTGTACGAGAACGGGATGGGCGTGTTGTGGATGCGGTCGCACGCCACCGCCGTGGCCATCATGGCCGACAAGGTGTCGTCGATGCCGGCGGCGAGGCAGGGCTCGACGCGGTGCTGCCGCACGCACTGGCCCAGGTCTTCGCCCATGCGCATCATCAGCAAGGCGGGCGCATTGGTGGTGCGCTGCAGGTCTGCGAGTTCCGCCGGGCGCAGCCACGCGGGGTCCAGGCCGGTGGCGGCGCTGGCGCCGCGCAAACGGTTGCGCAGCGCGTACGCGTAGGCAATGGTGCGGGAGATCATGCGCACGCGCGCGTCGCTCAGGCCCGCCGGTTTATGGCCGGCGCTGTCCGGCACGTTGTCGGCGATCAGGCTGAGGCATTGCCGTGCCAGGTTCTGGCTGCGCACCACCAGCTCTCCCCACAGCTTGCGCCCTTCCCAGAAGCGATCGTAGGCGGCGGTATTGCGAAAGCCCAGGAAGATGGCCAGCGGCAGGCCGATCAGCGTGAAGGGAATGGCCGTGAGCGTGACCTTGTGCTGGAAGAACGCGCCGTGGCTGAGCGTGACGGCAACCGCTACCAGCAAGTTCACCAGCAGCACGCGCCAGATGCGCGACAGGATCGAGCCTCGCAGGACCAGGAACAACCTCAGTCCCGATGGGCGGTCTCGCACAATCATCTGTGATCCCCTGGCATTGCGGCACGGCGTTCCGTCGATGGGCAGAAGTGTACATTTTTCGCCTCGGGCGGTGGGGTGCGGGCTGCGCTGCGGCTCAAGTTTTCGGCGAAACGGCCGATGGTGTTGTGTGCGTCAAAAGGGACCGAGATCCCGTGGCGCGTCAATGACATCCCCGGCTTCAAAGGCCTGCCTGGCAGGCCACGGGCACCGGGCGGCCGCGCCATGGCGCAGCGGCGGCGCGGCACTGCCGAGGCTGGGATTGCGGATGGCCCCGAGGACGGGGCGGAGCCGTCCGGACATGATCCATCAATGGAACAACCGAATGGAAAACCGGGGACAAGACACAGAGGCCGGCGGCTTACGGGTTAGCCTGGACGATAGCGCGCGGCAGCTTCGCGCGGCGTATGCTGCCATGCCGGGCCGCATGGCGCCGGACCGCGCCGCGCTGCAAGAGGCGCTGGCCAGGGGCGGCTGGGCGCAGGCGAAGCTGGACACCGCCGCAATCGGCGCCTTTCTCGCGCAATGCCAGCGCGCCACCGAGGGGACGCCCGTGGAGGCGCTGATCGGCGAGCTGACCGACGGCTATTTCGATCTCAGCGTCAGCAGCGACAACCTGAGCGTGCGGCTCAACCTGCTGCCGCCGCAAGGCGGGCGCGAGGTGTCACGGGACGAGATCCGTGCCGCGCTGGCCGAGCGCGGCATCAAAGTCGAGCCGGACAGCGCGGCCCTGCGTGGCGCGGTCGAGGCGGGCTATTGCGACGGGCTCGAGATTGCCACGGGACGCCCGCCGCTGCCCGGCATGCCGGCGCGCTTCGAGAGCCTGCTGGCCCCCCCAAAGCCGTTGGTGGCCGAGGACGAAAGCGGCCGCATCGACCTGCGCGACCTGGGCACGCTGTTGCTGGTGAATCCCGGCACGCCGCTGATGCGGCGCATCCCGGCCCGCCAGGGCAGCGATGGCATCGATGTCTTCGGCAAGGTCGTGCCCGCCGTGCCGGCCGCCGACCCGCCATTTGCGGACGGCCTGACCGGCGTGGCGGCTGATCCCGCTGATCCCGAGGTACTGGTGGCGGCGATCTCGGGCTCGCCGTCCTTGTCGGCGCAGGGCGCATCGGTGAGCCCGGTGGTCGATGTGGAAGCGGTGGACATGCACTCCGGCAACGTCACCTTCGACGGCACGCTGCGCGTCAATGGGGATATCAGGACCGGCATGACCGTGCGCGTGACCGGCGACGTGATCGTCGGCGGCACCATCGAGGCTGCCCATGTGGAGGCGGGCGGCAATGTGGTGGTGAAAGGCGGCATCATCGGCAAGGCCGAGGGCGCGCATCAAGGCGCGCATCAAGGCGCGCATCAAGGCACACAACAGGGCGCCGAGGGCGTCGCGCTGGCGCGGGTGACCTGCAAGGGCTCGCTGCATGCGCGCTTCATCGAAAGCGCGGTGGTCGAGGCCGGCACCGAGGTCAAGGTGGAAAGCGGCATCCGCCAGAGCGACGTCTGCGCCGGGCGCAGCATCGTTGCCGGCAGCCCCAAGGGTGGCCAGGGCAACATCACCGGCGGGCGCTGCCGTGCGCAACTGGCTGTGCGCACCGCTACCCTCGGCGCCTCCGCGGGTACCGCCACCACCGTGCAGGTGGGCACCAATCCCTATGCCGAAGCCGAGAAGGCCGAGCTCGAGTCCCAGCGCCGCCAGCTGGAGGCGGAGCAGGCCAAGGTGCAGCAACTGGTCAGCTTCTTCGCCAAGAATCCCGAGAAAGCGGTGGGCGACCTGCGCGAGAAGGCACGCGCCACGCTGTTCAAGCTCACCCGCGACTCGATTGCGCTCGACGCCAGGCTCGCCAAGCTCGCCGAGCAGCTTCGCCCGTCTCCCGAGGCGGTGATCGAGGTGAGCCGGCGCATTCACGGCGGTTGCAGCCTGCATATCGGGCAGAAGTCGATGAAGATCATGGAGGACAAGCCGGGCGGCCATATCCGGCTGGTGGAGGACCGCATCGCGCTGGTCTGAGTCACCCTGCGTCCCGTCGCACGCCGGCCGCCGCGCTTTTTGCGCGGCGGTTTCGCATGTGCCGAACGGAACACGAGGCGGAACACGTTACGTGACGCGTAACATGCCGCGGCCCCGCCCGGGCCGCGGCGCCCGAGTCCCCGCGCAAGCGCCAAGCCCTTGCCCCACAAGGCGCAGCGGCCTGCCCAGCTCCACCAGAGAGCCCGCGCTGGCGGCTGGCACGTGCCTTGCACCGTACCGTGTCAGGCGTCCCCGCTGGCGCCGTTCCAGAAAAAAACAAAAGGAGGAATCATGGACATGGCACTCACCAGCCGGGCAGGCGTAGACAGCATCACCTCGCGAGGTGTCTCGCAGGGCGTGCCATCGGCCATGTCGGCGCGGCAGGTTGCCAGGCTGCCGCTAGCGTCGCACGGCACGGTGCCGCTCAGGGCGGTGGTGATCGACGAATGCGCGCTGCTGCGCCTCGGCCTGGCCCGCATGCTGGAGAGCATGCCTGGCGTGGAGCAGGTGGACGGCGTGGATCCCGACGATCTCTCCATGCACGGGACGACGATCCGCGAGGCCGGCTTGCTGGTGTTTGGCATGCCGCAGGACGTGACCAGCGGCTGGCGCCTGCTGCGCAAGCTGCGGAGCATGCTGCCCGCCCAGCGGGTGCTGCTGCTGTCGGACAATATGTGGCTGCACATGCCGCCGCCGGAGATGGGCTACGGCATCTGCTGCTGCCTGCCCAAGACAGCGGCGCTTGTGACCCTGGAAGCCGCCATCAGCAGCATGCTCGAGGCCGAGGTGCTGGCTGCCTGAGCCGTGCTTCAATCCACTCCGGCTGCATCAAATCGCGATCGACGCGGCGGGGCGCATGGACGGGCTGGCATGCACGGTGGCGCTGCTCGGGGCGGATGAGGCGTGACTGGGGGGGGGGCGGGGGCAGAGCGTCAACGCGTCCGTGTCCACGACAGCCAGATGCGCATCTTGCAGCACTCCCAAGTATGAACCACGTTCGCATGTCTGTAAATACAGACATGTAGCAATTCAGAATCGCGAATGGCAGGTCTATGTTGATCCTTCGTCACAACCGCTCCCCCATCAGCAGCGGTTGCGGCGATCGACGAGGGAAGCGTCGATTTTCTGAAGCCTCAACATAAGACAGGAAGAACATGCCACAAACTGCTCACGAAGCGGTGACCTTGCCTATGGATCCGGCCGGCACCCGCTTCACACCGACCCGGCTCAGCACCATTGCGCTCGCCTCTTTGGCGCTGACCCTGGGTGCCTGCGGCGGCGACGATCCCGTTGCTACCACCCCGGCTTCGACCACCCCGACGGTGGTCTCGGGCTGCGAACTGAACGGCACCACCGGCGGGGAAGCCGTGGTGTTGCCGGGCGACCCCAACGCGCCGGAGATCGCCACCGGCTATGCGCCCAAGAATACGGTCTACGCCAAGACCTATATGGCGGTGACCAACAACCCGGTCTCGACCAAGGCCGCCTGCGACGTGCTGAAGAACGGCGGCACGGCGGTGGACGCCGCGGTAGCGGCGCAGATGGTGCTGAACCTGGTCGAGCCGCAATCCTCCGGCATCGGCGGCGGCTCCTTCATCATGTACTACGATGCGGCCACCAAGCAGGTCACCGCCTACGACGGGCGCGAGATGGCGCCGGCCGCCGCCGACGGCAACTATATCCAATGGAAGTCCGCCGCCGACCAGACTACGCCGGCACCTAACGCGACGCACAGCGGGCGCTCCATCGGCACGCCCGGCACGTTGCGCGTGCTGGAGCTGGCGCACGGCGAGCACGGCAAGCTGGCCTGGAAGGACTTGTTCTCTCCCGCCATCAAGCTGGCGACCGATGGGTTCCCGATTCCGCCCCGCATGGCTGCCGCGATCGCCTCGGCGGTCAGCAACCCGGTGACGGCCCCCAGCATCAAGCGCGACGCCGAGATGGCCGGTTACTTCCTCAATGCCGACGGCACCCCGCGCGCGGTCAACACTATCATCAAGAACCCGGCGCTGGCCAATGTGTTCACCTCGGTCGCCAGCGGCGGCGCGGATGCGTTCTACAAGAACGGCCCGATTGCCCAGGCGATCGTCGCCAAGATCCAGAACACGTACGGCGGCACCGCCACGCCAGGCCTGACCACGCTGGCCGACCTGGAGAGCTACGTCGCCAAGAAGCGCACGGCGGTTTGCACGACCTATCGCGAGTACGAGATCTGCGGCATGCCGCCGCCGTCCTCGGGCGGCATCGCGGTGGCGCAGATCTTGGGCATCGTCGAGAACTACGAGATGTCGCGCTATGCGCCGTCGAACATGGACAAGAACGGCGGCCGCCCGAATGTGCTCGGCGTCCACCTGATGGCCGAGGCAGGCAACCTGGCCTATGCCGACCGCAACAAGTATGTGGCGGATACCGACTTCATCGGCCTGCCGGGCGGCAGTTGGGAAAGCATGCTGAACAAGCCTTACCTGCGCAAGCGGGCGGACCTGATCAGCACGGTGGGCTCCATGACGCTGCCGGTCGCCGCGGGTGACCTCGGCGCCGTGCCGCTGGCCCCGTCGGTCATCAACGAGCACGGCACCACGCACCTGTCGCTGACCGACAAGTACGGCAACGTCGTCTCGATGACCACCACCATCGAGGCTGGCCTCGGTTCATATCACTTCACCAACGGCTTCCTGCTCAACAACCAGCTGACCGACTTCAACGCGGCACCCGCCGATGCCGGCGGCGTGCCGATCGCCAACCGCGTGCAGCCGGGCAAGCGCCCGCGCAGCTCGATGGCGCCCACGCTGGTGTTCAAGCGCAATGCCGACGGCTCGCGCGGCGACTTCTACATGACCACCGGTTCGCCGGGCGGCGCTAGCATCATCCAGTACGTAGCCAAGACCCTGGTGGGCGTGCTGGACTGGAAGATGGACGCGCAGCAGGCCGTGTCGATGATCGACTTCGGTGGCTCAAACAGCGCCACCAGCGGCATGATGGTCGGCGGCGAGCATCCCAACGTGGATGCCACCAAGCCGGCCGGCGGCCTGGCCGGCGACAACGATCCGCTGGTCAAGGGCCTGCGCGGGCTCGGCCACGTGGTCAACGTGACGGCGCAGTCGAGCGGCTTGAGCGCCATCATCCGCACCACCGTGGGCGGGTCGACGGCGCTGGTCGGCGGGGCCGATCCGCGTCGTGAAGGCGTGGTGCTGGGCGATACGTTCAAGCCATAAGCCGGAACGGAAGGGTTTGCGGAAATTTCTCCACATGCATTGGGAAGCGGCTGGTAGGCCGATGCGAGTGCGCTCGCTACAGTAGCCACTTACCGCTCTCTCCCCGGGGGTGGTTTTCCCGAGAGGGCCTAATCCCTTGGCCCTCCTTCCGTGGCGCTGCATGCTCTCGCATGCGGCGCTTTTTTTTCTCGCCTTCCCCACCTCTGCACCACGGGTTTCGCCTACCAGACCCGGATCTTGAGCTGCAGCGAGATGCAGCCATCCACCTTCCCCCGCATCGTCGGCACGTAGATCAGGTTCGCACCCACGCGCCCATACTCGATGCTGATGACGGGCGCCGCCATCGGCGACCAGCCACCGTGATTGACATCCGGATACCCGCGCACCGCACCCGCCGTAGCACCGATCCGCACCGGGCCAAGATGCAAAGGCTGCCAGGTGACGCTGGCATAGGTGGAGTGATCGCGCATGCTGTTGCGGTACTCGCCGGCCGACAAGGTGAAGTCCTCGGTGATGCGGACATCCGCGCCGATGCCCCAGTTGGCCGCGTTGTAGTGCGCTGCATGATTGAAGTGGTAAGAGAAAAACCCGGCGTTCAGCCAGACCTGGGGGCTGAAGGCGGGCGCCGGCGTAACCTGCGCCGGATCTGCCGGGGTGTCTGGCGGCGTGCTGTCATCCGCGCGGGCGGCGACGGCCCACAGAGATGCGCCTAGCGCAAACACCATCAGGAGCTTGCGCGGAAAAAGGCGATACCTCGCCGCGCCAGGAACTGGATAAGCATCCATGGCCGCTTCCTTGTCGATTGTCTTGGCTGGGAGCTGGCTGGACGCGACGCGAATCGGCGTGCGGGCGCAGCCATCCTGCGCGAGTCCGGCGTGGCGCCGGCGGCCCTAGGTGGCGGCGGTGTGCATGATGTTCCCCGGTTGCGTGGCAAGTGCGAACGCGTACCGCGTGCTGCGCGGCCGCTTCGTCATCGGTCCCGGCAGCCAATTGGATCGGCGGGCCGGTTTTGTATTTATCGTGATACCAGTCTGGTGCTTCGGCGCGTGGGATTCAATCAATCGAATGCCGTAAGCCTATGGAGGGGATTGGAGGGCAAGCGGATATCAACCTTCCGGTAAAAAGGGGACATTGCGCGAGCTTGCGCAGGCAGGCAGGGGGAGGGGTGATATGCCGCTGGCGGCTGCCAGGCGGCAGCGCCAGGGCATGGCGCAATCAGGCAAACACGCGTTTGACGATGCGGGCTGGCGAGCGCCGCGGCAGTGGCAGCGGCGCTTGTCTCATACGGGAGACGCGCTGGCGGAACCAGTCTGGCTGTGCGTCATCGCGCGCCAGGCCAGGTGCGCGGTGCCGGCGGGTGCCTCCGCACGCATGGCTTGCGCGCGCACATCCGGAAAATCCGCTGCGTCGAGCCAGACCGACAGGAAGGCGCCCATCGCGTCGAGCAGCGTGTCCGAGTTGATGCCGGTCGGCCCGCCCACCTTCGGGCAGATGACCAGTTGGGTGCCCTCGTGCGAGTACACGCGCAGCGTCTTGACCAGGTCCGCCGGCTGCAGGTGATGCTCCGAGCAGGGTACGCCCTGGAAGCCGAACGCCAGCAGGAATTCCTCTTCCTCGGCCTGCCCCGTGCAGAGAATCACCTTGGGGCGCATGCGCCGGCGCTGCTCCGCGATAAAGCGGAAGCGCCCACCCTGGCGGCAGAATTCCACATAGCGCCAGTTCGGGCTGAGGCACGGATTGCGGCGAAAGGTCTCGATCTGCGCCAGGTCCATCTGCTGCGGCTTGGGCAGGGGATAGATATTGATCTTGAACTCCCAGCCGCGCGGCGCGTAGAGGTACTGGTCGAAGTAGCCGCGCCAGTCCAGCCCCGGCATGGTTTCACGCAGCGTTGCCGCGCGCGTCGCCGCCATGATGCGGGCGAGGCGCTGGTGCGTCTGCCAGCGCGGCATGTCATGCCGGTGGCGCTCGCGGAATGCGCTGTCCCAGGCGGGCGGCTCATGCACCGGCGCCAGCGAGGCACCCGGCGAAGACGCAAGCAGGTGCGGCTCCTTATCGCATATCCAGACAGCCGCGCCGATGTTCCCTCCCTCCATGCCGGCGTACGAAGAGAAATACGCGTCCAACTCCTCGCTGCTGAAAATTGATGTCATTTGCTCTCTCTCTTCGTCGTGGCCCGTCATGCAAGTCCCTGCGCGATGCGCGCGTGAATGACAAGGACTAAGGCAATGGTCGTGCCATAGGGATGACGGCAATTGCGATCGCGGCGCAGTGGCGGCACGGGGCGGATGCGATCAGGCTGGAAGTGTTGCCAGGCAAGGGTTGCGGGCGCTGTGGCCGAGGCGGGGGAGGGGGTGGCTGCTGAGTCTCGCCGCGTGGGGGATGGCGCGGTGCTGTTACGTCGCTGTTACGCGTTACGTAACGTGGGCGGTGCGGGGGAACGCGGTGGGCGAAATACTACCTGCCGAAAGCGCTGGACCGGCTCACGCCAGGAATGGACAAGGGAGATTCGTGTCTAACTGGTCAAACGCGTCAGGAGGGCGCGATGAGCACATATATCAGAAACCTCACAATCGGTGCGGCCTTGCTGCTGGCCGGCTGCGTGGTAGTGCCTGCTTATGATGCCTATGGCTACAGTTACCCGGCCTACGGCGCCTATGAGCCTTACTATCCCTACCCCTACGGCCCCTACTACAACTACGGTTGGTGGCCTGGATTTTATGGCGGTGCGGTCTTCTTCGGCGGGCGTGGCCATGGCGGGGGACGCCACGGCGGACGCGGAGGTGGCCATGGCCGCTGAGCCGTGTCGCGATCACGCGTTCATTCAGGCCCGGCCGATAAAGTGTCGCACCGACCTTCGTCAGCAGCGCCGCTAGGCCGGGGCTGTCGCCCCGTTGTCAGCGCTTCCAGGCTATCGGCGCGGAGGCAGAGCAGGTGGCGAATTTTCCAGACCAAGTCCTGCTGGTGGCGACCTGGATGCGTTGCTCGTTGACCGGCTCGAGCTGCCGTTGCCGGCGCTCGGCCAGGCTGTTGGCCACGCTGGTCAGCGCTGACTTGCATGCCGCCTCCGCCGCGCTGGAGCGCACGAAGAACTGCGGATAGCGATAGTTGACCATGAGGGTGAAACCGTCTGCGACGTACTCCACCGTGTATTCGGTGTCGCTGTCATAGGTTGACATCTGTCGGCCGGCGGATGGCACGGGCGTCGTGCAAGCCGCTGATATCAGGCAGGCCACTGCTGCCAGCACCTTCTTGTATTGCACAGCATGATCTCCATGGGTTGCATAGCAGGGAGCGACGCGTGCACCTTGGCACGTGCGAGTCCGGGGCTGGATGGTACCAAGGAATGGCGGCGCAGGATTCCGGACATGTGCATGGCGTACCCTTAAAGGCCCATACCCCAGAAATGTGGTGGACGCTGGGCAAAGCTTGCAAACGCTGGGCAACAAAAAACCCGGAGAGCGTTACGGTGTCTGGGTTTCTAGGCAATGCTGGTCAAACTTTGGAATTCTTATGGGAACAGAGGAATCGAAAAGTTGCTGTAATCATCAGGCCTATGCTGGGGAATCTCGTGTTCTGATTGAAATTCATACCCGTTACATACCCCAAAATCTTACGGTGCCCCATAGCAGGTGATTCTTTTGCCACTGCTGCCCCAGGTTGGCAAAGCGCCGTCAAACTTCTTCGCCAGGCAGGGCAGGCACGCGGCTTCATGCGGCCCTATCCGCTTGAGCTGACGGCTACCGAGCCGGGTCCAGTGGCGCCGCGGCCGAAGCACGCGTGAGGCTACGGCCAACGCCGTCGATTGGACGATGCGTCGCAAATGTTACGGGATGTGGCGTCTCCGTAACCCTGCGGTAGATCTGTGACACGCATTACAAATTCTTACAGCGTGCGGCATTCGCGGGGACTTATGCTCCTGTTGCCCCAACACTTGGCCGAAAACAACTATGAATCGCAAAGGCATTTCCCCCTTGTTTCGACGCACTCTCGCGCTAGGCGCTGCGTTCGGCGCGCTTGCTCTTGCTGCCTGTGGCGGTGGGGGTGATGGCTCGTCGTCCGGCACAAGCGGTTCGGGCACGCTAAGCGTGTCGATGACCGACGCGCCCGCTTGCGGTTTCGACCATGTGTTCGTCACGGTCGACAGGGTGCGCGTCAACACCGATTCCAATGCCGACATCAACGGCAGCGGCTGGACCGACGTTGTGCTTAGCCCGGCGCGACGAATCGACCTGCTTTCGCTCACCAATGGCGTGCTCACCACGCTCGGCCAGACCCCGCTGCCGGCCGGCACGTATCAGCAGATCCGCCTCGTGCTCGTACCCAACGGCGCCGGCGCGCCGGCTAATTCGGTGGTGCCAACCGGCGGTACCGAGCAGGCCCTTGATACGCCCAGCGCGGTACAGACCGGCATCAAGATCATCCGCCCCTTCACCGTGGCGCCCAATACCCTGACCGACCTGGTATTGGACTTCGATGCCTGCAAGTCGATCGTCACGCGCGGCAACGGCACCTTTGGTCTTAAGCCTGTGGTGACGGCGCTGCCCACCGTCGTGAGCGGCGCCGTCACAGGTGTGCTGGCCGGCGCGCCCGGCGCCCAGGTCTATGCCGAACGCAACGGCGTGGTGGTCAAGGCGACCGCGGCTGATGCCAATGGCAACTTCACTCTGTCGCCGATCGAACAGAGCAGTACCGCCGGCAATGTGGATGTGGTGATTGTGCCGACCTCGACGAATGGCCGAGGCACCGGCATCGTGCGCAGCGTGCCGGTGGTGGCGGGCGGCAGCACCGCCGTTGCGACCGCAGCGGCACCGATCAGCCTACCGACGTCAGTGTTCCGCACCGTTTCCGGTACCGTGACTCCGGCCAGCGCGCAGGCGACGATCCGCGCCCTGCAACTGACTGGCGGCGGCACTTTCGAGGTTGCCGCGACTGCGGCCGCGTCCGATACCGGTGCCTACAGCCTGTTCCCGACGCAGCCGGCTCTGCCGGCGGGCGCACCATCGGTAGGGACTTACCAGACCTCCCTGCCAATTCCGCTGGCGGCAGACGCGACTGCGGCAGGCAAGTACAGCATCCAGGCCACGAGCTCCGGCGGGACGGTCAGCACGCAGCAGGTCAATGTGACCGTGAGTAACGTAACCCAGAACTTCGCATTCTGACGCGAAGCAAGGAAGGGTGCCGGCATCGCCGGCGCCCGATTCAGACAAGCGAGAACAAGAAATGAAATTCGTACTCGGCGCGCTGCTGGCCACCACGCTTGTGACCGGCTGCACGGTCTATACGCCTGGTGTCGCCGTTCAGACACCTGCGGTGGTCGTAGATCCGGGCCCCAGTTCTGGCTTCTGCCCACCAGGGCAGGCCAAGAAAGGACGTTGCTAAGCTGATTAGAGAAAGGAGAATTTGATGAGCAAGACCCGCGTACTATCCTTGATCGCTATCGCCATCCTGGCGACGAGCTCGATGGCCGCCTTCGCCCAGCGCGGCGGTGGCGGCATGGGCGGCGGAGCCGCTGGAGCCAGGGGCGATTTTGGTGGCCGCTCGGACAGCCACATCAGCGGCAGCGGCTTGCGCAACTCCAACGGTCCGGACGCGATAGACCGTGACAGAGGTCATGCGCGTGCAGCGGATCGGAGCGAGATGCGTGCCCGTGCGCCCAACGGGAAGGCGCATTCGCATCGCAAGAGCTAATCGCTTGAACCGATCCGTCGTTTAAAGCCCGCAGTTCGCGGGCTTTTCTCTTTGACCTGACCCGTCCTGACTAAGGTTGACACTTTTTCCCTTGCAAGGAAGGAGAGTCCATTGGAAGCGGTCGAAAAGCGAACTCAGCGGGATGACAGCCTGGCTTTTAAGCTGGCGGTGGTGGAGCAAGTCGAAAAAGGCGAATCGACGAACCACCTAAGTCGACGAACCACCTAAGTCGACGGAGCAGCAACTGAAATCGTCACCGCCTGTTGCCGCGGCTGCCGATTCTTCCTCATTGAGTCAGTCGCCACCGTTGGCGCAAACCTCTACAGGTTCGTCGCCGAGCAACGGCAACGGTGTCGAGCCGTGGGGCGACCTCACTCCCGAGGCATTTCACGCGAAGTTCGATGCGCTTGCGCTAGCTGATGGTTCCGACACGATCAGGCAAATGCGAAAGGCGAAGAATGGCATCGTGGTTGTGCTGAACGATGAGCGTTTCCAGCGCGGAATCAACGAGCTGAAAAGGCTGAACTTAGCAAACGGCAACTTTAGTAGCGAAATCATCCTGTCGGGCTGTTACTGAAAGTGAGCGGCGCAGGAAAGATCGGCCAAATAGACGTATATGGAAGCCGGTCCGATCCCGTCAATCTGGGGCGTTTCGTAGGCGCTGTCGGGATCGCGGATGACATCTTGAATCCTGGGCAGGCCGAAAAGGAAAATATCGAGTTCCTTTCCTCCCTCAAATTGATGAGGGGGGATGACGACGAGTCCACTGGCAAGCCGATTTCGTCCTTCACGGGGCCTTTGCGTGCCTAACGATGCCATCAGCCCTGACGATGAACATTGGCTGCACGGTAACTCCTAGATCGTAGCGATCGACGCAGGGCACTTCTGAGTGGTGGGAAAGCAGTGCGGCGCGTGGAAGGTTCATACCTACACCCACGATGTGCTTGCCTCCCCGATCGCCGGTGAAGGTGTGGACAAGGGATCGGAGATACAGGGGATGCAGTCGCCCTAAAAGTCGGCCAAGGACTTCTGGTGGTGCTGCCGGGGGTGGCCCGTGCCCCGTTGACGAAATTCGCTTACAAGGCGGTTACACGAAGTCCAGAAACAACAAAGCCCAACCGGACAGGTTGGGCTAAGTGCTTGAATCTTATGGTGCCGAAGAGAGGAATCGAACCCCCGACCTTCTCATTACGAATGAGCTGCTCTACCGACTGAGCTACTTCGGCCCACCATCCGTCAACAACCGGATGAAGCCCGCAATCATAGCAGCGTTTTTTTTTGCTGGGAAGCCCCGGCGCAAAAATTTTGCCGGGAGTCCCCGCAGGCGCGCCGCCAGGTGGCGGCACGATCATTCAGGCGGCATCGTTGGCGGCCAGTGGCGCGGGTTCGGCGCGCTGGCGGAACCAGAGCAGGTAGGCCACGCTGAGCACCGCCAGGAAGGGGATGCCGGTGAGCAGCGTCATGCGGAAGGCGTCGGTAAACAGGGTGGTCAGCATGATGGCCAGCAGCATGCCGGCGCCTAGCAGCGTGAGCACGGGGAAGCCGCGCATGCGCAAGGCCAGGGGGCGGTTGCCGGCGGCGGCCCATTGGCGGCGGAAGCGGTAGTGGGTGACGAAGATCACCCCGGCGACGCCTTCCTGCTGATGATGGCCATCTCCATGTTCGGCGCCCTCTTCACCTGGTTCATCAGCACGGCGCGCTCGGGGTCCTGGGCTTCGCCGGCGGCGACCGCGATCATCTCGATGCTGAGGTAGCTGAAGATCGAGACGATCACCGCGACCCACATGCCCCACAAACCGTTTGGCAGGAAGCCGCCGTGCGCCGTGTAGTGGTGGAAGCCGGCGCCGGCCGCGCTGCTGCCGGTGCTGCCGGTGCTGCCGGGCGCGCCGAAGACGATGTAGGCGGCCACCAGGATAAAGGCGACGATGGCGATGATCTTGACCATCGAGAACAGGTATTCGACGGCGCCGAAGATGCCTACGCCGACCAGGTTGATCAGGATCAGCGCGGCGGAGAACGAGACGATCCAGAACCAGGCGGGCACCTGCGGGAACCAGTACCCCATGTAGAGCGCCACGGCGGTGACTTCGGTGCCGACCGCGAGCACGATGGAGGCCCAGTAGGCGTAGCGCACCAGGAAGCCGGCGAGCGGGCTGACATAGTGCTCGGCATAGGCGCCGAAGGAGCCGGAGGTGGGGTGGGCTACCGTCATCTCGGCCAGGCAGCCCATCAGCAGCAGCGTGACCAGCGCGCCGATGGCGTAGCTGAGCAGCACGCCGGGGCCGGCGAAGCCGAGGGCAAAGCCGCTGCCCATGAACAGGCCGGTGCCGATGGCGCCGCCAATGGCGATCATGGCGAGCTGAGCGGGTTTGAGGCTGCGGTGCAGGCCTTGCTCGCGCTGGACGATTTGCTGGAAGCCTCCGCTTGCGTGGCGTTGCCCGTTTCCTTGTTCCATGTCTCCTCCTTGGTTTGCCCGACGCCCGTGCCTTGTGGGGCGCGGGCGGCGTCATTTGTGGCTGGTCGTTTGTGGCTTGTTGTTTGTTGTTTGTCGTTTATGACTCGTTATCCCCGAGCCCGAAGAATGCGGCTGCATTGGCGCCCAGCAGCTTGCGGCGCGCCGCGTCGGCAAGATCGGTCCCGCGGATCAGCGCGCCGACCTGTTGCTCGCCGAGCGGATAGGGGTAGTCCGAACCCAGCATCACCCGGTCCTCGCCCATCACGTCGACCAGCAGCTTGAGCGCGCGCGGGTCGAACACAGCGGAGTCCACGAAGAAGCGGTTGACATACGACGAGGGCGGGTGCGGGCAGTCCTCTCGCACGATGTCGCGATGGCGCCAGGCGTTGTCGACGCGGCCGAGCAGGAAGGCGAAGCTGCCGCCGCCATGCGCGAAGCACAGCTTGAGCGAGGCCGGGATGCGCTCGAACGCGCCGGACAGGATCAGCGACAGGATGCCGAGCTGCGTTTCCGCCGGCATGGATACCAGCCACGGCAGCATCCACTTTTTCATGCGCGGGGCGCCCATCATGTCCCACGGGTGCACCAGTACGGCAATGCCTTCGTTGGCGCAGTGGATGAGGAAAGTGATCAGGCCTTCGTCGTCGAGGTCGCGGTCGCCGAGGTGGTTGCCGATCTGCACGCCGACATGGCCACCGGCCTTGGCGCGCGAGGCTTCGCGGCAGGCGGCGTCGATATCCTGCAGCGGCACCTGGGCCAGCGCCTTGAGCCGCGCGGGACGGTGCGCGCAGAGCGCCAGCGCGTAGTCGTTCATGCGCTGCGACCAGGGCACCGCGACGTCTGCCGGATAGCGGTAGCCGAACATCACGGGCGTGGCGCACATCAACTGGATGTCGACGCCGCAGCGGTCCATTTCCTCGATGCGGCGCGCGGGGTCCCACAGCGCGGAGTAGACCGGGCGGAACGGCTGGTCGCCGGTCATGATCATGGCCGTGTCAGTGCCATTGGTCTGCAGCCAGGGCGCGGCGACGGGGTCAAGCGCCGCGGCCTCCTGGCGGGTGATGGGCGGGAAGAAGTGGCTGTGGATGTCCACCACGCTGTTGGTGCTCATTCAGGGTCCTTGCTGGCTGATGCCGAGGCCCGGCCCGGATGCACCGTGCCGCATTGCCCGCAGCGGCGCGGCGCTGCGTTGTCGTAAAAGCCGGCAAACAGCGGCGGCAGGTCGGTGACGATGCTCTTGAGCTGCACCTCCACGCGGTGCACCAGTGCGCTGCACGCGGGGCAATACCACTCGAAGCCGTCCACCACGCCTTCGGGGCGCTGGCGCTCGATGACCAGGCAGCGGCTGTCGGCTTCGGGGCGTTGCGGGGAATGCCGCACGTGCGGGGGCAACAGGAAAATGTCGCCCTCCTTGAGGTCCACTCGCTCGCGCTTGCCACGGTCCATGATGTCCAGCCAGGCATTGCCCTTGAACTGGTAGAAGAACTCTTCGAGCGGATCGTCATGGAAATCCGTGCGCTGGTTGGGGCCGCCCACCACCGTGACGATGGTGTCGGCGTCCTGCCAGACCTGCTGGTTACCCACGGGCGGCTTGAGCAGGTGCGCGTGCTCGTCCAGCCAGCGCGGGAAGTTGAGGGGCATGCCGTAGGTGAACATGGCGCGAGTCTCTTGTGCGGGTGAGGTTGCGGTTGCGATGTCGGGCGTGTCTGTGCATCAGCGCATCAGCGCATCAGCGCGGAAGCGGCTGGTAGGCCACGGCCTTGATCTCGATGAGCAGGTGCGGGTGCGGCAACTGGTGCACGGCCACAGTGGTGCGGGTCGGGCCGTCGTAATCGAAGTACTCGCCGTAGACCTCGTTGTAGCCGCCGAAATCGTTCATGTTGACGAGAAAGGTGGTGATCTCCACCAGGTCGGACAGATCGCAGCCGACGCTTTGCAGGATCTCGCGGATATTGAGGATCACGGCGCGGGTCTGCTCGCGGATGTCGAGCGCGGTCACGCCCATGGCGTCGGCGCTGGCGCCGGCGAAGCTGTTGTCCGCACGGCGCGAGCTGGTGCCCGAGACGAACAGGAAGTCGCCGGCCCGCTTCACGTGCGGGAAGCGGCCGCGCGGGGTGGCCTTGCCGGTCAGGACTTTGGAAAGCGTAGTCATGCGTGGTCTCCGGTTGTCAGCGTGTGCTCAGTTCGACTTGCCCCAGCCCGCTCACGCGGGTGCGCACGTGGCAGCCGGGACGCAGCGGCTCGGCCGCGGTGGCAGCGCCGGCCATGATCAGCGAGCCGGCCGGCAGCACCATGCCGGCCCGCGCCAGCAGTTGCGAGGCCTGCACCAGCGCGCGCAGCGGGTTGCCTAGGATGGCCGCGGTGGTGCCCAGCAGCGCCGGGCGGCCGTCGATCTCGAGCTGCACGCCGCGGTTGGCCAGCGCGCTGTCCGGGCGCGACCACGGCCCCACCACCAGCGCGGCGGACGAGCAGTTGTCGGCGATCACGTCGGCCAGCGAGAACTTGAAGTTGCGATAGCGCGAGTCGATGATCTCCATGGCTGGGGCCACCGCCTCGATGTAGCCGCCGGCATCGAGCAAGGTGAGCGGGCCAGCGATGTCGCGCGATGTCAGGAAGCACACCTCGGGCTCGATGCGCGGATGGATAAAGGCGTCGAGCGCGAGCGCGGCGCCTTCCTCGCACAACATGGCATCGGTGAGCTGGCCCCAGATCAGGCTGTCCACGCCCATCTGGACCATCTTGGCGCGGCTGGTGAAGCCGAGCTTGATGCCGATCGGTCGCTCGCCGCGCGCGTGGCGCAGCGCGATGGCGCCGGCCTGAATGGCGTAGGCGTCATCGATGGAAAATGGTGTGGCGCCACCCAGCGGGTCGATGGCTTCACGCTGGCGCGCGGCGTCGTCGAGGCGCGTGGCGTACTGGGTAATCTGATCGGCAATCATGCGGCACTCGCGATCGGGTTGTTGGTGGGGGCGGTGGGATTGGTGGCCGGATCGCGCTGGCGCAACAGGTCCAGCGCCACGTCCACGATCATGTCCTCCTGTCCGCCGACCATGCGGCGGCGTCCGAGCTCGACCAGGATGTCGACGGTGGCAATGCCGTAGCGCGCGGAGGCAGCCTCGGCGTGGCGCAGGAAGCTGGAGTACACGCCAGCATAGCCAAGCGCCAGTGTTTCGCGGTCGACGCGCACGGGGCGGTCCTGCAGCGGGCGAACCAGGTCGTCCGCGGCGTCCATCAGCGCGTAGAGATCAGTGCCGTGCGCAATGCCCGCGCGGTCGATCGCCGCGATGAAGACCTCCAGCGGTGCGTTGCCCGCACCCGCGCCCATGCCGGCGAGCGAGGCATCCACGCGGTCGCAGCCATGCTCCAGCGCCACCATGGAATTGGCCACGCCCAGCGACAGGTTGTGGTGGGCGTGCATGCCGGTCTCGGTGGCGGGATCTAGCACTTGCTTGAACGCATCGAAGCGCTCGGCCACGTCGCGCATCGACAGCGCGCCGCCGGAGTCCACCACGTACACGCACTGCGCGCCGTAGGATTCCATCAGCCTGGCTTGCTGCGCCAGCGCCGCCGGCGTGGTCATGTGCGACATCATCAGAAAGCCCACGGTATCCATGCCGAGCTTGCGCGCGTACTCGATATGCTGGCGCGAGATGTCGGCCTCGGTGCAGTGGGTGGCGATGCGCACGGTGCGCGCGCCGGCGTCGTAGGCGGCGCGCAGGTCGTGGATGGTGCCGATGCCGGGCAGCAGCAGCGTGGCCACGCGTGCGTGCTTGAGTTCCGCCGCCACCGCGGCGATCCATTCGAGATCGGTGTGCGCGCCAAAGCCGTAGTTGAAGCTCGAGCCGTTGAGGCCGTCGCCGTGGGCCACCTCGATGCTGTCCACGCGTGCCGCGTCCAGCGCGCGGGCGATGGCCACGGCTTGCGGCAGGCTGTATTGGTGGCGGATGGCGTGCATGCCGTCGCGCAGCGTCACGTCCGACACATGGACTTTCTTCATGGTATTGCCTGCGGGATGTGGTGCTGCGGTCATTGCGTTGCTCCTTGCGCGCGCGCCAGCTTGTGCCCGGCCACGCGCTCGGCGGCGGCCAGCGCGGCGGACGTCATGATGTCGAGATTGCCGGCGTAGGCGGGCAGGTAGTGCGCGGCGCCTTCCACCTCCAGGAACACCGAGACCTTGAGGCCGGCCAGGCGGCCGATGCCCGGCAGCGTGAGCGGGCGCGCCGGGTCGATGCGCTCGAACTGGACTCGCTGCTTGAGCCGGTAGCCGGGCACATAGGCGGCCACCTGCGCCACCATGCGCTCGACCGAGGCGCGGATGGCATCCTGGTCGGCATCGGCCGCGGTCAGGCAGAACACCGTGTCGCGCATCAGCAGCGGCGGCTCCGCCGGGTTCAGCACGATGATGGCCTTGCCGTGCGCGGCGCCGCCCACTTCCACGATCGCATTGGAGGTGGTTTCGGTGAACTCGTCGATACTGGCGCGCGTGCCCGGGCCGGCCGAGCGGCTGGCGATGGACGCGACGATTTCGGCGTAGCTCACCGGCGCCACTTGCGATACGGCACGCACGATGGGGATCGTCGCCTGCCCGCCGCAGGTGACCATATTGAGGTTGGGCGCATTGAGGTGGGCGTCCAGGTTGACCACCGGCACCACATAGGGGCCGATAGCCGCCGGGGTGAGGTCGATCACCTGGATGCCGTGCTTCTGCAGCACGGCGTTGTGATGCATATGGGCGCCGGCCGAGGTGGCATCGAAGGCCACGCGGATGTCCGCGAAGCCGGGCATGCCAAGCAGCCCCTCGATGCCTTCATGCGTGGTGGGCACGCCGAGGCGCTGCGCGCGGGCGAGGCCGTCGGAGGCGGCGTCGATGCCGACCATGGCGCCGACTTCCAGGTGCTGGCCGTGGCGCAGGATCTTGATCATCAGGTCGGTGCCGATATTGCCGGAGCCGATGATGGCTGCGCGCAGGCGCGTCCGGGATGGCTTGCTTATGCTCATGTTCATGCTCATGCGGATGGCTCCTTGTTGGCCGGGGCGAAGCGCGTGGACAGGCGTCCCAGCCCTTCGATCTCCAGGTCGAAGGCGTCGCCGGCGGCAACCGGCACCATCGGGCCCAGCGCGCCGGTCATGACGATGTCGCCGGCCTGCAGCGGACGGCCCACGCGCACCATGGTGTCGGCCAGCCACAATGCGGCGTGCAACGGATTGCCCAGGCAGGCGGCGCCGGTGCCGAGCGAGACCTGTTCGCCGCGGCGCTCCATCACCATGCCGCAGCCGATGAGGTCCAGGTCCGCCAGCTTGACGGGGCGCGAGCCGAGCGCGAACAGGCCGCTGGATGCGTTGTCGGCAATCGTGTCGGCCAGGCGGATATCCCAGTTGGCCACGCGGCTGCCGACGATCTCCGCAGCGGGCAAGGCGTAGGCGGTGGCGCGGATCAGGTCGGCGATGGTGTGGCGCTCATGCGCAAGCGGATGCGCCAGCACCAGCGCGATCTCGGCTTCGATCTTGGGCTGCAGCACGCGGCGCAGGTCGATCTCCTCGCCCTCGGCCACGGCCATGTCGGCGAACAGCATGCCGAAATCCGGCTCGCCCACGCCCAGCTGCTGTTGCACGGCGCGCGAGGTCAGGCCGATCTTGCGGCCCACCAGGCGGCGGCCTGCGGCGAGCCAGCGCTGCGTGTTGATCTCCTGCACCTGATAGGCGGCCTGCGGATCGGTTTCGCCGATCAGCGTGCGCACCGGCGCGCAGGGCGCATGCCCGGCATGCGCCTGCCACAGCAGGTCGGCGGCGGCGCGGATGGCGGCGTCGGCGTTGGAGGGTTGTTGGGTCTCGTTTGTCATGGTTGTCATGGCTCAGAGCTTGATGCAGATGTTCGCCACTTCCGAGTAGAAGTCGAGCGAGTGGCGTCCACCTTCGCGGCCCAGGCCCGAGAGGCCGACGCCGCCGAAGGGCGTGCGCAGGTCGCGCAGGTACCAGGTGTTGACCCAGGTCAGGCCCACGCGCACCTGGCGCGCTACGCGGTGGGCGCGTGTCAGGTTGGTGGTCCACAGCGCGCAGGCCAGGCCGTAGGCGCTGTCGTTGACGCGGGCGACGACTTCGTCTTCGCTGTCGAACGGCGCGATATGGCAGACCGGGCCGAAGATCTCCTCGGTGACGCAGCGCGCGCTGTCCGGCAGGCCGGTCCAGATGGTGGGCATCACGTACGCGCCTTCGTCGCGCGCATCGCCGAACACCGGCACCTTGCCGCCGCAGACCACGGTGGCGCCTTCTTCCACCGCGAGGCGGAAATACGACTCCACCTTGTCGCGGTGGCCGCGCGAGATCAACGGGCCCATGTCCACGCCATCGTCGCCGGGGTAGCCGAGCTTGAGCGCCTGCGTGCGCGCCTTGAGCGCCGCCACGAAGGCATCGAAGATCGGCCGCTCGACAAATACGCGCTCGGAGCACAGGCAAACCTGGCCGGCGTTGGTAAAGGACGAGCGCAGCACGCCCGCCACCGCGGCGTCGAAATCGGCGTCGGCGAACACAACCGCGGCGTTCTTGCCGCCGAGCTCGAAGGAGATTTCCTTCACGCCGTCGGCCACCGCACGCATGATGGTGCTGCCGGTCCTGGACTCGCCCGTGAACGTGATGGCGTCGATGCCGTCGTGGCGGGTGAGGAACTCGCCGGTGGAGCCGCCGCCGAAGCCGTGCAGCAGGTTGAACACGCCGTGCGGCACGCCGGCCTGGTGGATGACCTCGGCCAGCAGCGCGGCCGAGGCCGGGGTCTCTTCCGATGGCTTGGCCACCACGGTGTTGCCGCACGCGAGCGCGGGCGCCACCTTCCAGGTCAGCAGCAGCAGCGGCAGGTTCCACGGCGAGATGATGCCGACCACGCCCACGGGCTTGCGCACCGTGTAGTTGAGCGCGCCCGCGCCATCCGCCGTGGGCGTCTCGTACAGTTCGTTGCCGGCGGTCTTGGCAAGGTCGGCGAAGGTGCGAAAGTTGGTGACGGCGCGTGCTACGTCCAGCGTGCGGGCCTGGTGCTCGGGGCGGCCGGTGTCTTCCACCTCGGCGGCCACGAACGCGTCGAAGCGGGCTTCGATGCCGTCGGCGATGCGGTGCAGCAGCGCCGCGCGCTGTTGTACGTCGAGTTGTCCCCAGGGGCCTTGCAGCGCGCGCCGCGCGGCTTGCACGGCGCGGTCCACGAGCGCCGCATCGGCTTCGCACACGTTGGCGACAAGCTGGCCGTCCACCGGGCAGGTGTCGGGAAAAGTGCCGGCGCTGGCGACGAACTCGCCGTCGATGTAGTGCCGGATGAGTGGAATGTTTTGCTTGGGCACGGGTTGGTCTCCGTGCTGCGCGGGGTGGGGGAAGGGTGCGCAGCGAGGACCAGTATATGGAGCGCCCCCCGGCCTTGCATAATGAAGAAGAAGGCCCCTGGTATTCCAAAATGGCATGTCTGGAAGGGGCCAGGGTGGCCGGCTTCGGAGTGCTCAGCGCTCTGGCGGCAGTGCGGCGGCTTCGCGCAGGCAGGCGATGAAATGCGCGGCGGCGGGTGCCGGCGCGCGGTCCGTGCGCACCGAATAGCCGATGGTGCCAAAGCGCCCGATATCGCCCAGGTCAAGGATGGCCAGCAGCCCGAGGCGCACGAAATGATCGGCCACATCGCGCGCCATCAGGCCGATGGCGCCGAGATCCTGCATCAGGCCGATATTGGTCAGCAGCGAGAGCGACTCCACCAGGTTGGCGGGCACCTGCAGGCCGGCGTCGAGGAACAGGCGCTCGGCGGCCAGGCGCGCGGGAGATTCGTTCAGCGGGAGGATCCACGGATGCGCGGCCAGTTCGGCCAGGCGCAGGCCGGCACTGATCGCCAACGGGTTGTCGCGTGCCACCACCACGCACATTGCGGTGTCGTACAGCGCGGTGTGCGTGAGTGAGAACATGCGGGCGAGCGGCAGATCGCTCTCCGGCAGGCGGCCGATGACCAGATCGAGCTCGCCGGTGGCAAGGGCGGGGAAGAGGCGGTCGGTGGGGGCTTCGCGCACCGTCACCAGGATGCCGGGGCGGCGCGTTTTCATCAGCGCGATGGTGCGCGGCAGCAGCCGGGCCGAGGCGGAGATCAGCGTGCCGACGATGACGTTGCCGGTGTCGCCCGAGCGGAAGCTGTTGAGCTCGTCGGTGAGGTAGCGCAGCTCGGCGATGACCGACTTCACGCGCTCGCCCAGCAGCAGGCCGTAGCTGGTCGGCACCACGCCGCGGTTGGTGCGCTCGAACAGGGGGACTTCGAGGTCTTCTTCCAGCTCCTGGATCGCCTTGGTGACGGCGGGCTGGGTCAGGCTCAGCTCACGCGCTGCCCGCACGATGGAGCCGGACTGCAGCACGCGATCGAAGATCAACAGGGGCTTGAGCTTGAGGCGGCGCAGCATCACGTCGCTCAAGGTAACGGTGGGACGGCTGGACATGAGGCACATTGCTTTGACCGCCTGGTGGGGCGGAAGACCATGCGCCGATTATAGGGTGGGCACCGGTGCCGCTATATTGAGGTTTACCGCCGGCGCGCCTCGCGGGCCGCGCCGGCAAAGGCGTATTCGCGATCTACACCGAGTACGACCGCAATATCCTCTGGGCCTTCACCGAGAACGGCGCCTACGCATTGTCGACGCCCCTGCTTGGCAAGCCGGTACTGGGCGCGTCCGCTACGCCCTGGCCGCCGCGCAACGTTGCCGCACGGGCGCGATAGACGCAATAGAGAAAGGGACGCCGCGGCGTCCCTTTTTCGTCGATGAAGCCGCCAGCGATCAGCCGGCCGCTTTCTCTTCCTGGTGGTAGCGGGTTGCGCGTTCCACTTCGTTCTTCGAGCCGAGGATCACCGACACGCGCTGGTGCAGCTTTTCCGGCTGGATGTCGAGAATGCGCTCATGGCCATTGGTGGCCGCGCCGCCGGCCTGCTCGATCAGCATGGCCATGGGGTTGGCTTCATACATCAGGCGCAGCTTGCCGGGTTTCTCCGGTTCGCGCTTGTCCCACGGGTACATGAAGATGCCGCCGCGCGTGAGGATGCGGTGCACGTCGGCCACCATCGAGGCGATCCAGCGCATGTTGAAGTTCTTGCCGCGCGGGCCTTCGTCGCCGGCCAGGCATTCGTCGATATAGCGACGCACGGGCGGGGCCCAGTGGCGCATGTTGGACATGTTGATCGCGAATTCCTTGGTGTCTTCCGGGATCATCACGTCCGACTGCGTCAGCACGAAGCTGCCGGCCTCGCGGTCCAGCGTGAACATGTGCACGCCGTTGCCAACGGTCAGCACCAGCGTGGTCTGCGGGCCGTACACGGCGTAGCCGGCGGCGACCTGGCGGCTGCCGGCCTGCATGAAGTCGGCTTCAGTGACGGTCTGGCCCGGCTTGGGCATGTGCAGCACCGAGAAGATGGTGCCGATCGACACGTTCACGTCGATGTTGGACGAGCCGTCGAGCGGGTCGAACAGCAGCAGGTATTCGCCCTTGGGATAGCGGTTCGGGATCTCGTAGAAACTGTCCATTTCCTCGGACGCCATGGCGGCGAGGTGGCCGCCCCATTCATTGGCGTCGAGCAGGACTTCGTTGGCGATCACATCCAGCTTTTGCTGGGTCTCGCCTTGCACGTTGCCGGTGCCGGCCGAGCCGAGGATGCCGGCGAGGGCGCCCTTGCTCACGGAGTTGGAAATGGCCTTGCAGGCGCGCGCCACCACTTCGATCAGGAGCCGCAGTTCGGGCTCGATCGTGTTGTGCTTGCGCTGCTCCTCGACCAGGTAGCGGGTGAGGCTGATGCGACTCATGGGGATTCTCCTTGAATGGCCGCAATTCTACATGGGCGCCAGCCCGCCAGGCCAATGCCACCGGCCTGTGGGGTACTGTCGGCGGGGCCGGGGCGCGGTGCTGCCAGCCGCGCCCCGGCCAGCCCGGCGCTGCCTTACGGCGCCAGCGCCTTGCTCACGATCTCGCGCACGTCGCGGGACAGGTCGCTGGCCGCCGCCACCTGCTCCAGCGCGGCGCGCATGCGGTCGCGCAGCGGCAGGGCGTACTTCTGCCAGCGATCCATCACCCGCGCCAGGCGGGACGCCACTTGCGGGTTGATGGCGTCCAGCGCCAGCACCTGCTCGGCCCAGAAGGCGTAGCCCGAGCCATCCTCGGCATGGAACTGGGCCGGGTTGGCCGCGCAGAAGCTGAAGATCAGCGAGCGCGCGCGGTTGGGGTTGCGCAGGTTGAAGGCGGGATGCTGCATCAGCGCGCGCACCGTGTCGATGGTGTGCTTGCCCTTGTGGCCGGCGCTTTGCGGCCCTACGGTGCCGCGCTGCGTGCCTTGCAGCGAGAACCATTTGTCGATCACCAGCGGGTCTTGCTCGAAGCGCTGGTAGAAATCGGCCAGCGCGGCCTCGCGGCCGGGGGCAAAGGTGTTGACCATGGCGCTGAGCGCGGCGAAGCGGTCCGTCATGTTGTCGGCGGCCTTGTATTGCGCTTCGGCCAGCGCTTGCATGGCGGCATCGCCGCTGTCGGCCAGGTAGCCCAGCGCCAGGTTGCGCAGCGCGCGCTTGCCGGCGGACACCGCATCGGGGCTGTAGGCGCCCGGCGTGGCGTTGGCCTCGAACGCGGCCAGCCAGTCGGCCTTGAGCGCGCACGCCAGCGCCTCGCGCATGAACTGGCGGGCGCGATGGATGGCCGCCGGATCGGCCACGCCCATGCGCTCGGCGAGGTAAGCTTCGGCCGGCAGCGTCAGGGCCTGCTCGCGGAAGGCGGGGCTGAGCTGCTGGTCGTTGAGCACGGTGCGCAGCGCGGCCACCAGCGCCGGGTCGAGCTGGAGCTCGCGGCCGGCCTGGCTCTGGGCCACCAGTTGCAGCAGCGCGCGCGTGGTCAGGCGCTGGCCGGCCTCCCAGCGGTTGAACGGATCGCTGTCGTGCGCGAGCAGGAAGGTCAGCTGCGCTTCGCTGTACTCGGCGTCGATGATGACTGGCGCGGAGAAGTCGCGCAGCAACGACGCCAGCGGCGGCTCGGCGCCGCGCGGCAGGTTGATGAAGCGGAAGGTCTGCTCGGCCTCGGTGAAATCCAGCACGCGCGTGCTGGCGCCGGGCTGGCTTTCACCCTCGAGCTGCAGCGCAAGGTCGGCGCCGCTGGCGTCGATCAGGCCCAGTGCGAAGGGGATATGGAAGGGCAGCTTGTCCGGCGTGCCGGGGCGCGTCTCGATGCCGACTTTGGGGCTGGTTTGCGACAGCGTCAGCGCCAGGGTGCCGGTGGCCGCGTCCCACGCGGTGCGCACCGCGACCACCGGCGTGCCAGCCTGGCTGTACCAGCGGCCGAACTGCGTCAGGTCGCGGCCGTTGGCGTCGGCCATGGCGGCGCGGAAGTCATCGCAGGTCACGGCCTGGCCGTCGTGGCGCTGGAAGTACAGGTCCATGCCCTTGCGGAAACCGTCGCGGCCTAGCAGGGTCTGGTACATGCGCACGACCTCGGCGCCTTTCTCGTACACCGTCACGGTGTAGAAGTTGTTGATTTCCTCGTAGCTGTCGGGGCGCACCGGATGCGCCATGGGGCCGGCATCCTCGGGGAACTGTACCTGGCGCAGCATGCGCACGTCCTCGATGCGCTTGACCGCGCGCCCGGATTCGGAGCCCATCATGTCGGCTGAGAATTCCTGGTCGCGGAACACCGTCAGGCCTTCCTTGAGCGAGAGCTGGAACCAGTCGCGGCAGGTCACGCGGTTGCCGGTCCAGTTGTGGAAGTACTCATGCCCGACCACGGATTCGATATTGCCGAAATCGGCATCGGTGGCGGTCTCGGCGTTGGCCAGCACGTACTTGGTGTTGAAGATGTTGAGGCCCTTGTTCTCCATCGCGCCCATGTTGAAGTCGCCCACGGCGACGATCATGAAGCGGTCGAGGTCCAGCTCCAGGCCAAAGCGCTGCTCGTCCCAGCGGATCGAGTGGATCAGCGAATCCATGGCATGGCGCGTCTTGGGCAGGTCCTGCGGCTCCACCCAGACCTGCAGCAATTTCTCCTTGCCGGAGGCGGACTGGATCCGCTCCTCGATGCACTCCAGCTTGCCGGCCACCAGCGCGAACAGGTAGGCGGGCTTCTTGAACGGGTCTTCCCAGACAGCCTCAAAGCGGCCGTCGGGCAGCTCGCGCTCGCTGATCAGGTTGCCGTTGGACAGCAGCACCGGGTAGGCAGCGCGCTGCGCGCGCAGCGTGACCCGGAAGGTCGACATCACGTCGGGGCGGTCCAGGTAATAGGTAATCTTGCGGAAGCCCTCGGCTTCGCACTGGGTAAAGAAGTTGCCGTTGGAAACGTAGAGGCCGGACAGCGACGTGTTGGCGGCCGGCTGGCAGGCGGTGACGATTTCCAGCGTGCCTTGCGCGGGCAGCTCGGGCAGCGTCAGGCTGTCGGGTGTCTGCTGCGCGCCTTCCAGCGGCTTGCCGTCGAGGCGGACCCCGACGAGCTCCAGTGCCTCGCCCGCCAGCACCAGCGGGCCGGGTGCCTGGCGCGTGAAGCGCAGGATATTGGTGACCACCGTGCGCGCCGGGTCGAGCTCGAGGGTGAGGTCGACGTGCTCAAAAGCGAAGGCCGGCGGAGTATAGTCTTTGCGATGGACGGTAACGGGCGTGTCGGTGCGCAGCATGAAGGAATCCTGTCCTCTGAGGGCCACTTGGGGCGGCATGGTCACCATGGTCACGGCAGGCGGGCAGGGCGGAAGGCGCTGCCGGGCCGCGTGCCACGGCACTGAAGAACCCATTGTAGCCAAGCGCGGGCGCCCCGGCTCGGGCGCGCGGCGCTGGTGGCCGATCGGGACGGAATTCCGCCGGCCCGGCACGGTCAGAGTCACACAACGGACAACGAATCGATGAGGGGCATGATGCCAAAACGATGGCTGGCAACGCTCGGAAAGCTGGTGAAGCTTGGTCAGGATTGGGGCCGGATAGCCGGCGAAGGCTGGCGCGGCAGCCGCCTGATGGCGGGCGCGGCGCTGCTCGGCGTGGCGCTGCTGTCCGGCTGCGCCAGCACCGTCACCACCGAGGTGACGGCCTTCCGCCAGGGCGACTGGCAGAACGATCCGCCGCGCACCTATGCCTTCGATCGCACCGGCGGCCAGCAGACGCAGCTCGAGGACCAGACCTATGAGCAGTGGCTGGCGCAGGCGCTCTCCGGAATCGGCTTCGAGCAGGTGGCCCGGCCACAGGCGCATTACCTGGTCAGCATGGAGTACGACAGCAACTCGCGGCTGATGCGGATCCAGGAGACCAACTACGTCGACCCGTGGGGCCCCGGCTTTTATCCCGGCCCTTACTGGGGGCCTTACTACCGCCCCTGGGGCCCGTACGGCTGGGGTGGCCCGGGCTACTGGCCGCCGGTGACCACGGTGCGCGATGTGCCGGTCACCCAGTCCACGCTGCGCGTATTCTTCAAGGATGCCGCCAGCGGCCGCCGGGTCTACCAGGTCACGGCGAACCACCGCGCAGAGGGGGCGTCCCTGCAGGCGGCGATGCCCTACCTGATCCGCAGCGCCTTCGTGCAGTTCCCGGCGGAGAGCGGCCGGCCACGGCGGGTGACATTGCCGCTGGACCCGAATGACAAGTAGCAGGTGGCAAGCCACAAGCAAGGCATTGCCTGTGCGGTGGTAAAAACTGAATTGCCCGGCGAAAAGCCTTAAATCCCCGGATGCCCCAGTGGGAGGGGCTTCGCGCCGGGCTTGGGTGAGCTAGAATGACGGCTCGATTTTTCGGCCCGAGCCGCCGGAGCCCGTCTTTGAAAGCTGCAATGGAAGATTCCGGCAAGCCACGCCGGATACGACCGGCGCGGCCTCGGCGGGCACTGGCAGGGCCACTTCCTGGACGAGCATAATGACCAGCAAGACCGGCGGTGATGCACCGCAACATGCCCCCAACAGTCCTGAAGCGCAATTGCGCCTGGCCGCGCTGGAATACCACCGCAGCCCGACCAAGGGCAAGATCCAGGTAAACGCGACCAAGGCGCTGTCCAACCAGCGCGACTTGTCCCTGGCCTACTCCCCGGGCGTGGCCTACGCCTGCGAGGAGATCGCCAAGGATCCCGCGATGGCCGCCGAGTACACCTCGCGTGGCAACCTGGTGGCAGTGATCACCAACGGTACCGCCGTGCTCGGCATGGGCGACATCGGTCCTCTGGCCGGCAAGCCGGTGATGGAGGGCAAGGGTTGCCTGTTCAAGAAGTTCGCCGGCATCGACGTGTTCGACATCGAGCTCGATGCGCACGACCCGGACAAGATCGTCGAGATCGTGGCAGCGCTGGAGCCGACGATCGGCGGCGTGAACCTCGAAGACATCAAGGCGCCCGAGTGCTTCTACATCGAGAAGAAGCTGCGCGAACGCATGAACATCCCCGTCTTCCACGATGACCAGCACGGCACCGCCATCATCTCGGGCGCGGCGCTGCTCAACGGCCTGAAGGTGGTCGGCAAGGATATCGCCAAGGTCAAGCTGGCGGTTTCGGGCGCCGGCGCCGCGGCCATCGCCTGCCTGGACACCATGGTGAGCCTGGGCGTGACCCGCTCGAACATCTCGGTGGTCGATTCCAAGGGCGTGATCTATGTGGGCCGCGACGCCAACATGGAACCCAACAAGGCGCGCTACGCGCAAGACACCTCGAACCGCACCCTGGCCGACATCGTCAATGGCGCCGATGTGTTCCTGGGCTGCTCGACCGCCGGCGTGCTGACCGCCGAGATGGTCAAGACCATGGCCGACAAGCCCATCATCCTGGCACTGGCCAACCCTGAGCCGGAAATCCGCCCGGAAGTGGCCAAGGCCGCGCGCCCGGATTGCATCATCGCCACCGGCCGCTCGGACTACCCGAACCAGGTCAACAACGTGCTGTGCTTCCCGTACATCTTCCGCGGCGCGCTGGATTGCGGCGCCACCAAGATCACGGAAGCCATGAAGCTGGCCTGCGTCAAGGCCATCGCCGACCTGGCCGAAGCCGAGCTGAACGACGCCGTTGCTGCCGCCTACGGTGGCCAGGAACTGAAGTTCGGCCCGGACTACATCATCCCGACGCCGTTCGACCAGCGCCTGATCGAGAAGATCGCGCCGGCGGTGGCCAAGGCCGCCGAGGAATCCGGCGTGGCCACCCGTCCGATCAAGGACCTGGAAGCCTACCGCCAGCAGCTCACCCAGTATGTCTACCACACCGGCCTGATCATGAAGCCGGTGTTCACGGCCGCCAAGGCCGCGCCCAAGCGCGTGGTCTATGCCGAGGGCGAAGAAGAGCGCGTGCTGCGCGCGGTGCAGACCGTGGTGGACGAAGGCCTGGCCCGTCCGATCCTGATCGGCCGCCCGCACGTGATCCAGATGCGCATCGACAAGGCCGGCCTGCGCCTGAAGGCCGGCACGGACTTCGAGCTGATCAACCCGGAAGACGACCCGCGCTACCGTGCCTACCACGAGGCCTACCACGCGCTGCGCGGCCGCGACGGCGTCACGCCGGACATGGCCAAGGTGGCGCTGCGCCGCTCCAATACGCTGATCGGCACCATGCTGATGCATATGGGCGACGCCGACGCGATGCTGTGCGGCACCGTGGGCCGCTTCGAAGCCCACCTGGAGCATGTGCGGGACGTGATCGGCCTGGCGCCAGGCGCCAAGGTGTTCGCCGCGATGAACGCGCTGATGCTCGAGAAGTACACGCTGTTCATCACCGACACCTTCGTCAATGACGATCCCACCGCGGAGGAACTCGCCGCCATCACGCAGCTGGCCGCCGAGGAGATCGCGCGTTTTGGCCAGCACCCGAAGGTGGCGCTGATGTCGCACTCGATGTTCGGCTCGTCGGACCGCCCGTCGGCCAGGAAGATGCGCGCGGCCCAGGAGATCCTGGCCCGCGAGGCACCGCATCTGGAAGTGGAGGGCGAGATGCAGGGCGACGCCGCCCTGGTCGAGGACGTGCGCCGCCACTTCCTGCCGGGCACCAAGCTGGCCGGCAGCGCCAACCTGCTGGTCATGCCGACGCTGGATGCAGCCAACATCGCCTTCAACCTGCTCAAGATCACGGGCGGGCAAGGCGTCACCATTGGCCCGATCCTGCTGGGTGCGGCCAAGCCGGTGCACATTCTCAACCCGCAAGCTACCACCCGCCGCATCGTCAACATGACGGCGGTAGCGGTGGC
>NZ_JBWKVH010000056.1:0-37183 GCF_059421605.1 Cupriavidus sp. GW821-FHT02F09
CAGATAGTGCGTGAGGATTCGACTCGGCATGCTCGCGAACGCTGGCCTCTCTTGGCCTCGATGCGAGCGGATCGCGGAGAGGAGGTCGCACCGGTTCTGCGCGGCGCCGCTCATGTGCCACCTGCACCCGCCTCGCACGTGCCCTCATGGCGAGCGCAGAGCAGCCGGCCTGCCGCGGCCGAGCTACATCGGCAGCCGTCTCCGGTGCCCGTACCAGCAGCCGAACCGGATCCCGCACCGATTGGCTTTCCCGCAGCACCGAAGGTTGCTCCGCCGGCGGCACCGGTGCCGCCGCCTCCCAACAAACTGGCGAGCGTCTTTGCCCGTCTGGATGGCGGCGGGAAGCCGCCAGTTGCCCCTGCGCAGGCCCCGGGGCGCAGAACTTTTCTCGACAGGCTAGCCCGACAGGTTTGACACGCGGCAGAAGATTGGATATCTCTTACATATCTGTTTTGCAGATTTTCCATGACTACCCGCACACCTACTAGCCAGATCGCCTTCCGATATCGCTCGATGGATAGCGCCACGGGCGTCACACGTGAAACCGCTAAGCGTCTTGCCGAGCACCTTGGCGTGGATGAAACGCAGGTGATTCACCAGGCTCTCCACGATTTGGCTGTCAAGATACTGCCGCAGTACGAGGCGGATGACGGCCCACTGAGCGCCACCCAAGTCCGGCAGATCAAGAAGCGCGTTGCGCAGGGGACCAAGCGGTCGGTACGGTCGACCTTGTTTGAAATGGAGCCGGCGTGATTGCACGGTGGTGGGCAGAACCCGCTGCAGGCGACATTGTTTGGTGCCATTTCCCGGACGGCATAAATCCGAAGGCCAAGCCTGCCCCTGCTTTGCTCTTGGCCGTTTTTGATGACGACGCACCAAACTTCCATGTGCGCGCCGCCTACGGAACCAGCCAACGGACAACTTCATTGCACCGTGGAGAGTTCGCCATCTTGCGACTACGCAACCAGGCGGCCTATGAGATGGCTGGCCTAAGTTACGACACGAAATTCGATCTCAAACAGTCCATCGATCTCCCCTTTACGACGGAATGGTTTGCCGTTCCACCGATTGCCCCACACGGCCAAACACCGAAGCTCGGCACCTTGCACCCTTCGATGGTCCGGGCTGTTGAGGCGGCGTTTCGAGCGGCACAAGGCTAGCATTGCGCGGCGGCGCCCGTGTACCGCATACGCTCGCATCGTCCACGCCGTCAAGGCCGGCGCAGAGCACCCGGCCTGCCGCTGCCGACCTACACCGACAACCGTCGCCGGCGCCCGCACCAGCGGCCGAGCCGCATCTTGCGCCGATCGGCTTTCTCGCCGCCCCGAAGGTCGCCCCACTACCGGCGCCGGTACCGCCCCCTCCCACCGAACTGGCGACCGTCTTTGCACGCCTGGACGGCCGCGGCCGGTTGTCACTGCCGCGCCATGTTGCTTTACGTCCGCTGGAGCGACTGATACAGGCCGCAGGCTGAAATCTAACGGCCGACGGATGGCGCGCTGCGTTGTGACCGTCTGCGTCGTCAAGTCATTGGTACCGGAGAGGGCACTGCTGAGTTGGGCCTACCGTTGCCGGAATTATCTGCCCGAGGCCGAAACACCTCGCAGGTACTGGGTGGCCGTGAACCCCATCCAGGGCCAAACGGTTACTGGGAACGTGCTTCCCGCAAGCATCTGCGGCAGCGACGTTTCCTTGGTTGCCACTGCATTCAGGTTCCAGAAATAGGAATGGGCAATAACGACATAGGTGCAGGTATTCGCGCAGCGGGACGCCGTTCCTACCATGAGTTACCGGTTGAATATCTCTTCCGGCGACGAATGAATAGGACACATCATGAGCATTACCAACGTTGCCTTCATCCGCGCCAAACCTGGACAGGGCGTGGCTTTGGGGCGCCTGCTGGCCGAGTTGGCGCCGATCTCCCGCGAGGAAGCAGGCTGCATTGACTTCGAGCTGCACAGGTCGGTGAACAACCCGGATCTATGGTTCGTTTACGAGAACTGGGCATCCCGCGATGACCTGGACCAGCACTTCAAGACGGCGCACCTGCTGAAGTTTGTCGAGGCCTCTGCCGTGCTGCTGGACGGGGGCATGGATCTGCGCTTGTTCTCGAAAGTGGCTGTAGCGGGCACGAAAGACTGATGCCGTGCGAACTCGCCGGCCCATGTTCTCGATCTTCCTGCTGGGCTTTGCCATCTCGGCCTGCCATGCCCAGGAAGCTTGGGGAACCCAGTCAACCAGCGATATCGCTGCCCAACAAGCACTCGCTATGAATCAGAACAAGTACATCGGTATGTGGGTGACGGCCGATGGCTATATCCGCCATGAACTGCTGCCGGGTGGCCGTTACGACGAGGCCCGCGGTTCGCGAAAAAGTGCCTACCAGGGCAGCTACCACATGGCGGGCGACCACATCGAATACCGCGACGACACCGGCTTCACCGCCGATGGCGACTTTCGTGATGGCGTGCTGTACCACGCCGGCATGGTGCTGTACCGCGAAAAACGACCCGCTGAAAAGGAGTAATCCCCAATGTCTTCAACCACGGCTCCCAAGATCATCCTCGTCACCGGTGCCAGCAGCGGCATCGGCGAAGCCGCCACACGGCTTCTTGCTGGCCAGGGACATCATCTCGTCATCGGCGCCCGTCGCACGGAGCGCCTGGCGACTCTGGCCGGCGAGATTCAGGCGTGGGGCGGCTCGGTGCGCTATCGGGCACTTGACGTCACCTCGGCAAAGGATGTCAAAGACTTTGCCGAATTCGCCAAAGATGCCTTCGGCCGGATTGATGTCATCGTCAACAATGCGGGCGTGATGCCGCTTTCTCCATTGGCCGCACTCAAGGTGGACGAATGGGATCGCATGATCGACGTGAACATCCGCGGCGTACTGCATGGCATCGCGGCCGTGCTGCCCCACATGGAGCAGCGGGGCCATGGCCAGGTGATCAATGTCTCTTCCATCGGTGGGCTGGCGGTGTCACCCACTGCGGCGGTGTACTGCGCCACCAAATTCGCGGTGCGCGCCATCTCAGATGGCCTGCGCCAAGAGACCGACAAGGTCCGTGTGACGGTGATCTACCCCGGTGTCGTCGAGTCCGAACTCGCCGACACGATCTCCGATGAGACAGCTCGCAACGCCATGCGCGAATACCGCCGTAACGCATTGGCGCCGGATGCCATCGCCCGCGCGATTGCCTATGCGATCGAGCAGCCGGCCGATGTGGATGTGAACGAGATCGTCGTTCGCCCCACGGCCAGTTTCCATTGATTCAACCGACTACGTACTTACGGAAGGAATGAACATGACAGCCAACACATTCATCGAAGCACCGTTCAAGGGCAAGGTCGCGATCGTTACGGGTGCCGCCAGTGGCATCGGTCTCGCAACGACGAACCTCCTCCATGCGCAGGGCGCACAGGTCATTGCCGTGGGCAGGAGTTCGAACGTCGAGGCGCTGGCGCGCCCTGGCGTCGTCCCCCTCGTCGCCGACGTCGCGAGCGAGGAGAGTGCCATACGCGCGGTCGCACTGGCGAAGGAGAGGCTCGGAAGGCTCGACATCCTGGTGAACAACGCCGGCATCATCATCAACAAGCCGGTGGTGGAGATGACGCTCGACGACTGGAACGGGATTCTGGCCGTCAACGTGACCGGCGCCTTCCTGTTCTCCCGCGAGGCCATGCGCGCCATGATCCCCGCTAAGCAAGGCGCGATCGTCAACGTCGGCTCCTATGCGTGCTATCAAGGGTTTCCGAGCATCGCCGCCTATGCAGCGTCCAAGGGGGCACTTGCACAGTTGACCCGAACGCTCGCGCTTGAGGCGATCGAGGACGGCATCCGGGTCAATGCGGTGGGGTCGGGTGACGTCGTCACCAACATCACCAACAAGATCCACGCGGACGGCCCTGGGTTCCTTGCCGAGCACGGCAAGAACGCGCCCATCAAGCGTGCGGCGCAACCCGAGGAAATTGCCGAAGTCATCGCCTTCCTGGCCTCTGACAAGGCCAGCTATCTCGTCGGCGCGGTAGTCATGGCCGACGGTGGAATGAGCGTCGCGCTCAAATAAAAGAACGGCAATGCAGCCGTCTGTCGGCTGCCAGCCAATACCAGTTAGTTATCTATCCCCTTCCTGGGAAATCAAGGAAACATCATGGATGCAAAACGCAAGATCTGGTTCATCACAGGCGCCTCGAAGGGCATCGGCCAAACCTTGGCGCGTCATTTGCTGGCGCGTGGTGACCGTGTTGCAGTGACTTCGCGAACCATGGAGTCCATCGAATCCACGCTGGGGCCGGCTTCCGACAGTCTGCTGCCATTGCAAGTGGATCTGACAGACGATCGCAGTGTCCAAGCCGCCATCGACAAAACGATATCGGCATTCGGCCGCCTCGACGTGGTCGTCAACAATGCGGGCTATGGCCAGCAAGGCACGGTCGAGGCGCTGACCGACAACGAGTTGCGCCGAAACTTCGAGGTGAACGTCTTTGCTCCCTTGAGCGTGCTGCGGCATGCCCTGCCGCATCTGCGGCGCCAGCGTTCGGGATACATCATCAATATTGCATCCATTGTTGGTTTCCAGGGGGGCTATGCGGGCTGGGGCAGCTATGTGTCCAGCAAGTTTGCCCTGGCCGGCTTGACCGAGTCCCTGGCCGCCGAAGTTGCCGAACTGGGCATCACGGCGACCGTTCTCTATCCGGGGCCGGTACGTACCGACTTCCTGTCCAGCGGCTCGCTGGTGATCGCGGAGCGCAAGATCGACGACTACACCGAAGCCCAGGCCTCGTTGGACCTGCACCTCGGAACGTTCGCAGGGCATCAGTCCGGTGATCCCGACAAGCTGGCTCTGTTGATCATGCGGACCGCGGACGTCGCCAAGCCCCCGCTTCATCTGTTCGCTGGACATGTCGCCCATGAACTGGCGCTGCAGAAGATGCAAGGCGTGCGGCAGGACATCGAGGCATGGAAGGGGTCGGCGGAGGCCATCGATTTCACTGCTTGAGCGAATGCCCGACTGGATTCGGTTGATCTGAATCGGGCCGGGCTATCGACATTCACGAAAGGAGCAACAACATGCGCTACGCGAAGAATGACTTCCCGCTGACCAGGGTTCGGGAGCACCTCGAAACAGGCCCGATCGTCCTTGTCACCTCTCGTCACGAACGCCGCTCGAACATCATGACGATGGGCTGGCACACCATGCTGCAGTTCTCGCCAGCGCTGTTCGGTTGCTACATCTGGGAGGGCAATCGCAGCCATCAGGCCATCCGCGAAAGCCGTGAATGCGTGATCAACGTTCCAACCACCGACCTGGTGGGTCAAGTCAGCGCGATCGGCAACAGCCATGCAGAAGATGGCGACAAGTTCGCAGCCACCGGGTTGACTGCAGGGAAATCCTCGAAAGTGAAAGCGCCTCTGATCGATGAGTGCTACGCGAACTTTGAATGCCGTCTGTACGACGGCCGCATGGTGGAGGACTACAGCTTCTTCATCTGGGAGGTCGTCAAGGCACATGTGGCGCAAGTCGATGCGCCGCGAACGCTCCACTATCGCGGGCAAGGGACTTTCATGGTCGCGGGGGAGGAATTGGACTTCAAGAGTCAGTTCAACCCGGAGAATCTCTAACCGTCTCCCAGAACGAGGATGTACGTTCGTCAGTGAACTACAGCAAGTTGCGAGAACTCAGTCGCTGGCGATAGAGCGAATGAAGCTCTCATGTCGCGTACTTCCTCCACGGGGCTTCGACCAAAGAAGCGCTTGAACTCACGGCTGAATTGCGATGGGCTTTCATAGCCGACGCGGGCCGAGGCCGCCGCTGCGGTCAAGCCGTCACGAATCATCAGCAACCGGGCCTGGTGCAGCCGGGTCGATTTGATGTACTGAATGGGGGAAGTGTGCGTGACCGTCTTGAAATGGGCGTGAAAAGTCGGAACGCTCATACCCGCCTCGTTTGCCAGATGAGGCACATCCAGCGTCTGCGCAAAGTCGGCATGGATGCGCCGCAGCGCCTTGGCGACCTTGCCAAATTGCCCCTGGTGCGCCAATGCCGCCCGCATGGCGCCGCCTTGTTCTCCCACCAGCACTCGAAAACATATTTCCTGCACGATTGCCGGCCCAAGCACCTGTGCTTCGAGCGGAGACACCAGGGCTTCAAGCAAGCGCAGTGTTGCATTTGCCAGTGGGCCTTCCAGCGGGGTTGAGACCATGCCACGCGGCATGTCCGCGGTGCGTCTGTCCGACTGGTCGATGGCCAGCACCAAGTCCGCCACGTCCGTCAGGCGCAGGCGTATGGAAACGGCCAGCATGGGCTCAGCCTCGCTCGCCTCGGTCTCAGTGGAAAAAGGCAAGGGTACGGACAAGACCAAATAGTGCTGGGCATCGTAGACATAGACGTCGCTGCCGAGGAAACCACGCTTGCGGCCTTGGCACACGATCACGATGCTCGGTTCATACAGTACCGGCGTGCACCCCAAGGGACGATCCGAGCGCATGAAGCGAACGCCGTCGAGAGCCGACAAGGTGTAGCCCTCGTTTGGCGCCAACTGCTTCAGAACCGCCGACATGCGCTGGGAAATGGGTTCGTCAATGGATTTCATACGTCACCGTCAGGACAGATGGCATCGGTAGGAATTATCCCGAAGTCTCCAGGATTTCGTGCTCAAGAATAGTCAAGATTCATAGGAATGGGCAAGAAGTGCATAGCGGAGGGCATTCGCGTCACAGGCATATGTTCCTACCATGGGTTACCGGCCGAATGTCTCTGCCGGCCACTTTCTGAAAGGACATCCCATGAGCCTCGACCAAGCCAACGCGACCCGCATTCGTGGCCTCTACGAGGCCGTCAACCGCAAGGACCTCGATGCCATCGCTGGCTTCGGTTGTAGTGAAAGCGAGTGGCTCGACGTTCCGTTCAACTTCACCTCGACGGGCGTCAATGCGATTGTTGAGCCGTGGAAAAGCTGGTTCCAGATTTTCCCGGATGCCACCTGCGAAGTTCGCAGCCTGATTGCCCTGGGCGATCATGCCGTTGCCCAGGGAATCGGACGCGGCACCCACAAAGACCTCTTCAATTCACCTGCAGGCATCCTGCAGCCCACGCATCGCGCGATGCAGGTGAACTTCTGCGACGTCTATCGGCTTCGGGATGGGAAGATCCTTCGCGCGGATTCCTACTTTGACTTCTATGGGCTGCTTCAACAATTGCAGCCGGAAGCGGCCAAGCCAGGACTTGAGCCATGACGCCGTTCGAAACGGTGCTTCTGCTCAGTGCCGCAGCCGTGCTCCTGCTGCACGCCGCGCGCCGGCTAGGCATGCCTTACCCCGCCATGCTGGCCCTTGCCGGCACGCTGGTCGCGATGCTGCCCGGTGCGCCGGTCGTGAACATCGAGCCCAGCCTGGCGCTCGCATTGTTCATCGCTCCGGCGCTGATGGATGCGGCATATGACTTGCCGCCTCGTGAGCTGCGCCGCAACTGGCTGCCCGTTTTCTCTCTTGCTGCCGCTGCCGTGATCTTCACGACCAGTGTCGTTGCTGGGTTGGCTGTTCACTTGACCGGCATGCCGCTGTATGCGGCGATCGCCCTCGGCGCGATCGTGGCCCCGCCGGATGCCGCTGCCGCCACTGCGGTTCTTTCGCGCTTCTCGCTTCCTCGCAGAACCCTCAGCGTCCTCAAGGGCGAGAGCTTGCTCAACGATGCCGTGGCGTTGATCATTTTCGGCGCGGCCATCCAGTTCCACTCCGGGCGCAGCGACTTTGCCGCGTTGATTCCAGAACTGAGCTTGGCAATTCCGATGGGCTTCTTGACCGGATTCGTTTTCGGCAAGCTCTACCTGTGGTTCGCGCCGCGCGTGGCCGGGACGCTGGGCGGAACGCTGTTCGAGATCGTCACCACGTTTGGCGCATGGGTGGTCGCGGAACACCTCCATGCCTCTGCGATCCTCGCGGTGGTGGCGTTCGCCATGATCGTGGCAAGGCAGGTGTCGAATCACCAGCCGCCCCAGGATCGGGTGCACTCCTATGCGGTCTGGGAGACCATCGTCTTTCTGCTGAACGTGTTCGCCTTTCTTCTAATGGGGCTGCAGGCGCGCACGATCCTGACGCGATTCGACGGCGATCGCATCAACTCGGCGCTGTTTTTCGCGGGTGTGATCGTCATGGCCGTCATCGGCTCTCGACTCGTCTGGGTGATGGGCTACAACAGAACGATCGCGCGCCTGAAGCCCAGGTTCGAACCTGCGGGATCACCGACCCTGGCACAGGGACTGGTTGTCTCATGGAGCGGGATGCGTGGACTCGTCACGCTCGCGACGGCGCTTGCGCTTCCATCCTCCTTCCCGGCGCACGACCTGATTCTTCTGAGCGCATTCGCAGTCGTTCTTGGCACGTTGGTGGTTCAAGGGTTGACGCTGGGCCCGTTGATCAAGCGCCTGAAGATCCATTCGGACGACTCGTTCGATGTGGAGTTGATGCAGGCACGCCAACGGCTGATCAAGGCCGCCGAACTGCAGATTCAGGGACTGGACGAGAACGCCGCTGTATGGCTTCGGGCCGAACTGCAAGATCTTCAGGAGGCCAACCTGCTGGCGCTCCCCAAAACGCAAGCACGTAGCGATGTTCTTCGCCTTGAATGCGTGGCCAGACAACGCTCCGTGCTGAACACGATGAGGCTGCGTGGAGAAATCGAGGGCGACGTGTTTCAGGCGCTTCAGCGCGAACTCGATTGGTGCCAGCTCGCGCATTCGCCGCATGACTGGGTGAAGCTGGAAGAAGGCTAGCCATCCCACGCGTTCGATCACACAACACCCGAAGGACCCCAAGTGAAAAATACCTCCGCAAGATATCGGACCGGCCTCGACTACCTGGCGATGATCGAGGGCCAACGCCCCCCCTCCCTGGAAGCCAATCTCAACGACATCGCGCCTGACCTGGCGCGGCTGGCGATCGAGTTCGCCTACGGCGAGGTCTATCCGCGCCGCCACCTCGACCTACGGCAACGGCAGCTCGCCACTTCGGGCGCGCTGGCTGCGTTGGGAAATGCCCGGCCGCAACTTAAGTTCCATCTCGCGGGAGCACTCAACGTGGGCTGCACACCTGAAGAACTCGTCGAGCTTGCAATCCACATGGCCGTCTACGCCGGATTTCCTGCGGCGATCAACACGGCGATGGTGCTGAAGGAATTGTTCGAAGAGAGAGGCATTGCGCTGGCGCGCAACGTGGAAATCTCGCCTAGGATTCCGGAACGGACGCGATTCGAGCGGGGCTGGGAAGGACTGAAGCAAATCGACGGCCATGCGGGCGAGCGCGTGATCGCGGCGTTGCAGGATGTCGCGCCGGATCTTGGCCAATACATCATCGAGTTTGCCTTTGGCGACGTGTACAGCCGCACGTCCATGGATCTGGCGTCGAGGGAGTTGGTGACCGTGGCAGCGCTCACCGCGCTCGGTACGGCTACGGCCCAGTTGAAGGTGCACATGCACGGCTTCCTGAACGTGGGCGGAACGAAGGACCAGATGACCGAGATCGTGACGCACACCGCCATCTACGCCGGATTTCCTGCGGCGATCAACGCAGCCTTGGCTGCCAAGGAAGTGATGGTGGAACGCACGTAGCACCACATAGAGTCTTCCGAACAAAGATGACCACTGCGGCGATCGACGGCAGCCATCACGCTGCCACCGGCACCGTTTCTCGTCTTCGATGACTTCCCGGGCGTCCCGATCGTTGGGGAGAACCCGCTGATGAGCGGCGCCGAGCTCTGCGTAACCGCAAATGATGCCGCACTTGTCGCGCTGCCGCTCGGCGACGTCACGGAAATAGGCCCATTGGTAGCGGCCGCCGGTACCTGCACAACGAGTTGCGTGGGGGATGCCGGGATGACGGTCGCTGTGGCGCCATTGAATTGGACGGTGTTCTGGCTGGCTGTCGCGGAAAAGTCAAAGCCAGAAATAGTGACATTCGAGCCGACCGCACCGCTGCCTGGCGAGAAGCCAACAATGGAAACCGCAGCGTTGCCTCTAGCGACCGAGCCAATGTTCCCCGAAGCATTTGCTGCCCGCATCATTGACAACCCCAGTCAACCGCCCAACCTCATCGTAAGAAAAATCGTAATTCGCCCCCAAACGGGGCAAATACCAGCCAGCGCGCCCACGATCATGCTGAAAACCAAAGAACGCATACCAACAGATCGAATAAATAGACGCGTCATTTCAGCCGCAATTTTGGGGGATGTGCGGGTTCTCCCTAAGCACGAGGGGTTCGAGTCAACAACCAGCCCTAGACCAGACGGGTTTCATGTAGAAAGGAGAGCCAGTAGATGGGCTTGATAGAGGCATCGTCGGCAAGTAAGGACAGCGGCAGATCGGTGCCATCTGCCGCAAATGGAGATTGTCTTTCACGGTCGCCGTTCCTCCCATTCTCGTTTTTACTTCTTTTCGGCGGTCACAGCCAATACCAGTTAGTTATCTATCCCCTTCCTGGGAAATCAAGGAAACATCATGGATGCAAAACGCAAGATCTGGTTCATCACAGGCGCCTCGAAGGGCATCGGCCAAACCTTGGCGCGTCATTTGCTGGCGCGTGGTGACCGTGTTGCAGTGACTTCGCGAACCATGGAGTCCATCGAATCCACGCTGGGGCCAGCTTCTGACAGTCTGCTGCCATTGCAAGTGGATCTGACAGACGATCGCAGTGTCCAAGCCGCCATCGACAAAACGATATCGGCATTCGGCCGCCTCGACGTGGTCGTCAACAATGCGGGCTATGGCCAGCAAGGCACGGTCGAGGCGCTGACCGACAACGAGTTGTGCCGAAACTTCGAGGTGAACGTCTTTGCTCCCTTGAGCGTGCTGCGGCATGCCCTGCCGCATCTGCGGCGCCAGCGTTCGGGTACATCATCACGGCGAGCGTGGTCTCAAGAAGCAATGATCCCTCGGTGAACTTTGCCGCAAACTCCCTCAGTTGGCACAGGGAGAGCGAGAGCGGAGCCGTCGTTTCGTGCGGTAGGAAAGCGGACATGGTTGCCTAGACTTCTTCATCCATGAAACCGAGAAGTGTAGCCCCGACAATCGCGACCGACGTAAACGATTGCAAAACCGCAAACACGTCATCCTTCCGTCGGCCATCCGCGCAGACGAAGCATGCCTACTTCTGGTCGAAGATTGCCCGACCGAAGAGACCGGCGCTGACCGCTCCGACAACCGGCGCAAGCCAGAAGACCCACAACTGGTTCAGCGCAAAGCCACCGAGGAGCACAGCCGGCCCGCTGGAGCGCGCGGGGTTGACCGATGTATTGGACACCGGAATGGTGACCAGGTGGATCAGTGTCAGAGCAAGACCAATTGCAACTGGCGCAAGCGTGCCGTGCGCGCGTGGGCTGGTGGCGCCAATGATGATGAAAAGGAAGAAAAAAGTCGCGAGTGCTTCAGTGAAGAACACGACATTGAGTCCGAATCCTCCCGGTGATGCCGTGTCATAGCCGTTGGCGGCGAGACCATTCACATTCACATCGAAGCCGGGCTGCGCCTGAGCGATATATAGCAGAACGCCCGCTGCCAGGATCGCCCCTACCACTTGGGCGGCGACATAGAACGGTACATCCTTCCACGAAAAACGTCCGGCAGTGGCCAGACCGATACTCACCGCGGGATTCAAATGGCAGCCTGAGACAGGACCGATCGCATAGGCCATCGTTATGACCGTCAGGCCGAAAGCGAGGGAAACGCCTTCGAACCCAATACCCATTTGAGGAAATGCCGCCGCTAGTACGGCTGCGCCACAGCCGCCAAATACTAGCCAGAATGTGCCGAACGTTTCGGCAATGATGCGTTTGGTAATCATTGTGTAGAAGCTCCTGAGATTTTTCGACTTGCGACTTTACTCAATAGCCCCCCCGCGATAGTAAACCTTTGAAAACACCAGCATTTTCACAAAATTTCACTTTCTGCCCAGTGGTACGCACTGACAATGAGCAGACCTCTGCAAGACTATTGTCAAAGCTGTGTGCATACTTCCCTTCTTAGGAGCAGCAATGGGACTTCTAGATTCAGTAATAGATGCCGTCACTGGCGGCACCTCTGGCAACCATGGTGGCCAGAGGCATCCTCTGCTGGCAGCGGCTGTGGGCTATATCACCAGCCAGCCGGGTGGAATTTCCGGGTTCATCTCACAGCTACAGAATTCCGGCATTGGTGATGCCGTGGCGTCATGGGTAGGCACCGGCCATAATCAGCCGGTTACGGGCGAACAATTGCAAGCTGCGCTGGATGGCGGACTGATCGAGCATCTCGCGCGAAACGTTGGTAGCAATCCCGGTGATATCGCAAGTCAGTTGGCGCAAATCGTGCCACACGTTATTGACCAGGCGACGCCCAATGGGGCATTGCCGGCCAGCGGCACTTCCGATCTAGCCGAACGCCTGTTGAGCGCCCTCCCGGGCCTACTCGGCCAACGCGTCTGATTCTTCACCGGCTCTCATCGAGCATGGAACACGGATTGATTGTCTTCATTCTGATCGGCGGTGTCGCCGGCTGCCTCGCCGGCGCGATGATCAAAGGAGGCGGCTTCGGGCTGCTGATCGACATCATTCTCGGCGTCGTAGGCGCGTTCGTCGGCGGGTGGCTGGCTGGGGTACTCGGCGTGCATATCGGCAACGGCATTCTAGGCTCTCTGTTCACGGCGACGACCGGGGCCGTGGTGCTCCTTCTTCTCGCACGACTCTTCCGACGCGAATAGTCAGCTCCTGCTGCAAGGGCGCGACGGTGTCGCGCCCTTGCGGTCCCACTGACAGCAGCCCGCCGGCAACCCGCAGGATTTCACCGACTACTCTCCAAAACGAAGTAGCGCGCCGCCGGCGCTGAACGCGCCACCCTGCGAATCGCCACCGTAATTGTGGAACTCTATGCGCTGTGGCAACGCAAATGATCCCGCGACGTTCCTCGCCACGGTCGTCGTGCGGTTTTCATACTCGCAGGCAACGCGCCTGAAATAGACTCCTGGGTGGGTCGCGGAAGTACAAGTTCATTCGTATCGGTCCGCACGTCGGTCAGGATATAAGCGAATGCCTCGTCCGAAGCCAGTTGCACGCGATATGAAATCGCGGCCGTGCCCCTCCACACCCGTGGCGGCCCAGCGGATCCGAATGGCAGCCGGACTGTCGCCCGGTAGCGTCGGTACTGGCGGTACCGCACGCAACAAAAATGCAGTTGATTCGCCACATGTCCCTGGACCGCCTTGTGCATCGACGGAGCGAACACGTCACCACCAGCGACCTGGTACGAGGGGTAGCGTCAGCGTCGGTTCGGTCACGTCAATGGACCGCGTACCCTAGTCGAAAGCTTCATTCGGCGACGGTTCGACGTCGTATTGGGCCGCAGTATTTACCGCGGCCCACTTGAACACCGCATTATCTCGATATTGGACCCCGTCTTTTTCCGGCTCGAGGGTGAACGGTGCGGGTGGGCTAAGCTTGACCTTCGGTGGCAGCACGGCTTCACTACCATCCAGACCTTGAACATCGATTGCACTGACCGAAAGGCTGAGTTCCCCTTTCTGAAGCTGAGTCAACATTACACGGGACTGGGCCACGCTTTGATCAAAGATCCATTCCGTATGTGCGTTATCACGGGAAACGACAACGCGGTATCGCCCCTCTCATGGGTTGCCATGCAATATTGGTTGACGTGCCCAGAATCGGCTGCGAAATGACTGGGATAAGAGGTGCGGGTAGCAAGATCGCTGGATGCGGCGCATGGGCGCTCGACATAACCGTCACGCCATATCCGGCCCCTACCGACACATCAGCCGAGCCGCCGCTTGCCTGTACTCGTACGGTTCCTTTGAACACGGTACTCCGACTGTCGCGCGGCCCTGCCACAACGCGAAGGCGCGCCCCACGCACCCCTGCCACCGTGTCCATTCGTGAGTCGCCACCGATGGCATGTGCCCAGACGGCGTTCTCTGTGGCCTCGCGAGAAAGCAACTGCCCCACATTCCGGAAGAGGAAAAGTGCCAGAATTCAAGCGGCAACTCTTCCGTCCGCTCGCCCCGCAAGAATATCGCGCGCGTGAAGGTATCGGTTTCATACATCCCCCACGCGCAGGCTCTCGCTCACGCCGGTGTCCACGGGTGACGTTCACCGGAGAATGGCCGGCGCCCGAGCCACTATTTCGTGCACGTCGCAGCGGCCTGACCAATCGTCTGCACCCGTTTCCACCAGATCCAGCCCCATCTATCGGAAAGTTGCCAATCCAGAATCAACGGATCAAGTACCCTGGCTTGCAGATCGGCCAGACAATCCTGGCCTGCACATAGGCCACGCAGTTGTGTCCGAGTCCAACCATGACTCTCTGGATTAACTCAGACTGGCTCTTATCATCTTCCACCGATGCGATTCTCATAGGATGTCCCTATCACCCGGTGACAATCAACAGCCGTCGTAGCCGCGCTCCGAGCCCATGCTTTGCACCCCTATGAATTCCTCGATGGGTCTTGAGCCAGAGAACAGAAATCCCTGGCCAAACTCCACGCCTAATTTAAGCAGTATGTTACGTTGCTCTTCAGTTTCGATGCCTTCTACGACGAGCCGGGCAGAGTACTTCTGCGCGCTATCAAGCGCGAGCGAAACTGCCGTACGGAAACGTGGCTCGTCGAGACTGCTAACGAATGAAGAGTCTATCTTGATCTCATCGAAGGCAAATCTCGCCAGCATGTGCAGCGCCGAGTACCCCGTGCCAAAGTCATCGAGCGATAGCCCGATTCCTGCAGACGTCAATTTTGCGACGTTGATTCGAGCACTTTCGATGGTGGGCACACGGGTTGACTCCGTCACCTCCAGCGCCAATAGCTCCGCAGGTACTGCGAATTCTGCTAGAAGGCCAACCACCCGGCATCCGAATGCGGGATGCGCTAATGAAGCCGCGGAGATATTGACGGCCAATGGAATGCGCCGCCCGGCACCTCTCAACCGAGCAAGATCACGTACCACGGCGACAAGAGTGCACCATTCAAAATCGGCTTGCATTCCCGATTTTTCAATCACGGCCAGCACATCACTCGGCGATATGGGATTGCCGACTGTGTCCCGAGCTCTGAGAAGCGCTTCCGCACCGACCGGTACGCGAGATTCAAGCGAATATTTCGCCTGATACTCGAGCGGCGGAGAACAGGCAGCGATCCAGCGGGCTACCATCTCTTTGATGTCTTCCGCGTGCTTTGCCGAACGAGGGCGCGGAAGACTATCCATGTACCAACTTAGCACTACGAGCAGGGCAGGAAAAATGACAATAGCCCAGGCACCCAGCAAGCCCATCATTAACGGCGCTGATGTCAGAACGTAGGGTTCCAGGGCCGTCCACAACATCACTGCCGTCATTTCGGAAAGAATGATGCCTGCAATGCCAAGGCGCAACGCAAGCGACCGCAGCGAACCTGCCATGTTTTCGTTACTTTTCTCGCCAACAATCCGAACGATGCTGAAGATGCCGACCACTACTACCGCCTGCTGCAGCAACATGCACAACGCCTCGCAGACCTGTTTGAAAAATGGGTCAATCGGCAACCAAGTGAAATCGTTATACATCATTTAAGTCACGGTCTTCCGCAGCACCAATGCACCGCGTGGTTCAAGAATCCACACCAATCCCGTCTATCCGGACCCATCGCCGCGCTACCGCACCCCTTCCCACGGAAATTCCTGAGCGACCGACGCGATCCCGACGAAGCGATGACCCGCATTCGACACATGGACACGACATCGGACACAGATCGACATCTTGATCAAACTTCGATGTCAAATTGCAAATCTTTGTTAACTTCGGTGTCCTTTGCCATCCCCCGGCACGTAGCAACCCAGGTCATGGCGTTAGGGAAAAGGCGTGACCCCGTTAGAGCCATCTCCTTATACAGAAGTAGAACGGCCTCCACAGCGGCGGCGAGAAGCCTGATGCCGCGAAAATCCCGAGGTAAGGGGTTGTAAACATCTGCAGACTGGCGTTTACTCTTGGATTTTCGAGCTGCAATGGGCAACGAGTCGGGGGCATGGGTGAACGAGGAATTTGAGAGTCTGGATCTTGGTGATCCGCGGCGGGATCGGCGCGCCAAGGAGCTGCTTAAGCGGTTTGCGGCTCTGCCTACGGCGAGCATTCCTGGCGCATGCGATGACTGGTCGCAAATCATTGGAGCGTATCGGTTTCTCGGCAATGAGCAGATCGATTGGCGGGACGTGATGCAGCCCCATGGGGAGCGCGCTGCAGCGAGGGCCGCGCAGTTTCCGGTGGTGCTGTGCATCGCTGATACAACCGAGTTGAACTTTAATGGCCAGGACATGGAGGGGCTGGGGCCGTTGACCTACGAAGCCCAGCGGGGCATGTATCTGCATGTGCGACGTGAAAGTCGTCGGATTCGTTATTTCTCCGCTGAGGCTAGCGGCAGAAAACCGGGCGTTCCGTCGCCCGTAGCCTATCGGTGCATGCGGGGCTGGTAGCGGCCCGGTATGAAGCCACCAAGACAATGTAGCCCGGCGCAAGCCACGCCAAGGTCGTGAGGCCGAGGTCACGCACTGAACCTCCTGCGCCAGCGCCCGAACCTGAGCGCGCTCCTGCTCGTTGGCCGGCGTCACCTTCACCGCAAGCAAGTTGCCCAACGTATCCACCGCCATATGCACCTTGCTTCCTCGCTTGCGCTTGTACCCGTCGTAACCGGCTCGTGGCCCCCTCTCGCAGGTGGACTGGAGCGTGCGTCCGTCGAGAATCACCGCGCTTGGTTGCCCCTGCCGGTCCTGCGCTACACGCAGTACCGAGCGCAGGTCACGGGCCATCGCCTCGAAGCAGCCCGCCCTCAGCCAGCGCTGCGTTTGCTGGTACACCGCCTCCCAGGGCGGGAGGTCGTGCGGCAGCATGCGCCACGCTGCCCCCGTTCTCGCCAGCTATCGCAACTCTCGCAAGTCATGCTTGCGTTGTGGCGCCCTCTCGTCCATCAGCGTCAAATACGGCGCGGCGAATCTCCATTCGTCGTCCGAAATATCAGTGGGATACGGTCTGCGCTTTGTCATCCCCATCTGACTACGCTTTCGGCAAAAAAGTGCATGACACACTCTAGCGGGCGCAAGCCTCCCCCGAAGGACAAGCGAAAGTGCTGTAGGAAGAAGCCGCCCCATTTCCGGCCGGTACGGCGCGAAAGCCCGTGGCCACGTCGTCTACCAGGTTGCGCAGGCCGCGATCGCCGTAGCCATGACGGCCGGCATCGGCCTTGGCCCGGCCCCGCGGCGTGGTCTTGCTTGCCAGCGACGCTAACGGCCCATCGCCCGCTGCCGGCCACGCGAAGTCGCGCTCGTGCCAGAGCGCGTGCGGCGCCTCGAAGGCACGCCGGCTGATGGACACATAGCGTTCCTTCTCGCGCTTGCAGCCCGCTTCGGCAGGTATACGAAGAGGTAGAGGCGGCGTTATTTGCCGGAATACGTCGGGATGCGATCTGTGATGCGCTGGCCAAGCATGGGTTAGTCGTATCAATTCGCACGCTGGACCAGCTGCTGTATCGCGAGCGAAAGGCCCGGCGCTGCGGCTGCGTCGCTGGCAGTTCACGCGCAGCGCGGCGAGTTTGTCGAGGTGAAGGCGGCTACGCCGCCGATTGGCCGCCAGGCGGTGACGCAAGCGCCAACAGAAAAAGCAGCGGCGGCGCGCGGCGCGGCACTTGCAGAACAGCATGTCTCGGTTGCGCGACCGATCCTGCCTGCGCTCCCTGGGACTGGGGGACTGGCAAGCTCACCGCCCGAGCAGGCACGCATGCTGACACCTGAGCAAAAGCGGATCAGGAGGCCGGCCCCGGGGAGATGTTTTTTCCCAAATCCGTATGACCCACTCCCCAAGGCCGGATAACCATAGGGATGGTAGGCAAAGCCATCAGGCTCGACAGCGTCGGCTGCAGCCGGCAGGGGCGCAGTCCGGCAAGCGGCAGCGCGCAACGCGCAACGCCAGCGCAGCCTGCGTGGAGGCGTCAGCCGAGGAACGAGGGAAGGATGGAAGCCCGCAGAGGGCGAGACTGGCGGTGCTTGGCTCGATGCGCAGCACGACAGCCCGGCCCGCAGCAACGCGGAGGGCGACGCCCAAATAGAGCTGAATGCTTGATTCTTCTGTGCAGTGCCGGTGCGGTACGAGGCGACTCGGCGTGGGCAGCCCGATTGCAATATTCTAATTTTCAATTGTTTATATTGGCAGGCGCCGACGGCGCTACTCTATAGTCGCTGTTGGATAGACCCCCCGACAGCGTACTTCGTACCCGTCGGGTGTCCCCGCGCCTGACGGGATTTTTTTCGTGTTATGCACTTTGAAGAATAGGTGCCGCATGTACGAGCATGTGCATAGCGAAGACAACGAAGTGCAAGCCAGGCAAGGTGTCCGGCAAACGCTCGTAGTCACGTCCGAGTCGGCGGAATCGATTTGCCCAGCCGAAGCTGCGTTCAACGACCCAGCAGCGAGGCAGCAAGACAAAGCCCTTCTTGGCTTCGGACAGCTTGATGACCTGCAAATCAATGCCCTCGTCGCGTGCGGCCTGCGCTGGTTCGGTGCCCGTGTCGCCCTGGTCAACAAAGGCTACCTTGACAGTCTAGCCGGTCACGCACTGAACCTCTTGCGCCATAGAGAATGACGTTGTGCTCGTCCTGAGCGCAGGAGCCGACGACTACCTTACAAAGCCAATCCGAGATCGCGTGCTGCTCACACGTGTCAACGCTCTGCTGCGCCGCGCCTATCACAAACAAGTTTCTCCCCCCCAAACTTCAATTCACTGACGCGGGTGTTGCACTTGCAATCCACCCAAGATAAGCCGCCAAATGAAATCGCATTTTTCGCCGAGAACACTTGACAGGTGACGAGGCTCGAGCGACCGCCGCCCTGCTTGCGCTGGCTGTTTAGCGCAAGCAGGGCGGCGGCCAATAGAGGATCATTTCTCGATCTTCGCTTGGCTCTGATGCCCCTGTCCGATCTGTTCGCTACGCTTACCCAATATCTGCACACCCAGGTCCTTCGCAATCTGGCCCGTCATCCCGAACATCCGGCCGCATTCACCCGTCAGCGTACGCTCACCCTGCCGACACTGATCACCTTCATGCTTGGCAACTTGCGCATGGGGGTGCAAGCCGAACTCGATCAATTCTTCGCCGCACTCGCCCGCCAAAATACCTTGTGCCGACGCGTCAGTGAACAAGCGTTCGCCCAGGCTCGCAGCAAACTCAGCGGCGATGTCTTTGCTCACCTCAATGACTGGCTACTTCAGCAAGTGTCCAAACATTTGCCACGCTGGCATGGCTTTCGGTTGGTCGCTGCGGACGCCTCACACCTGCGTTTCGCCATCCGCCACAGCCATCTCCCTCGAGCCGCCACCCGCGATCAACTCGCCTTTGGCCTGTACCTGCCTGAGGCCGAGAGCATGCTCACCGCCTCACTGCACAGCGTGCACGAGAACGAACGCCAGATCCTGTTCGAGCAACATGCGATGGCTTTTGTGACCACTGATCTTCATGATTTGGCTCTCAGAGAGAGTCGTCTTCTCGAAGAGCCGGCTCACTGCTTCGTGCCGCAGGTCGTCAAACTTGAGGTCCTCACACCTTGCCTGTTAAAAGATATCCAGATATCGCTTCGAGAGGTAGTCAGAGATTCTTGCATGCGCCTTTGCGGTTTGATCGCCGCTCCACCAAGGGAATAACAAACCCTGCGGGTGGGCGTCCGGTATTTCGCGAGTTGGGAGGTAATCTTCCTGCATTTTCACTGCACCGCTGGCCTGCGGCACCCGCCGCTTATCACCGTTCTTCGTCTTGTCTAAGAACACGGCGCGCCGCTTCAAATCCACCTGATCTTCCCAGATGGTGTACATCTCGGAGAGGTGCATTGCGGATTCAACGGCCAGAATGAACAATACGCGGTGCGCCCGGAGGTACTCAATGGTCAGCGGCCGCTGCTTGCGCGCGAGCACCCCACCGCCGATGACAGCCAAAATACGTTCATCCTCTCCCGGCTCGAGCCGTCGGTCGCACGCAGCATCCTCCCGCCTGATGCCAGCGGCCGCAATGTCCGCCTTGCTGTACTGAGCGTAGCCCTCCAGCTAGGTGCGGAAGGGGTGGTCCGGCATCGTGAGATTGCCCTTGCCAGGGCTCCGATGAGGATGCCCTTGAGGTCGAGTCGATTGTCCCGGTCGAGCGCCTTGATCACCTGCACGCCGAACACCGTGCGGAACACGCCGTCCAGAATGCACTTGTTGTGCACGGCCAACCCCATCACCGAGCCGCCGCGTTCCTGTTGCCGCATCGCTGAAACGCCGCACGCAATGCCTCCGCGTCAGGCCCTACCGATGTGGTGTGAAATCGATCTGTCAAACGTCTCCCTCCTTCATTGCCGCGATGAATTCATGTCTTCGCGCCAGCAAGACGCCGAACTCTCGCGACCAGCGCCAACGGCTGATCGAAATCCTTGCGTCATGCAGAAAGCCAGCCATCGGCCCACTCCTGCACGCACTGGCGCGTTGCCGCCCTGCCGAAGCTTCCGGGGGCGCGCAGCAGTCGCGCGCGGTCGAACGACGGCAGTTTGTCCCGCGCGTGGCGCAACACCGCATCGCGGTCCTCCGTCAGATCGTCCAGGTTGTTCAGCAGATCGATGAACCGGATCGACCTTGACGCTAACGCTTTCCAATCTAGCCAAATCGTTTCCTCCGTCGCAATTTTCGGCGCCACGGCGGGCCGCTTGGCGGTGGCGGCACCGGGTACGATGGTTCTGGGCGTTTTGGTGAGCTCTGCGCTCTGGTGGCCGCTTCTCAGCAGCATCGCCGGCCAACCTCGTGAGCGCGTCGACGCGCAATGGCGTCGCCGCATTAACCTCTGCGGTGCGGCGATACTGGCCGCCTTCGCCGCATCACAACTGATATTGGCCCTCTGAGATCGCATGTCGGACATGCGGGAGAGACGCCACTCCATTGGTTTCTCTTGCTGTCGCCACGTACCAGCGAGGCTCCCACTTTCCAGACGCTCTGGTCCTTCCCCACCCTGCTGTTACCCCCACTATGAGGCCCACATGTCACTGCGACATCACACTGCTGAAATACCCGGCACGGTTCACGGATTGCCCGCCCAGGAGACAGGCAGCCACGTACAGCCCCACCCCAAAACTCGTGTGCGCGACGAAGCAGCACCAGCGCCACGTTTGGTTGTGGTGTGCGTGAGGCCGCGATGCCCGCGTCCGGGCCGAGCACGAACATGCGCCGGCCGCCATTGCCAAGATTAGAATGTCAATTTGACGCTTTCCTGGAAATCGACATGACGATAGCGCTTCCGCCGGCTGGCATCACCCTATATGGCAATAGTGAGTCTGGCCACAGCAACAAAGTGCGACTGGCATTAGTGTTTGGGCAGGTCGAGCACCACTATGTGCATGTCGATATTTTCTTGCCGCACGAACAGAGGCCAGAACCATTTCGCAGTTTGGCTCGCTTTAATGAAGTACCGCTGTTGGTCTGGGGTACCGAGAGCTACGTCCAATCCAACGCTATTTTATGTCTGCTCGCGGAGCGTTTGCAATGCATGGGCGGCGAGAGCCCTCAACGCATGGCACGTGTGCGCGAATGGTTGTTCTGGGAAGCTAACCGTCTTGGCCTATCGTTGCCACACGTGCGGTTTGGCCGCCAGTTTGCCCCCAACGAGTACCCCAGTGGCGCGCAGGAATGGTTGTTGGCGCGCTATGAGCGCGACATCGCTCGACTGGAAGCCGAGTTGGGCGACGGCCGCGCATTTATCCTTGACGAGCACCTATCGGTGGCTGATTGCGCGCTCTGTGGCTACATGTTTTGGGCCGATGAGGTCGGACTCGAAGTACCATCCCGGGTACGTGCGTGGTTGCATCGCATCGAGCAACTGCCCGGTTGGCTGCCGCCACGCGAACTGCTGTCCGCCAGGCACTGAGTCGATGAATGAACCGCAGCGTTAAACAACCGTACCGAGCGGCCACACTGGGCCACGCCCCACGCGCCCTTCCCACTGGACGGTCCGCGAAGAAATGCACGGTGTTCCGCCACTGCCGCCAGGACCTTCCCTGCATTCACCACAATAAAATCGTCCGGGTGGATCTCGTTCTTTGGGAAAAAGTGCGCATACATGTCGCCAGGCTCGGTGTACGGCTCGACCGGCACGCCCTTCTTGGATTTCCAGTTATGGTCCTTGCCTCCATTGACGAGCAAGTCGTATCTAATATCGACCATTAGCCCCGGACGCCAGGCGCGGGGCAGGCGCACGCAGCAGGTGCCGGCAATATCCCAGCCATAGGCGCCAATGACGGTGAAGCCGTACAGGAATTGATCGGTGTGGTTGACGGGCCCGGGCGAGACATTGATATAGGATTTGTCGTCATCGCGGGTGGACAAGCCGCCGCTGGCGCAGGCCGAGAGCAGGGTGAACGCCAGCGTGGCGAACAACAGGCTGAGTCGTCGAAACATGGGGTCGATTTCCAGCTCAGGCAATTGCCCTTCCTTGCGCGATGTCGCGTGGGCTTTCCAGGTGCTGGAAGTTCCCTGCTCGATGCCGTCGGCATTGAGACGCATGTAGCTGCCGCCGCCGTTGATGCGCACCTCCCTGGCTGCGGTGATCTCGATGCGCTCTTGCGCGCTGATGAGCCTCGGCAAAGGCCATCGCGATGCTGCGCCCGATCCCGCTACCTGCACCGGTGATAAGGGCTGTCTTGCCGGAAAACGCGAATTTGGACACGGCTCACCTATTTCTGTGTTAAACCGCACAAAGATAAGTGATTGCGCTGAGGCTGTCGAAAGATTTATTTGTTGACCGACACAAAGTGCGGACGACCGACATGGCTGACCGAGGACGCCCAAGGAGTTTCGATCGCACGGAGGCGTTGAACCGAGCGCTCATGGCGTTCTGGCGGAACGGATTCGAGGCGACCTCGATGAACGATCTTGTCGAGACGATGGGAATCAACTCGCCAAGCATCTATGCCGCGTTCGGATCGAAGAAGGCACTGTTTGCCGACGCCGCAAGCAGCGTCGAAGCGATGTTTGAGGCCGCGGTCGAATTGTTCACTCGACCGGACACGCCGGGCGGTTGCTTTGTCGTGAACTCGGTAGCCAGCAACGCTCCGAACGGGCTCGAAACGAAGCAAATGCTGAAACGGCTTCGGCTGAGCCGGTCGGAACAGATAGCTGAACGGCTGACCGAAGATGTGCGCGGCGGCAAACTTCGGGATGATACCCCCGTTCAAGAACTGGCTGCCCCTTACGCAGCGCTCCTTCACGGTCTTGCGCAGAGCGCATGGGATGGTCTCGGCAAAGAGCGTCTGCGAAAGATTTGCGGTCATTCCAGGAACCTCATTTCTCCGTGGATGATGGACCGAAGCGGTCACTAAGTGCATTGCCGACAACGGCTCCGGCTTCGATCGAGCGAGATCGCCCGCCGCCCGGGTGCCGGCATGCAAAGCCGTGCATGCCGGCTGGGCAGCACCTTCCCCGGTGCATGCCCGCCCAGGCGCAGTGGCGCTGCGGATGCACATACCGTTCCTAAGAGAACGCCCGCCCGGCGGCCGTACGGCCGCCCCCGAGCGGCGCTTGCCACTGCTTCGCGCGTGGCACCGCCTTCATGCACCCCACCTGGTTGGTGAGGATTCGGCGCAGGTTCAATGCCCCCTGAACGCGAGCGCTGCCAGTCCCGCCTGGACACCCTCTCGGTCGGCCCTCGCTCCGCCTCGTCGGTCGCGTGACCTCAACTCACCCGGAAATGCTCCGCCGACTGCTCCGCGTTGACAGCCCGCTGCAGCCAGGCCGGCATCTCGCCCTGCCCGTCCCATTTCTGCCCTTCGGCGTTGCGGTAGGTGCGCGGCGGCGCGGGTGCCCGCAGCGGTGGCGCCACCACGGCATAGCAACCGGCGGCCTGCAGGTCGGCCAAGCTCAGGCCGTGCCTGGCCATCTGGACACGGATCCACACGATGGCCGCGGCGCGCTCAATCTCAAGAGACATGGATATCAGGTTTTGGGAGTTGGAAAGGTGCGACGATTTGGGAGCGGGCGATCAGTCGCCCTTGCTAGCATCCCACACCGCCCGCATCGCTTCCATGCGCCGCGCCGCCTCGGTGGTCAAGTAATGCGTGGTGGTGTCGAGCGAGGCGTTGCCGGCATTTTGCTGCACCACCTCGAGCGGCGCCCCGACCGCCAGCGCCTGGGAAATAGGGGGTGCCGCATCCCGCGCGTGCTAGCCGCGTGCAGCCACACGGCTGCCAGGCGCACCCATCAGCATTACCGAGTTTTTCGATTGTCTGCGTTCCAGACCCCGATTGTCGCGCCGCGCTTCCTGATCGTCGCCATCGACGGTATCGATGCCGCCGCCTACAACAACGCCCCCTCTCCATTGCCTTGATCAGGGAAAATACCGAGACGATCCGATTCCATTGACGCCATGTCGGAGGTAAAAAAAGCGCCCTCGCAGAAGAAGGGCGAAAGAGACTTGCGAGCTAGACAGCCACAACCCAACTTGCGGCAACCCGAAAATCTTCGGCGATACTATCAAAACCCCGGGATGAGTAAACGTGTCATAGAGCCAATACTGCGTTAATTTAATTAAACGTTCGTAATTGCGATACTAACGCTCCCTCCCCCTCCTGCGGCAATCACCTGGCGTGTAGTGGCATCGAGCGAGGCGTGGCCCGTATACCTCCAGCGGCGCGCCGGCCGCGAGCGCGTAGGAAGGATCTGCCGTACTGCGTGGCGGCGGCCAGCCCGGTGTCCACGATCTTGAAACGTCCACAGCAAGACCTGCGGCCCGCTGAGGGGCTACGCTCCTTGCACGGGAACCGGGAGATCTCTCGTCCGGCCAGTCGCAGCACAGGGCTAGTCCGTATTGGGAAGGCGAAGAGCCATAGCCGATGATGAACGGACGAGAGAAGTCAGACTCCGCCACATTTGCGATGAAGCCTGCGAACAATGCCGGTACACCGGCAGCGGAGTGGGTGGAGCGAAGGGCGGGGGCCAAGGGGAACACGGGTCAGCCACACACGTGCCGGGCACAGAACCGCGAAAGCGTGCCACAGGGGCTGGAACGTGTACGGCATGCTGCAAGGCAGAGGAAAAAAGGGGTGGTTCACCGCGCTTCTGCACCACGTCACAGTTGATCTGCTTCGGGAGGCATACACGTCTCACCCACATCCACTCCCACCGGTCAAGTCCGAGGCCTACATAAAGGGGAATGTCCTACATAGCTGAGGACCGCCAAGCAACACGTCGTTCAGGACGTCGCTCATAACCTGTAGCGCTACAAATCCTAGTCGTGGGCATGCACTGGCGTCAGAGTTACACTCATACTGCCATCATGCCGTTGCACGGCGGATGCAATCGTCTCGGCCAGGACTTCCCACAGCAGCCGGCCAGGCGTGCTCAATGTCAGGTCACAACGGCGGGCAAGATAAATCTCTCGACGGATCGCGGGATCTGTCAAGGGAACGGCTACCAGCCCTTTCAATTGCGACGCCAGCAATCCCGGCAGAACGGCAATATAGCGCAGCTGTTCGAGGTATCCCAACATGGACGACAAGTGATCCACCTCGTGGAACCAGGGCAAGGCGATGCCTGCGTTCTGGAGGACAGGGTCGACTTCTTGCCGAGTCGCGCTTCCCGGCCGGAATGCCAAGACGCGGTGACCGGGCAAATCGCTCCAGCGCAGCGTGGGATGCCTTGCCAGAGGATGACTCTGCGGTACGGCCAGCATGAAAGCGTCAACAGCGACCAACTCGGTGTAAAGCTCGCTGCTTGGCCCCGGTAGCGTCGTCAGGCCGAACTCGACTTCACGATTCAGTACCAGTTCCTTGACGCGCGAGCCCGCGTCGTCACGCAAACGTATCTGCACATCTGGGTAGCTATTGTGGAACTCCACGAGCGCGGCAGAGAACAGCGAGTGAGCAACGGATGCCATGCACCCAACCGTTACCTTTCCGGTCAACCCCTGGGCGATTCGCGCCGCTTCCTGGATACCGTCATCGAGTTGCTCCAGCACCGGCTGGATTCTCCGAAGGAGCTGATCCCCGAGTGGAGTGAACGTCATACCTCGAGTTGAGCGATCAACCAAGCGCCCGCCGATCGCCGATTCGAGCTTGGTGATACGGCGACTCAGCGCCGAGGGTGTGATGGAGAGCGCATCCGCGGCGCGATTGAATCCCCCCTGGCGCCCGAGTTCATAAAGAGCCCTCAAATCGTGAAGATCGTAATGGATTCGCATCACGCAACAGTGACTGAATATTATGCAATTGACCACACTAGAAACAATCCGCAACATTACGACCTACGGAATTTCCTAGCCTTTGCCATCTGAGTCTCCCCGTGCCATGACGTCTCTCTCGTTGACCTTGCGCTCCATTTCCAGCTTCTTTGTAGCGGGAGACACGCATCGGCTTGCAGGCCTTCCTGTGGAGAATTGTCGCATAGTCCTCAGGGATCCCGCACGCCGGATCGACCCAAATGGCGACTATGTAGTAAGGCAAATGTATGTGCAGTCATTTGCGTTGACGTTACCACCGTCTCCGCTACCGATCCTGCTTTGACACGGCGGCGGCATGACTGGAAGCCAGTGGGAAGGAACCCCGGACGGCAGGCGTGGCTGGCTCTGGCCCCTGCTGGCAGCCGGCTATGACGCGCTGGTATCCGACGCGGTGGAACGTGGTCGCTCATCGTGGGCCAGGTACCCTGAGCTCTACACCGAGCCACCCTATTTCCGGACCAAGGAGGAGGCCTGGCAGATGTTCCGAATTGGGCCTGCTGACGGCTATGTCAGCGATCCCGCACAGCGCCGCGCTCATCCGCATCAGCAATTCCCCATTGAGTGCTTTGATGATTTCGCCAAGCAATGGGTACCGCGGTGGGCCAATCACGACGATATCGCACTGAACGCCTATACCGAACTAGTCAGCCGGACTGGCATCGTCCGCAAGCTTAGTGCCAGTATTGCTCGCGCATTGAAGGAACAGGCAGTCTTGGATAGGTACGCGAAGGTTGGAGTGGAAATCGTCCCGCCAACATCGCCCGAACAATTCGGAAGCTACGTGACCGATGAGGAACATCGTCTGGCAGACGCCTATCGGGAAAGCGGGATACAACCGCAGTAACGCCGCCCTGCAGCCACGTCATTGCGCAGAACATGCTAACCGTCATTGTTGCCGATCGACGGCCGACACTCCGGCTCGGCCTCACGTAAATCGTGTGGTCCCTCTGCGACATCAGCGAATTCGCGTAAGTGGCTGACGGCCATCAGCTGCGTGCCATCCTCGGACAGGCCAATTCTAGGTTCGCTATGCCATCTGGCAAGGAATTCTTCTCCGAGCGATTAATGGAGGCGCGCTTCTCGCCACCAATGCTTCGTGCATCCGCGACGATAAGTGACTATAACAACAGGTTTTTACAATGTTTTACCTTCCTTCATTGCATCCATTGTAGGCTCGCCTAGATCAAAGCCAGCTCATTTCCGGAAGGCTCGCATTTCCGCAGATTTGCCTTCTTTTTTCCTACAAGAAGCACCACAGTTCGCGATAAAGCGGTCAATCTAATTACTAAAAAGAATTGATTTATATATTCAAGTACATGAGGTCCTGACCAGTCGGATATACCTTGGAAAACGAACCGGCGGTAGGCCTCATCAGGATTTTTCAGGGGTCGTATTTTGAGCACATTGATATGGAACGCGGGGGAGCAATACCAGGTCGTATTTTCTGCGTCCCGGCTCCTGCTCCTGCAGTACCCGACGTTGACTAGCGAATTCCGCTTGCTACAGGGCTTCAGGCGCAACCGCATAGTCAGATGGCACGCCGGTTCTTGCTGTCACCGTTCTCGCTCTTGCTGTTCACAGCCTTCGTTATCCTGCATCGTTGGAGCGACGCCGGCGGCTAGGCGGAACATGCTAGACGTCTCGCGAAGCTACTCGGTCCCTCTCGCTCTTGGCGAACCGCCCGTTCGACGAAGTGAAGATCGATTACTCATTCATCAGCCACCTTGAGGATCCGCGCATGCGCTCCGCGGTGTCGCTCGCGCTCACGAGTGCGCAAGTGCACGACGCCGACCTCGTCGCCGAAGGCATCGAGACCAAACAGCAACTCCGGGCATTGGACCGGCGGGGAGTCGAGTTTGGGCAGGAGTTCCTCTTCTCTGCAGCGCTGCCGCTCGACGCCCTGCTCGCAACCTGAACCACGAAAGACTGAGTCCTGACGATCAGGGAATAGTTTCGACAGTAGTCAGAAAAAAGAATCATGAGAATTGCTTTAGTCGAAGATAACCAAGAGCAGTCCGCGAGAATCGCCATGATTCTGGAGGGCGCCGGCTACAGTTGTACTTGCTTTGCCGAGGGCGCGGCCTTGCAGCGCGCTTTGCGCGAGGGTACCTTCGACCTGCTGCTGCTTGATTGGCGCCTGCCAGGGATCAGCGGCATCGAACTGCTGCAATGGGTTCGGCAGGTTCTCGGTCAGACGCTGCCGGTGCTTTTCATTACCAACAATGTCGCCGACGATGACGTCGTAACCGCCCTAAGCGCTGGAGCCGATGACTACCTGCTGAAGCCGGTCCGCGCCAATGTCCTTCTGGCCAGGATACGGGCGCTTTTACGTCGGGCTTATCCTGAGACCAGCCAGGTCATTCGTGTCGGACCGTATCTGCTCGATCCGGCCAAGCGGTCCATTCATGTGGACAATGTGAAGGTCGGAGTTACCGCACACGAGTTCAACCTGGCGCTTTACTTGTTCCGCAATCTTGGCCGCATGGTCCCTCGGGAATCGCTAGAGAAGACCGTTTGGGGGAGATCAATCGGGGCAGACTCGCGCACCGTGACCACGCACCTGTCACGTCTTCGCGTAAAGCTGGCATTACGTCCTGAAAACGGCATGCGCCTGACCTCTGTGTACTCCCTCGGCTATCGCCTGGAAAGGATTGATCCGGATCCGGAAATCGATGGAGCCATTGACGAGCCCCTCCAGCCCAAGAGCGACTGAGCCCCGTACAGCAAGCCTACAGTAAGCGTGGCCGCAATTCCCGGCTTTCACTGCCCAGTTCGCTATCGTGAGCCATCATCATGGCACGTAGCTCTGTCCACTTGCCGAAGTAATGCACCATGAAGCTGTCCGACCTGCGAAACATCCAGGGCGTATTCAGCTCAACAATGTCCACGCGCGGCGCCTCGTCGAGCGCGCCGGCGCAGCGGGCGAATGAAGTAAAGCTGGTCGCCACCGCTCGCGTAGACGGATGAGACATCCGTCAGACCGACAATCTCGACCATCATGCTGCAGCAATGCATCGTTGCGTGCAGTGAGACGGAAGCCCATCACGTCGGAATTGAACTCCCACTGCCCGATGTCGTGGGTGAGCAATACGTCCCGCCCCGCGAGCAACGGCTCGAGCCTGCGCTGCCAGCCGGCAATCAGCACATCCGCGTCTACCCGTACCACCCACTCGTGGTGTTGTAGATGCGCATGCAGCATGCCGTCGTTTGAACCAGTTTCTGGAGGCTGTCAGGCCGATTTCGGCCGGGATCTTGCGATGCACATGCAGTGTGTAGCCGTGTGCCTCGCAATAGCGGCGCAAACTATGCTCCGCCATGCGTCCATAGACGCTAATGTTCGGCGTGTATAGCGTCACCAGCGCGATCGGCTGACCCGGATTTTAAGTCGCACGCTCCGCCGTCTCGGCCGGCGCGTGATCGGGAAAGCTGAACAGCGGCTGGCTGGCCGCGCGCCGGCGGTTGATGTGGTCCACCAGCACGTCACGGAAGCGCGCCGTTGTGCCTTTGCGGCGTGGGTCCTGCGGGACATCGTCGATACTGATCGCGAAGGTCCGGTGCCGGCACCATTGTGGATCGAAGCTATAACCTGCCTGCATGACTGGGCAAGCACCATCGATCAGCGCCGTACAGTGCTGCGTCTCTTCGCCGCTAAAGAGCTCCGCCTCGGCGTATACCGGCTCACCGCCGAGCCGGCACCACTTCAGAAGCCCATGCAGCGTCTCGTGCACGGCCCGCGTGTTGTGCCAGAACGGCACGTCAACCTGCGGTAGGTCGTGGGACGATGTTCGCACCAACAGGCGGTCGCGCCCGGTCATCAGCCTATCGATGGGCATCGGATCCACGATCGCGGCGTCCTCGCCAAGCAGCAGAACCAACTCGTCCGCCTGAACTCGCCGCAGTGTGTTCAATAGTGCCTCGTACTTGTACAGCAGTTGCCATTGCCGCTGAGCAGGCATGGTAGTCGCGTCGACGAAGGCATGCCGGTATCCATGCAGTGCGGCGTAGCGGCGGTGATTGACCAGGCTCGCGGCGGCTGGCCGCCGGAAATGGCTGACGACGATCATCGGGCGGGCGCGCCGTCGCCCCAGTGGCGCGCCACGGCCTCGCGCACCGTTTCCATATCCCACAGGCCCAAGCAGCGGTCCGCCTGGGGCACGACGCCCACTTCCGGCCCGTAGAAAATGCTCTCCGTGCTGCCCTCGATCAGCAGCGCTCGCGGCGGCGCCAATTCGTAGGGCGCCAGCTCCAAGTTGATCGGCGTCCACTCTCCCGTCTGAATATCGACATTGCGCGGGTAGGTTCGGTACAGGAAGGTTGTGGTCAACAGGTAGCGCGCCTCGCTGGCCGCGCAGTTCTCCAACGCGCGGAGAACGTCCGCATGTGAGAAGTGAAACAGGCAGTCGCGGCACAGGATCAGGTCAGCGGGAGGCAGTCGGTCCTCAAGCAGGTTCAGTGTCAGGAAGCGCCGGCCCGGCCCGCCATAGGCCACCTCGTTGGCCTGCACCAGCTCCGGCACAATATCGGCACCGGTATAGTCGATCCTGGAGAGGTCGACGTGTTGCATCCAGTGGAAGTCCCCGCACGGCACGTCAAGCATTGACGTAACGCCATGGCGCCGCAGGAACCCAGGCAGTTCACGAATGATGCGCTCGGTGTTCCTCAGCTCCGATCCCCAACCAGAGACGCTCTGCCCAGAGTACCACCCCCGTTCCCGGTAGATCTTCCGGAAGATTTCGATTGTATTGTCAGACGTCATGTACCCTCCCCGTCCCGCTGCGCCTTAGCGCAGCGGCCTACGCACCAGTTTGTCCAGCAGCACGCTGTAGGCCGCGACGAGCTGGCGGTTGTCCGGCCTGTGGCGATCGATCAGCGCGCGCTGCCGAGCACGGTACTCAGTGGCCTGCGCATCGTGCCCGTCGATGGCCTCCACCACGCGCCGCGCGCCGCCCGCTACGTCGTTGCCCACGTAGTAGTAGCCGAGGTCAGTGCAGAGCGTGGCATTGTGCACAAGCGGATAGCCCTGCCAGCAGACCTCCAGATAGAAATAGTTCAGGGGGTTCTCCCACTGATGCGAGATCACGATGTCGGTGTTCTCCGCCAGGAACACAGGTGTCTCGTGCCGGCCCAGGAACACCGCCTTATGCTGCCGCACTATATCGAGTTGATTCATCAGGCCGATGAACTCGAGGTTGTGGCGCGCGATCTGCTCGGCGTTCGTGACCTGCAGCAATGCGATATCGTCTGGGCGCTGACGATAAGCCAGTTCGGCGATCAGCGCTGGGTACAGGCAGAACTTGACTACATTGATGTTGGGTTCCATCACGCTGAGACGCCGGGCGCCCGCGTGCGGGCGGTAGCTCCCCCCTTCCGGCATCACTTTGGCGCGCTCGTCAAGAAACACCGGGCTCCAGATGAACGGCACCGTCTGCGCCGGATGGCGTCGCAGCACCTCGAAGTACGACTGACTGATATTGGCAACCTGCGGGATCATCCAGATGTCGTCGTAGCGTTGGTTGATGAACAGGTTATCGCCCCACATCGGCTTGCCGAAGAGCACCGACTCCATCGCGTGCACGTACTCGAAGCCGCAGCAGTACGAGACGAGCCGCGTTCCACGCGCTTTCAGATATTCGGTCTGCGCGGGATCAAGCTGACCGCCCAGTTCGATCACCACATCGACCTCATCCTTGGCCGCCTCGAAGCTCGCCGTCGGCCAGCGGCCTAGATCCCACGGCAGTGCTGGGGTGACCAGCACGGCTGTCGTGTTGACGAGGACCGTACTTTGGACGTTCGGGCAGTGCTTCAGCGCCTCTGCGAGGAAAACGGCATTCTGCTTGATGCCGTTGTTCCAGAGCGTCTCCCGCTCATGATGCAGCCCGATGGTGATCCCGATCCGCAAGCCGGTCATCGCCCCGCTCCTTGCGCCAAACCGGGCGCGCTGCCCTGGTACTGGCGCGGCGCATAGCCGGTCCGGTACCAGCGGCCATCGTTTTCAAGCCGGAAGCTAAGCAGCTCGAACACCGTGCGCCCGTTGGCGAGCTCGGCAACGAAGTCCACGTTCGCATAGCGGCCGTTGGGGATAGCGGACGTACTCTTCCCGTCGCGGATGTGCGCCACCGACGACCATCTGCGCCGGCTGACCGCTCCGAGCGCCTCGCGGGCCAGTCGCGTGCTGGAGACAAACTTCTCCCTCGGCAGCCCCGCCTTGATGAAGGCGGCCGTGCCGTCCCAGAGCTCCCCGAAATTGCCCGCGTCGAGCTGCCGGAGTACACTGTCCGCGTTGCGCAGCAGATAGTCAGCCGATTCCGCTTTCTGTGCCCACGCCGCACCGGCGGCGCCGGCCTCTATGAGCGTCACGGCAAGCCTCTTCATCCTGCCCTTCACGCTGCTCCCTCCTTCAACGCGCGGCATAGAGTTCCGCGAGCGCGTCGCTGTAAACCCGGACATTGACTTCGTTTCCGGGATCTAGTCCGCACAGGAACGCGCGCGCGGTCGCGCGATACCGGTCGAGTCCCACGTCGTGCTCAGCAAAAGCGCGCAACAGAGTGTGGCCGCCCTCCTCGCAATCGAAATCATGATAGTGGTAGCCGCAGTCGCCGATCAGGTGTGAGTTGTGGATCAGCGGATAGCCGCCATGGAGCGCCTCGTAGTAGACGTAGTTCTGACCGTTCTCCCAGTGGTGGCTGATTACCACATCAACGTCCTGCGCTACAACCTGGTAGAACGGGAACCGGCCCTCAAACGAGGCCATCCCATGCCGCACAATATCCAGGCTGCGCGCAAAGCCATTGAAGGCCGCGTGATCCTTCATGTGAAGCGTGTTGTATGCCCAGACATGTTCGAGCATGTCCCGGTTCTCGCGGTGCGCTGCCTCGCAGCACAGCAACGGCACGAAGCACGTCTTGACCATGCAGATGTTGGGCTCGAAGATGCCCGCTCGCCAGCGGCGCCGGCCCGGCTGGTAACCGAACGTGCGGCCGGCCGGCAGCCGCGCCGCCTCGCGCTCTAGCACGAGTGGACTCCACAGGTGCGGCACCACGCGCACGGGGGCGCGGAACGTGCTGCCGAAGTACGGCACGCAGGTGTTCTCGTACTCTGGCAGCGTCCAAACCTCGTGGTACGGCGCGCCGCTGATGAGCAGGCCGTGTGGCTGGTCGAAGACCATCCGCTCGATGTCAATCACGTAGTCGTTGCCCACGCGCATGGAGACGACTTTGCGGCCCCGGTCGCGAAAGGCAATGACCCATTCGCGATCCAGCTGGGCGCTCATCTCGATCATCACGTCGAGGCTCGATGCGGCAGTCTGCATGTCGATCAGCGGCACCGGCGAATCGGCCAGGAAGGCGCCGGCATCGGCAGGCGCGCCGTCGCCACCGCCGGCGACAAGGTACGTCGCGGCCACGCGCGGCGAGCGCATCAGCAGCATCACCAGGAATATGCAGTTCTGGTAGATGCCGTTCTCCCACAGGGACTGCTGGCCTTTGCGTATGTAAATGGAGACCCCCACGCGCAACCCATCGGCGCGATCGCGGACATTGTTGCTCTGGCTCATCACCACCCCTTTGTGCCGGCCCGCGCGAGTCCGCCACAGAGTTGCAACAACCGTTCTGCATATGCGGCAAGGTTGTCCGCGTGGAAAGGATCGACCGCGTCGAACAGCCGCCGGGCGCTGGCGCGGTACTCGTCCAGCCTGTGGTCATGCTCCGTGGCAGCGTGGTGCAACTGCTGTGCGCCGAGCTTAGCATCGAAGCCCGGATAGTAGTATCCGGCGCCGAACATCTGCAGCCACGGCGAGTTGTGGATCAGCGGGTAGCCGCCGTAGAGCGCATCCAGATAGCTGTAGTTCTGGTCGTTCTGCCACTGGTGAGCAACGACTGCATCCGCGTGCTGCGCCATGAACCCCACGATGTCGTGCCTGCCGTAGAACGTCGCCTTATGCTGCCGCACCAAGTCCAGAGAATTGGCGAAGTGCAGCATCGTCGGATGATCTTTCAGGTGCAGGGTATTGAGCACGTGCATAGCGTGTACGCTGTCGGCGTCGGCACGGTAGGCTTCCTCGCAGACCAGCATCGGTACGCTGCACGTTTTGACCACGGAGATATTCGGCTCGAAGATTGCCACGCGCAGCCCGCTGCTGTGTTGACCGGGCACGTAGCCATAATGCAGACCGTACACCCTCACCTCGCGGATGCGCTGATCCAGGAACTGCGGATGCCATAGATAGGGCACCAAATGGACAGCGCAGCGATGCAGCGTGCGCAGGACCGGTGCGAGCGCCGCATCCTTCGGCAGCAGCCAGATTTCGTCGCAGCGGTCCGGGCGCGGGGCGTGGCTCGGCTTGTTGAAGACCGCGGCCTCGGCCAGGCCGGCATAGGGCTGGCCGCAGCAGTAATAGACGACCTTCTTGCCACGCGCGCGCATCAGGTCCAGCCACTGGACGTCGAGGGCGCCGCCCATCTCGACGATCACGTCGACCTCGTCGGTCGCTTCGCGCGTCGTGATGATCCGTAGGCCCTTCGCGGCGGTATCGACCTGCTGTGGCATGGTGCCCTGATCGCCGACGTCGATCAGGCGAACCGCGCACACGAACGGCAGGCGCTGGAAGGCTTCGGCCAGAAAGATCACATTCTGGCCGAGACCGTTCTGCCAGATGTTCTGGCCTTGGTGGGTGATGACCGAAATTCCGATACGCATGTGTGCAGACCAAAAAGAAAGATATAGATCCCGCGTCTATCGCGCCGGATCCGCCGGATCCGCCAGCTGACAGGCTGTGTCAAGGCGGGCTTGCCGTGACCGCCCGTCCGTCGTACTCCGGAAACGGCGCGCGCCGCGCACTGCTCCCGTGGTGAGTTGCCACCTTCAGGGCGCACCGCCCGAGCGGGCGACAACGTCCACGCGGCGATTCGGTGCCAGGCAACGGATCAACGCCTCCCGTCCCTTTTCGGCGCACTGTGTCACCGGCTGTGCTGCGCCCACGCCCCTGGCTGTGACCGCGGCGGCCGGCACGCCATGTGCGATCAGGTATTCGCGCACGGTATGGGCGCGCACCTCGGACAGTTTCTGGTTGGCTGCCTCCGCACCTATCCGGTCTGTATGGCCGACGACTTCCACGCTTTCCAGGCGCGGCGTCTGCCGCAGCGTCTGGGTGAGCTTCTGCAACGCCAGTTTCCCCTTCGGCGGAATATCGCCAGTGGCAGACTTGCCAAAGGCGAACAGTGCATCGGCGGACAGCGTGGTCTTGGTCACCGCCTGCACCGGTACCGGCGCAAGTGCGGCCGGGACGGCAGCAGCGACTGGTGCCTTGGCGGGCGCGCCACAACTGAATACGAGCGCACGAGGATCCTTCGCTACGGCATCTGGCCTAGCGATGTCCTCGACCGCGTCGATGACGTGCACCGGCTTGTCAGTGCAGATGCGCTCGGCGGCCTTGCGGCACGTATCGACACTCGAGAGCAGGCCGTGGCATTCAACCTTGTACGTCCTTGCTCCAGTATGCGAGTCGATCGCCTGGGTGTTGTAGAGCGGTGTCGAGATGCCCGAGCAAGCCGTGAGCACGGCGGTGACCGCCAGCACGACAATGTTCCTGATCACGCGAGAATTCTTCATCCGATCTCCTTCTTGCGTCGCATATTCCGGCCGGCGGGGGGGGCCGCACCACCCCCGCCTTCCGCGGCCAGCCATTACCACTGAACTGCCGCCCCAACACCGACCGTCGCGCCGTTCGGACTGATGCCGACGCCGCCCTTGAACTTAATGTTCTCGGTGATGCGTGCCGCAGCCCCGATCGCGACGGCGGAGTAGCCCTTGAAGTTTCCGAGGCCCACACCGAGCGCGATGGTCTTGTCCTTGTCCGGTTCGGGGATCATGCTCAAGGCCGTGGCGCCCGCGATACCGGAGTAGGCATACCGCGCAGTGTCGTTGACACTTTGCTGCACCTGGTTGAACCGCTGGTCGGTGTAGTCTTTCGACTGCGCGATACCGCTGTTCAACTGGTTCAGGTTCACGGCATCTGTCCCCTGCGTGGCGGCAGCAACGTTAGTGATCTGCCGCTCGCCGCCAGGCGCCCCCACTGAGACAGTGTTTGCACGATCCGCCACGGATCCCGAGCCCACCGCCACCGCGTTCGTTGCCGAGGCATTGGCGCCGGCGCCGACCGCGACGGCATTGGCGCCCGAAGCCACAGCCGCGCCGCCGATGGCAACCGCCTCGATACCGGTCGCCTGCGAGTCGGCGGCCGTCGAGTTCGAGTGGAAGTACTTGATTCCCTTGCCGTTGATCATGTTGACCGCGTCGCCAACGCTGTAAACGTTGGTGGCGGTGCCGTCATTGTTGTACATCCTGTACGTCGGCATTGTCACCGCACCCGTGGCCGAGTTGTAGCTCGCCCCGCCGCCGAGCGCCGCAGCAACGTTGTTGCCGGTCGTGTTGCTGTTGGTTTCCAGCCTGCTGACGCTGGTGGACAGCGAGCTAACGCCGGTAGACAGAGAACTGGCCGTGGTCGACGTCGAAGTCGACAGGACATTCAGGTTGCTGTTCGTCGTGCTCAAGCCCGTCGACAGCGAGCTGATACCCGTCGACGTGGAAGTGGACAGCGAATTCAGACCAGTCGACGTCGAGGTCGACAGGCTCGTCACGTTGCTGTTCATCGTGCTCAGACCCGTCGACAGCGAGCTAATGCCGGTCGAGGCCGAGGTCGACAGCGAAGTGACGCCCGTGGACAGCGAACTGGCCGCGGTTGACGTCGAGGTCGACAGGCTATCCAGGTTGCTGTTCGTGGTGCTCAGGCCGGTCGAGAGCGAGCTGATCCCGGTCGAGGCCGAGGTGGACAGCGAACTGACGCCCGTGGACAACGAACTGGCCGTGGTTGACGTCGAGGTCGACAGGCTGTCCAGGTTGCTGTTCGTACG
>NZ_JBWKVH010000056.1:37271-40249 GCF_059421605.1 Cupriavidus sp. GW821-FHT02F09
GACGTGGACAGCGAACTGACGCCCGTGGACAACGAACTGGCCGTGGTTGACGTCGAGGTCGACAGGCTGTCCAGGTTGCTGTTTGTCGTGCTCAGACCCGTCGAGAGCGAACTGATCCCGGTCGAGGCCGAGGTGGACAGCGAACTGACGCCCGTGGACAACGAACTGGCCGTGGTTGACGTCGACGTCGACAGGCTATCCAGATTGCTGTTCGTCGTGCTCAGACCCGTCGAGAGCGAGCTGATCCCGGTCGAGGCCGACGTGGACAGCGAACTGACGCCCGTGGACAACGAACTGGCCGTGGTCGACGTCGAAGTCGACAGGCTGTCCAGATTGCTGTTCGTCGTGCTCAGACCCGTCGAGAGCGAGCTGATACCCGTCGAGGCCGAGGTGGACAATGAGCTGACGCCAGTCGACAGCGAACTGGCCGTGGTCGATGTCGAGGTCGACAGGCCGTCCAGGTTGCTGTTTGTCGTGCTCAGCCCCGTCGACAACGAGCTGACACCGGTCGACAGCGAACTGGCCGCGGTCGACGTCGAGGTCGACAGGCTATCCAGGTTGCTGTTCGTCGTGCTCAGACCCGTCGAGAGCGAGCTGATCCCGGTCGAGGCCGAGGTCGACAGCGAGCTGACGCCCGTGGACAACGAACTGGCCGCGGTTGACGTCGAGGTCGACAGGCTGTCCAAGTTGCTGTTCGTCGTGCTCAGCCCCGTCGACAGCGAGCTAATGCCGGTCGACAGCGAACTGACGCCCGTGGACAGCGAACTGGCCGCGGTCGACGTCGAAGTCGACAGGCTGTCCAGATTGCTGTTCGTGGTGCTCAGGCCGGTCGAGAGCGAGCTGATCCCGGTCGAGGCCGACGTGGACAGCGAACTGACGCCCGTGGACAACGAACTGGCCGCGGTTGACGTCGAGGTCGACAGGCTATCCAGGTTGCTGTTCGTCGTGCTCAGACCCGTCGAGAGCGAGCTGATCCCGGTCGAGGCCGAGGTCGACAGCGAGCTGACGCCGGTCGACAGTGAGCTGGCGGTCGTCGACGTCGATGTCGACAGGCTATCCAGATTGCTGTTCGTCGTGCTCAGACCCGTCGAGAGCGAGCTGATACCCGTCGAGGCCGAGGTGGACAGTGAGCTGGCGGTCGTCGACGTCGAGGTCGACAGGCTGTCCAGATTGCTGTTCGTCGTGCTCAGACCCGTCGAGAGCGAGCTGATCCCGGTCGAGGCCGAGGTGGACAGCGAGCTGACACCGGTCGACAGCGAACTGGCCGTCGTCGACGTCGAAGTCGACAAGCTGTCCAGATTGCTGTTCGTCGTATTCAGACCCGTCGAGAGCGAGCTGATGCCCGTCGAGGCCGAAGTCGACAACGAGCTGACACCGGTCGACAGCGAACTGGCCGTCGTCGACGTCGAAGTCGACAAGCTATTCAGGTTGCTGTTCGTTGTGCTCAGACCCGTCGAGAGAGAGCTGATACCCGTCGACGTGGATGTGGACAACGAGCTGACGCCGGTCGACAGCGAGCTGATTTCAGTCGACATCGATCCCGCAGACGTAGACAGCGACGCTACCGCCATGTTAGTCGCGTAGAGCTGCGAGCCGTTGATAGCGTCCGTGCTGGTTGCACTGACCTGACCTGCCGCAACATTCTGGATCTGCCGTTCAGCGCCCGGTGCGCCGACGCTTACCACATCGCCCACTGCAGGCGCCCCGCCGGCGTACGTGTAAGTGGTGCCGCCGATCGTGCCCGTAGGCGTCGGCGTAGCAGCGGCCACCGTTGAACCATTTCCAAGTACCACCGCGCCATCCAGGCCGGTACCCACGCTGACGCCGTTGCCAATCACGAAGGCGTTGTTGGCGTTGACGTTGTTGTTGTTGCCGATTGCGTACGATCCCGAACCATTGATCGTATTGGGATCACCGAAAGCACCGCTGTTGTTCCCATTGACGATATTGCCAGTACCAATGCTGATAGACTGTGTGCCGTTCGCTTGGGCTCCGGTGCCAATAGCGATGGCCCGGTCACTCGACGCCAGTGCCAAATTGCCTATGGCGACGGTATCGTTAGCCGAGACCCGAGCGCCGGCATAGGAGCCAAGTGCCACATTGTTGTCGCCGGTGGTGCCAGCGCCCGCAAAAGTGCCGAATGCCGAGTTTTGGTTGCCAGTGGTCATGCCTCCGGCCCAAAAGCCCGACGAGGTATTGCCGGAGCCACTAACAAAGACACCTGCGCTCGTTCCCATGCCGGTGTTGTAGTTGCCTGCGACCGAGATGCCGGCCGTGCCGCCTATGGCCACATTCGATACGCCAGCGACGTTTTGGCCCGCCTGCGAGCCAACGGCGACATTGTACGAACCGCTGCTGCTTCCCTGGCCCGCTGCCTCGCCGATGCTGATGGACCTATCCGTCGATGCGATGGCTCCGTTGCCGATGGCGACGCCCGATCTTCCTGCGGCACTCGCGTTCACACCGACCGCCAGCGCGTTCACGCCGGTGGCGCCGTCGTTATTGTAGTTGCTGCCCTGCGTGCCGCCGTCGTTGACGCTGTAGTAATGCGTCTTCACTGCGACGATTGCCGTCGACGCCGATGTCGATAGCGAGGTCAGGTTGCTGTTCGTGGTGCTCAGGCCGGTGGACAGCGAGCTGATGCCGGTCGAGGCCGACGTCGAGAGCGAACTGACGCCGGTCGACAGCGAGCTTATACCCGTCGAGGTCGACGTGGACAGCGAACTCAGACCAGTCGACGTCGAAGTCGACAGGCTGTCCAGGTTGCTGTTTGTCGTGCTCAGACCCGTCGACAACGAGCTGACGCCAGTCGACAGCAAACTGGCCGCGGTTGACGTCGAGGTCGACAGGCTATCCAGGTTGCTGTTCGTCGTGCTCAGCCCCGTCGAAAGCGAGCTGATCCCGGTCGAGGCCGACGTGGACAGCGAACTGACGCCGGTCGACAACGAGCTGGCCGTCGTCGAAGTGGAAGTCGACAG
>NZ_JBWKVH010000057.1:0-40205 GCF_059421605.1 Cupriavidus sp. GW821-FHT02F09
GAAGCCGTAGCCCGTGCAGAGCCTGATGGGTACACCCTGGTGATTGGTGGGCCAGGAACACATGCGACCAACCAGCTCGTCAATCCAAACGTGAAGTACGACACGCGTAAGGATTTCACCCACATAGCGTTGCTAAGCCGTGCACCGGTTCTGCTGGTAGCTTCGCCCACGCTCAAGGCGAGCAGTGTGGCGGAGCTTGTGGCGATGGCCAAGGCCAAGCCGAATTCGCTGAACGTGGCGCTGACCGGTATCGGCTCGTCCGGGCACATGACCACCGAGCTGTTTAAACAGACCGCAGGCGTTTCTCTGAATGCCGTGCCATACAAGGGTGATGTCCCTGCGATGACAGACTTGATGGGGGGGCAGGTGGATCTGTTGTTTGTGCCTGCGACCTCCGCAGTGTCGTTTGTCCAGGGCGGCAAGCTCAAAGCGCTGGCGGTAGCAGGCTCGCAGCGCATGGCAAATCTGCCAAATGTACCGACGATGGCCGAGGCCGGGCAGCCTCGCATCGTCAATTACTCATGGACCAGCTTATCCGGTCCCGCCCGGATGCCAGCCGATATCGTGCACAGACTTAATAAGGAGTGCCAAGCAATTCTGGCTCAGCCGGACGTAGTTGCCCAGCTGGCAAAAATAAACAACGTGCCTACGTCCGGGACGCCAGAACAGGCCGCCAGCTTCATTGCGGGAGAGGTCGAGCGATGGACCAGCGTAGTGAAGACAGCCAACATCCGAGCCAATTGACTTATCAAGATGCTACCTAAGAATCACTTCAAGCGCGCATTGCAAGCGGGGCGCGCGCAGATCGGATTGTGGTCCACCATCCCGTCCCCCTATGTATCCGAACTTGTGGCAGGCGCCGGCTACGATTGGGTGCTTTTGGACACCGAGCACACGCCGACCGATGTTCCTTTGATGCTGAGCCAGCTTCAGGCCACAGCAGCTGCACAGCCAGCTCCTGGGACGTTGCCAGTTCATCCTGTCGTGCGACCCGCGTGGAACGATCCAGTGCTGATCAAGCGCTATCTGGACATCGGCGCGCAGACACTACTGTTGCCCTTCGTACAGAATGCAGAAGAGGCCCAGGCTGCAGTGCGGGCTATGCGCTATGCGCCGGAGGGTATTCGCGGCATGGGCGGCTCCACCCGCGCGTCCAATTTCGGGCGGACAGCAGATTATGTGAGCCGCGCCGCTGATGAACTGTGCTTGCTGGTGCAGGTGGAGACCGCCGAGGCACTAGAGCAGATCGAGGCCATTGCGGCAATCGATGGCATCGATGGCATCTTCATCGGTCCGGCCGACTTGTCGGCTAGTCTTGGGTACGCCGGCAAAGCGCGCCATCCTGCGGTGGACCAGGCCATCAATGACGCGATCCGCCGCATTCGGGCTTGCGGCAAGGCACCCGGCATCCTGATGGTGGATGAGCCGCGCGCTCGTGAGTGCCTGGAGCTGGGTGCCCAGTTCGTTGCCGTGGCGCTGGACACGATCCTATTGCGCGATGGCCTGGATGCTGCGGCCGCGCGCTTTCGCGAGAAGGCCCCGGCCGCCGTGAGGCCGGCGACTGCCGGCAGCTATTGAGGAAGCCCCATGTCTTTCGATCCTCAATCCTGGCTGGCTGAAGCGCGCGCACTGATCGGAGAGGCCCATGTCCTTTCCGAAGAGCGCGGCGATGACCTGTCCGCCTACATCCGAGACTGGCGCAACAAGTTCGAGGGCATGGCGCTGGCGGTACTGCGCCCCGCCAATACCGACGAAGTGCAAGCGATCGTGCGGTTCGCAGCACACACCGGCGTGGCCCTGGTGCCGCAGGGGGGCAACACGGGCATGTGCGGCGCGTCGGTGCCCACAGCCAGTGGCCGGCAGGCCATTCTGCAGCTCGGCCGGCTCAACCGCATTCTCGAAATCGACCCCGAGAACAACACTGCAACGGTGGAGGCGGGGTGCATCCTGCAGACCCTGCAGGAGCAAGCCGCGGCAGCGGGGCGGCTGTTCCCCTTGTCACTGGGCGCCGAGGGCTCCTGCCAGATCGGCGGCAACATCGCCACCAATGCGGGCGGCGTGCAGGTGCTGCGCTACGGCAACATGCGCGACTTGGTTCTGGGCCTCGAAGTGGTGCTGCCGGACGGCGAACGCCTTGACCTGCTGCGCGGGCTGCGCAAGGACAACACGGGCTACGACCTCAAGCAATTGTTCATCGGCGCGGAGGGCACGCTCGGCATCATCACGGCGGCCACGGTCAAACTGTTTCCAGCCCCGAGCGCCGAGGTCGTCGCCTTCGCGAGCGTATCGTCCATCAATCAGGCCGTGCGGCTGCTGGGCGCCATGCGCGGCCACCTGGGCGAGCGCTTCACCGCGTTCGAGTTGATCTCCAGTGCGGCGGTTGATCTGGTGCGCCGCTATTTCCCCGACACCCCTGCTCTGCTGGAGGGCAGTTGGCCCTGGTACGTGTTGATGGAAGCGGCGGACGGCGGCAGCGACGAAACCTTGCGTGATGCCATGCAGGCCGCGCTGATGGCCTGCATGGCGGACGCATGCCTGGAGGACGTGGTACTGGCAAGCAATCTGGCGCAAGGCCAGACGCTGTGGATGCTTCGCGAAAACATCACCCATGCCCAGCAGATGGACGGCAGCAACATCAAGCATGACGTCTCGCTGCCGATCTCGCGCATCCCGGTCTTCGTGGAGCAGATGCTGCCAGCGTTGCAGCAGGCATTTCCCGGTACCCGGCCCATCGTCTACGGGCATCTGGGCGACGGCAACCTGCACTTCAACGTCAGCGCACCGGCCGGCATCGAGCCCGCCGCATGGCAACGCGAGACCGATGCCGTCAACAAGCTGCTCCATGACGCCGTGACCGCGATGCGCGGCAGCATCAGCGCGGAGCATGGCATCGGCCAGCTCAAGCGCCACGAGATGGCTCTCTACAAGACGCAGGCCGAGCTGAACGTGATGCGCCGCGTCAAACAGGCGCTCGACCCACAAGGCTTGATGAACCCAGGCAAGGTCTTGTAGTAGCCCCCAGCCCTGTGGAATTCCTTTTTCATGGTTGCTAGCGCTTGATGGATAGGCGCTGGAGCCGCCTTTTTTTGCTTGAAACCACCATGCGCAACGACCAAACCACCGCCCCTACCATCGGCCACCTGATCGACGGCCAGATCGTCGCCGACACCGAGCGTACCCAGCCGGTGTTCAACCCCGCCACGGGCCAATCCACCACCAATGTGGCGCTGGCGAGCAAGGCCACGGTGGAAGCCGCCATCGCATCGGCCGAGCGCGCCTTCCCCGCCTGGCGCAATACGCCCCCGCTCAAGCGCGCCCGCGTGATGAGCAAGCTCAAGGTGCTGCTGGAGCAGCACGCCGACGAGATCGTCACCCTCATCACTGCCGAGCACGGCAAGGTGCTGGCCGACGCGCATGGCGAGCTGCAGCGCGGCATCGAGAACGTGGAGTACGCCAGCTACGCGCCCGAGCTGCTCAAGGGCGAGCATTCGCGCAACGTCGGTCCCGGCATTGACTCGTGGGCGGAGCACCAGGCGCTGGGCGTCACCGCCGGCATCACGCCCTTCAACTTCCCGGCCATGGTGCCGCTGTGGATGTGGCCTATGGCCGTGGCCTGTGGGAATACCTTCGTGCTCAAGCCCTCCGAGCGCGACCCGAGCAGCACCTTGCTCATTGCTCAGTTGGCACTGGAGGCTGGCCTGCCGCCCGGCGTGCTGAATGTGGTCAACGGCGACAAGGAAGCAGTGGACACGCTGCTGGCCGACCCGCGCGTCAAGGCCGTGAGCTTTGTCGGCTCCACACCCATCGCCGAGTACATCTATTCGGAAGGCTGCAAGCATGGCAAGCGCGTGCAGGCCCTGGGCGGCGCGAAGAACCACGCCATCGTCATGCCCGACGCCGATATCGGCAATGCCGTGCGCGCCATGATGGGCGCGGCCTACGGCTCCTGCGGCGAGCGCTGCATGGCGGTACCGCTGATCGTCTGCGTGGGGGACGACACGGCCGACGCGATGATCGCAGGCCTGAAGACCGAGATCGCCAAAATGAAGGTCGGCCCCGGCACCGACAACGCCAACGACATGGGCCCGCTGGTCACCCAGCCCCACTTCGAGAAGGTCAAGGGCTACGTCGATGCCGGCGTGGTCGAAGGCGCCACCCTGCTGGTGGATGGCCGCGGCCTGAAGGTCAAGGGGCATGAAGAAGGGTACTTCCTCGGCCCCTGCCTGTTTGACCACGTGAAGCCCGGCATGCGCATCTACCAGGAGGAAATCTTCGGCCCAGTGCTCGGCATCGTGCGCGTGAAGACGCTGCAGGACGGCATGCAGCTCATCGACGACCACGAGTATGGCAACGGCACCTGCATCTTCACCCGCGACGGCGAGGCGGCGCGCTACTTCACCGACCACATCCAGGTCGGCATGGTGGGCGTGAACGTACCCCTGCCGGTGCCGGTTGCCTACCACTCCTTCGGCGGCTGGAAGCGCAGCCTGTTCGGCGACCTGCACGCCTACGGCCCCGACGCCGTGCGCTTCTACACCAAGCGCAAGACCATCACGCAGCGCTGGCCCTCGGCCGGTCTGCGCGAGGGAGCGGTGTTCAGTTTCCCGAGCAGCCGGTAACCCACATCTTTTCCTTACTGCATCACCACACAGGAGACAACACGATGAGACGTTTTCTTGCCACGTTGGCCCTGGGGCTCGTCGCGACAGGTGCCGCGCTTGCGCAGGCTTGGCCCGCTCGACCCGTTACGCTGCTCGTTTCATTCGCACCTGGTGGCTCTTCCGACCTGGTTGCACGCACGCTCATCCCGAAGCTCCAGGAAAAACTGGGCGGTACCGTGATCGTGGAAAACAAGCCTGGCGCAGGCGGTGTATTGGCTGCGAACGTGGCCCGGCGCGCTGCACCCGATGGCTATACGGTGCTTGTCTCATCGTTGGGGCCGTTTGTGCTCAGCCCGCATCTGGTCAAGAACGTTGGCTATGACGCCCTCCATGATTTCGACTACATCACCGTAGCCGTACAAGCGCCCAACGTGCTGGCCGTGCCCGCCGCGTCGCCCTACAAGAACTTTGGTGATTTGCTGGCTTCCCTCAAAGCCAACCCCGGCAAGGTGACCTTTGCCTCGGCCGGCAATGGTACTTCCGACCACCTGACGGCCGAATTGTTCTGGCAGGAGACGGGCACTCGCGGCGTGCACGTGCCGTACAAGGGTGCAGGCCCCGCCATGGCTGATCTGCTGGCCGGCCACGTGGACGCCTACTTCATGAACACCGGCATGCCCAACATCAAGGCCGGCAAGCTTCGGGCACTGGCCATCACCGGCTCTGAGCGCTCGCCACTGCTGCCTGACGTACCCACCATGAAAGAGCTGGGATACAAGAACGTGACCGTCTATTCGTGGCAGGCCTTCGCAGCGCCCAGAGGCCTGCCCGCCGACATCAAAGCCAAGCTACACGATGGGCTGGTTGCAGGTCTGAACGATCCGAAAGTCAAGCTTCGGCTGCGGGATCTGGGCTTCGAGGTCGTCGGCAATACGCCTGAACAGTTCACCGCCTTCCAGGCCGCCGAATTCGCGCGCTGGAAGAAGGTGATCGAGACCGGCAAGATCAGCATCGATTGATTGCTGCTCATCACGATCACAGACTGAAAACACCATGACTGATACCACTAAGCCATTTTTTATCAAGATGCATGACGGCGATAACGTTGCCATTGTCGCCAACGACGGCGGCCTCGACGCCGGAGCCCGCTTTGCCGACGGTCTTGTCCTGATCGAGCGGGTGCCCCAGGGCCACAAGGTGGCCCTGGAGCCCATCGCCAAGGGTGCACCGGTGCGCCGCTACAACGTCGTGATAGGCACCGCGCTGCAAGATCTACCGGCCGGCAGTTGGGTCCATGAGCGGGTGCTGGCCATGCCCGAGCCGCGCTCGCTCGACGATCTGCCCAAGGCGACGCAGAGCGCGTCCGCAGCAGCGCCGCTTACGGGCTACACCTTCGAGGGCTATCGCAACGCCGACGGCTCGGTGGGCACGCGCAACATCCTGGCCATCACCACCACGGTGCAATGCGTGCAGGGCGTGGTGGAAACCGCCGTGCAGCGTATCAAGTCCGAGCTGCTGCCGCAGTTTCCCCACGTGGACGACGTGGTGGGCCTGGAGCATGGCTACGGCTGCGGCGTAGCCATCGACGCGCCCGACGCGGTGATTCCCATCCGCACGCTGCGCAACATCAGCCGCAACCCCAACTTCGGCGGCGAGGTGATGGTGGTCAGCCTGGGCTGCGAGAAGCTGCAACCAGAACGCCTGCTGCCAGCCGAGGCTCCCTTAGTGCCGATGCCACGCGACGCGGCGCCGCAGGCCGAGCCGGGGCTGGATGTGGTGTGCCTGCAGGACGAAGCGCACGTGGGCTTCATGAGCATGATCGACTCCATCATGCGCCAGGCCCGTGTACACCTGGAGCGTCTAAACGTGCGACGGCGTGAGACGGTGCCGGTGAGCGAGCTGGTGGTGGGGGTGCAATGCGGCGGTAGCGATGCCTTCAGCGGCGCCACTGCCAATCCCGCCGTGGGCTTTGCCTCCGATCTGCTGGTGCGTGCCGGCGCCAGCGTGATGTTCTCCGAGGTGACCGAGGTGCGTGACGGTATCGCTCAGCTTACCGCCCGCGCAACCACTCCCGAGGTGGCCGAGGCGTTGATCGCCCAAATGGCCTGGTACGACGCCTACCTGGCGCGCGGCCGTGTGGACCGCAGCGCCAACACCTCGCCGGGCAACAAGAAGGGCGGCCTGTCCAACATCGTCGAAAAGGCCATGGGCTCGATCATCAAGTCGGGCTCGGCGCCGATCAGCGGCGTGCTGGCGCCCGGCGAAAAGCTGGCGACCAAGGGCCTGACCTACGCGGCCACGCCGGCGTCCGACTTCATCTGCGGCACTTTGCAACTGGCGGCAGGCATGAATCTGCACATCTTCACCACCGGGCGCGGCACGCCCTATGGCCTGGCGGCCTGCCCGGTGATCAAGGTGGCCACGCGAAGCGACCTGGCACGGCGCTGGCATGACCTGATGGACGTGAACGCCGGCCGGATCGCCGACGGCGAGGCCAGCATTGAGGACGTGGGCTGGGAGCTGTTCCACCTGATGCTCGATGTGGCCAGCGGCCGCAGAAAACCCTGGGCTGAGCATTGGAAGCTGCACAACCAGCTCGTGCTGTTCAACCCGGCACCGGTGACCTGATGCCGAAGCGGCCTGCCGAGCCATACCCACCCACAAAGTATGCGGAGCCAACGTCAGCTCCGCTTTCGGGCCTCATTGCCCCGAGTCAGGAGACAGCCCTCATGAAACGCCCCTACGAGAGCCTGCGCAGCGCGCGCTGGTTTGCCCCCGACGACTTCCGATCCTTCGGCCACCGCTCGCGCGTGCTGCAGATGGGCTATGGCTACGACGACTGGATGGGCAAGCCCGTGATCGCCATCGTCAACACCTGGAGCGATGCCAACCAATGCCACGCACACTTCAAACAGCGCGTGGACGACGTCAAACGTGGAATCCTGCAGGCGGGCGGGTTCCCGCTGGAGCTTCCGGCCATCTCGCTATCCGAGAGCATGGTCAAGCCCACGACCATGCTGTACCGCAACTTCCTGGCGATGGAGACCGAGGAACTGCTGCGCAGCCATCCGGTGGACGGCGCGGTACTCATGGGCGGCTGCGACAAGACCACGCCCGGCCTGACCATGGGGGCGTTGTCCATGGGCATCCCGTTCATCTACCTACCCGCCGGCCCCATGCTGCGCGGCAACTGGACGGGCAAGGTGCTGGGTTCGGGCTCGGACGCCTTCAAGTACTGGGACGAGCGCCGCGCGGGCCGCCTGTCCGACCAGGCCTGGGCCGAGATGGAGGCCGGCATCGCGCGCAGCCACGGCACCTGCATGACTATGGGCACGGCCGCCACCATGATGGGCATCGCAGAGGCCGTCGGTCTGGCGCTGCCGGGCGCATCCAGCATCCCCGCGCCCGACGCCAACCACATCCGCATGAGCGCCGAGTGCGGCCGTCGCATCGTCGAGATGGTGTGGGAAGACCTCACGCCCGCGAGACTGCTCACGCGCGCCAATTTCGAGAACGGCATCGCCTGCGCCATGGCCATGGGCTGCAGCACCAATGCCATCGTCCACCTGATCGCCATGTCGCGCCGCGCCGGCCACCCGGTGAGCCTGGATGATTTCGACGCCTTCAGCCGCCGCGTGCCCGTGATCGCCAACATCCGGCCCAGTGGCGATGCCTACTTGATGGAGGACTTCTTCTACGCCGGCGGCTTGCGCGCCCTGTTGGAACGCATCCGCTCCCACCTCAAGACGGAGGCCCTGACCGTCAATGGCCAGACCATCGGCGAGAACATCGCGGGCGCCGAAGTCTACCACGACGACGTGATCCGGCCGCTCGACAATCCCATCTACGCCGAAGGCGCGCTCGCCGTGCTGCGCGGCAACCTAGCGCCCGACGGTGTGGTCATCAAGCCCAGCGCTTGCGCGCCGCATCTGCTGCGGCACACCGGCCGGGCGCTGGTGTTCGACGACTATCCCAGCCTCAAGCTGGCCGTGGACGACCCTGACCTGGACGTGACCGGCGACGACATCCTGGTGCTGCGCAACGCCGGCCCACGCGGCGCGGGCATGCCCGAATGGGGTATGCTGCCCATCCCCACTAAGCTGCTCAAGCAGGGCGTCTCGGACATGCTGCGCCTGTCGGACGCACGCATGAGCGGCACCAGCTATGGCGGCTGCCTGCTGCATTGCTCGCCCGAGGCGGCCATCGGCGGCCCGCTGGCGCTGGTGAAGACCGGCGACCGCATTACCGTGGACGTACCCTCCCGCAGTATCCACCTGGAAGTCAGCGACGAGGAACTTGGCCGTCGCAAGGCACAGTGGACGCCGCCGCCCGCGCGCTACGAGCGCGGCTACGGCTGGATGTTCGGCCGCCACATCTTGCAGGCTAACGAAGGTTGTGACTTCGACTTTCTCGAAACCACCTTCGGCAAGGCCGTTCCCGAGCCCGACATCTTCTGATTGAAGCCCTATGAACCCGACAACCCGGGCCCGGCTCATGAACGTGAGCACCGCGACGCTGTGTACCGTGCTTGTCAAGGGCGGCATGCACAACCAGTTCATCCAGGACGTGCGGCCATTGAACTCCGGCCCGCCCAACATGGTGGGTGAGGCCTTTACGCTGCGCTATATGCCTGCGCGCGAGGACGCGCCGGTGTTCTCCGCTGACGTGGTCGTGGGCGAATCCGAGGGCGTGATCCCCGGCAAGATCGCCGCCGAGGCGACTGAGATGACCGTGTTCGAGGACTTCGTGCAGGAAAAGGGGATGGAAGGCCGCCCCATCCTGGGCCTGTACCCGCCCACCGACGAGAACAGGCGCACCGACTTTGCCGCATGGCGCTAGGTTTGTCGACGCTAACGCATTTCATTTTAAACGATCCGAGGACACATCATGAAGCACCACATCATCCGTTCGATGGCCGCAGCGTTGCTCGTCTGCAGCATGGGCGCCCACGCCCAAAACGGCCCCTATCCCAACCAGCCCGTGAAATGGGTCGTGCCCTATGCGCCTGGCGGCACCACCGACGTGATCGCGCGCAACCTCGCCACCCGCATGGGCCGGGACCTGGGCCAGCCCGTGGTGGTGGAGAACAGGCCCGGCGCAGCCACCATCATCGGCGCTACTCTCATCGCGCGTTCGCAGCCTGACGGCTACACCGTGGGCACGGCCGATTCGGGCACGCTGGCATTCAACCCCGCGATGTACGCTTCGCTGACCTACGACGCAAACAAGGATTTCACACTCATCGGCGGCCTGGGCAAGATGCCGCTAGTGCTCGCCGTCACGCCCAACTTCCCAGCGAAGAACGTACAGGAGTTGCTCGCGATCGTGAAAAAATCTCCTGGCGCCATCTCCAACGCGACGCCGGGAGCCGGCTCTCCGCAACACGTGGCCCTGGAACTGTTCAAGCAGCGTACGGGCACCGACCTAATGCACGTGCCCTACAAGGGCTCGGCCCCCGCGCTGCAGGACCTGATGGCCGGGCAGGTCCAAACCATGTTCGTGGACTTGCCGCCCAGCCTTTCGATGATCAAGAGCGGCAAGGTTCGCGTGCTGGCCGTGGCCACGCCGCAGCGCCTGCCGCTGCTTCCCGATGTGCCCACCATGGCCGAGGCCGGCGTGCCAGGTTTCGAGGCCTATGCGTGGCAGGGTTTCGTCGGCCCAGCCAAGCTCCCAGAAAGCGTGGTGAACAAGCTGAACAAGGACCTCGTAGCCGCGCTCAAGCATCCCGAGATGCGCGCCAAGCTGGAGGAGTTGGGTATCCAGCCCATGCCCATGGCTCCTGCCGAGTTCGCCGGCTTCGTGCGCTCGGAGCAGAAGCTCTGGAGCAGCGTGATCAAAGCAGCCAACATTCGCCTTGATCAGTGACCTGCGGCAACTTGACTTTTTGAACCTTGCAAGAGACACATCACATGAGCGCCTCCTACCCCAACGTCCAACTCCTGATCGCCAACGAATGGGTCGATGCCGCCAGTGGCAAGACCATCGAAGTGCGCAACCCAGCCACGGGTCAGGTCATCGGCACCGTGGCCCATGCCGGCATCACTGAACTTGACCGCGCGCTAGCCGCTGCGCGAAAAGGCTTTGAGATTTGGCGCGACGCTTCGGTCTATGAGCGCGCGGCCGTCATGCGGCGCGCTGCCGCTCTGCTGCGCGAACGCGCTGACTGCATCGCTCGCCTGCTGACACAGGAAAATGGCAAGCCGTTAGCCGAGGCGTGCACTGAAGTAAATGCAGGCGCTGACATTATCGAATGGTTCGCTGACGAGGGCCGCCGTGTGTATGGGCGCATCGTGCCGGGCCGCAACGTTGCCGCACAACAACTGGTGATCAAGGAGCCCGTGGGGCCCGTGGCGGCCTTTACGCCCTGGAACTTCCCTATCAATCAAATTGTGCGCAAGATTGGTGCCGCACTGGCCACTGGCTGCTCCTTCCTGTGCAAGGCCCCCGAGGAAACGCCAGCCGCACCGGCCGAGCTGATGCGCTGCTTCGTCGATGCAGGTATTCCGGCTGGTGTGGTCGGCCTAGTTTTTGGCGATCCCGGGGAGATTTCCGGCTACCTTATCCCTCATCCTGTGATTCGCAAAGTGACATTCACTGGCTCCACCGCTGTGGGCAAGCGGCTGGCAGCGTTGGCGGGCCAGCATATGAAGCGCGTGACCATGGAACTGGGCGGCCATGCCCCCGTGATCGTGGCCGAGGACGCCGATATAGCACTGTCCGTAAAGACCGTTGGTGCAGCCAAGTTCCGCAACGCGGGACAGGTCTGTATCTCGCCCACGCGCTTCCTGGTGCATAGCAGTGTGGTCAACGAATTCACAAAGGCGTTCACACAGCATGCGCAGACACTCAAGCTCGGCGATGGCCTCGCCGAAGGTACGACCCTGGGTCCATTGGCCAATCCACGCCGCGTAGCAGCCATGCAGAAATTGGTGGCCGACGCCCGCCAACGCGGCGCCGACATCCTCACTGGCGGCGAGCGCGTGGGCAGCGCAGGCAACTTCTTTGCGCCGACCATCATCAGCAACCTGACGACCGAATGCGACCTGTTCAACAATGAACCGTTCGGCCCCGTCGCAGGCGTGCTGACCTTTGATCGACTGGAAGAGGCAATTGCCGAGGCCAATCGCCTGCCCTACGGACTGGCAGCTTATGCCTTTACGCGCTCGATTAAGAACGTGCATTTGCTCGCCGATCGCGTGGAGGCCGGAATGCTGTGGGTCAACCAGCCCGCTTTGCCTTCGGCAGAGCTGCCCTTCGGGGGTATTAAGGATTCGGGTTACGGCACGGAAGGAGGCCTAGAAGCGATGGAAACTTACCTCAACACTAAAGCAGTATCTGTGGTGGGTGTCTGACTTGTATCGGTACGACGCAATCCCGTAATACGCCCGCCGCGCCGCGCGAACGCACCGGCGGTCAGTTGGTGGTGGACCCGTTGCTCGTGCACGGCGTCAAGCAGCTCCTCACCGTGCCGGGCGAGAGCTTTTTGGCCCAGCTCGATGCGCTGCCGCCCACCTCGGCCCGCCATCGAGCGAATCGAGAACGCGCGCAGGGCGTCTGTGACGGACAGCGTGCCCTCGGCCGAATCCTTGCGCCCCGCGAACGGAAACACGTCCGGCCCGCGCTGGCACTGGCACTGGCACTGGCACTGGCACTAGCAGTTGATGTTCACGCGGTAGACCTGATTCACGAGTGGATCGACGAGCGCGCCGATCTGTTTCGGATCGGATCCGAAGATGCTGACCTGCTGCCCGTGCTCCGACGTCGTCACGTAATCGAGCGCGACTTCCACGTCATCGAACGGTGCAACCGGAATGATCGGCCCGAACTGTTCCTCGCGATACAGCATCATCCCTTCGAAAACGGGATACACGACGGCCGGATAGAACAACGTCTTGCAGAACACGCCGCCCGACGCGTTCACCACCTGCGCGCCCTTCGCCTTCGCGTCGTCGATCGCCTCGGTCATGTAAGCGGTGCGATGCACTCCCGGCAGCGGCGTAATCCCAACGCCTTTCTCCCACGGCATGCCGATCTTCATCTTCGCGAGTTCCTCGGAAAACCGCATCAGGAACGGGCCGACGATCGACCGATGCACGAGCAGCATCTTCAGCGCTGTGCAGCGCTGCCCGTTGAATGAAAGCGCGCCGAGGAGGCACTCCTTCACGGTCAGTTCGAGATCCGCGTCCGGCAGCACGATCGCCGCGTTCTTCGCGTCGAGCCCGAGAATCGCGCGTAGCCGGTGCGACTTCGGATGCTGTTTCTTTAGGTGATCGGCGACCTTACTCGACCCGATCAGCGCGAGCACGTTGATCTTGCCCGACGCGAGCATGTGCGGCACGATCACCGCGCCTGGCAGGTATTCAGCCCGGCAGTCTCCCAGGCATACTCCAGCAAGGCCAGCAGCCCTGCCGTTCGCCGAGCGCTATGGCTGCGATCGCCCGCTACCGCCTCGGCCGGCCCCGTCGGTGCATCGCGCGGCATCACGGTCAAGGCCAGATCCAGGCGGATATCCAGTGTCCCGTCCTTGACCGCGAACGGCGCCGTCGAGACGGTGCCTTCCGGACGCGTGCCCCAGGCTCGCCCGAATGGGCAATCCTTCGCGTGCAGGTGCGCCTGTTCAGGCCATCTGGCCAGCGGGTAGGACGTCCGTGGCGACGGATCTGCAGCTTCGGGAAGGGAGAACTGCCGATACATCCGCACTCGGCATGGCCAACGGTGCGCTTCGCGCGCTCGAGCACCGCGTAGTAGTCGCTGTCGCTCTCTATCAGATCGGAGAGGGCATAGGGCTGGCCCAGGATGTGTACAAGATGGCTCATTCGCTGCCTCCTGCGTGGGCAAGCCAACGGCGCCGCTCGACGATCACAGCGGCTTCGGCACGGGTGAACGGGTCGCACTCCCGGATCGACAGCACGGGAAGGAAGCGCAGCGGCAACAGCTCCAGGTCGCTGCGGCCATAGCCCAGCGCGGCGGAGCGCCGAACCTCGGCGGCATGCCCTTCCGGATCCGAGTCGCGCGGGCGGAGGGTCCCCCGGCTGCACGCCACGCACTGGCACGGGTACATGGTCGTGTGGTTCCTAGTAGTTCGGGCGGTAGGGCACGCCGGCGTTAAAGCGGCTCTGCCAATGCTGCAGATAGCGCCTCGCCAGGTCGGGCCGGTCCCCGATCACCAGCACGTTTTCGCTGTTTCGCCGGGCCGCGGCATCGCTGTAGTTGAAGCTACCGGTTTCGACCGTGCGGCCATCGACACACAGGAATTTGTCGTGGTGAATGGCAAACGTGCTGACGGTGCACACCGGGATGCCGGCGGTTACCAGCGCGCCGAGTGCGGCGGCGGCCTTGCCGCTACGGTCCTCCACCAGATTGTTGCGCTGGTCGACTACCATCTGCACGTCCACGCCGCGCCGGCGGGCGTCCATCAGCGCTTTCGTGACGGGGGCGGAGGTGAAGCTGTAGGCGGACACGCGGATCGATTGCTTGGCCGATCCAATCACCTTGAGCACGAGCTCGAGCGCGCCGGCTTCAGGGGAAAAGGCCGCCTCGATATCGATCGAAGTGGTGACGACGGCAGACGCCGCTTCGGGAAAGCCAAAGCTGAATGCGTGTGCCAGCCCGGGCAGCAGCGGCAAGAGGATGTTTAGGCATAGGGTGATTCTTCGGAGGGGCAATGGCGGGTGGGTTCATCCATTGTTGCCCGCCATCGCTGAGGGGACGCCCGCAAAAGGCAGGGGAAAAGCGTGCCGATTCGCACGTCCGTCGCTCAGCGAGCGCGACTGCAGGTCGTCGTAGTGCTGGTTGCCCATGTCGTCCAGGCCCGAGGACAGCAGGAAGACGAAGATCGATAGGATGATTCCGAGCGCCCAGGACTCGCATGCATAGCCGGCATAGGCACCCATGAGCGTGTAGAGCGCGGTCGAGACCCAGCCGATGAGTCGGCGCGCACGCGCGCTCGACAGCACAAGGAAGCCGACCAGCGCCGCGAGGGCCAGGCTGGCGTACGGATTCATGCCGATCAGGATGCAGGCGGCGGCGAGCATCCCCGTGGCCATGCATTCGGAAAAGACGACCGATGACCAGTACTGGTTCGCTTCCTGTCGGAGGGTCGCGCGGCGAATATCGTGTTGGCGAATCATGTTGTGTGTATCCATAATGAGGGCGAAGTTGTCGCCCATTTGCTAGATAACCTGCAGGCGGGAAAGCGTGGCAATTGCGGCCACCGTCACCAGCGTGCCGAGCCCGACCGCCAGCCGGACCCCGACGGTGCAGCGCTGCTGCGCCATGGCTTCGTGTGTCGTGTTTTCTTGGTTCATCGGAACCTCCTCCCTGTCTATAAGCCGTCCAGATAAGTTACTCCCGGGTCTGGCCGGCACAAGTCCCACGAGTGAGGGGAAGAGTGCGGTCAGGGAATCAAGGCGCTCCCTCGAGTTCGCCCCATTCGGCCTCACGGAAGCAGCCATCGCAAACCTGGCCGTCGATCTGGTGGCGCCGCGGATAGCGGAAGGTCCGGTCGCCACGCCCGCGGCCAGGGATTCGCCCTGCCGACAGATGGCCACACACGACGCACCGAAACCGGGTCACGGGTCGGCCAGGCCGGTCGATCTCTGCCGCGGCCTTCGCGGGCCGTTTCACCGGACCACCTCCACACGCCGGCGGAACGCAAGCGTGATCGCCGGCCACCAGCGCGTGCCAGCCTTCGCGAACAGGCGGCTCTGCTCCGCGCCACCGATCTCAATGTGGATCGTCGCCGCACCGGTCCAGTGCGAGAGCCAGGCGACGCCGGGCTGCTCGGGCAGCGGGGCGGTACCGGGCCGGATCGCTCCTTCCGGAAACAGCATTACCGCTTCGCCGGCGTGAAGGCGGTTCCGGAGTGCCCGCAAGGCGAATGGAGCGCTGCTGCCCAGGGGGACCACCTGACCGAAGCCCAGCCGGGAGAGCGCCCGCATGCCCGCCATCGCGAGGCGGGAATGGCGTGCATAGTCCGGGTCGACCGCGAACGTCAGCGGTACCGGGCTGGCTAGCGCGATCAGGACCCCGTCCAGCAGGCTCACGTGATTGGCCACGACGATCAGGTCGATGGTGCGCAGATAGTCCGGCGTGATCCGTTCGTCGAAATGGCGCTCGCAACGCCACGCGTTGACGCGCAACTGCAGCCATTTGCGGACGAAGCGATCACCGCGTGGCCGGTTCAGCTGGAACTTCTGCGTGCCGTAGCGGTGTCCCATGGAAAATGTGCGGCGGCAGCGCGTCGCCGGCATCGCGGACGCTCGACGGTAGATAGAGCCCGCGTCGAGCATAGTCGAAGCCGATGTCGAAGCCGAGCTTCGGATCCAGTGCGTGCGGGTTGAGGGTGAATGACATGATCGATTCGGTCGCGTTGTAGACCGTTCGATCATCTCGCCGGATTTGACCTGCGCAACCCGCAATTCGGTCGGGAAAACGCTTCGGATTCAGGGAAGCTGCCGCACGCGTGGAAAGCGGATGCATTTCCGTGCGCAATCGGCCAAAGGTGATGGTGATTGGCCGCGATCATGGAGGCTCGCTCAGTTCCCTTCCTGCTCCATGCTTCCCAATCCGAACGACGACCTGCTCGTGCCCGCGCGACGGCGGTTCCTGCAGCACAGCGCGGCGGTCGTCGCCGGCCTGACCCTCCCGATTCCGGGATGGGGCGGGGACTTCTGGTCGCAGCCCCGCGTGCTGTGGCTCTTGCGCGGGCGGGAATCCGCTAAGGCGGTCTATTGGGCTGACGGCAAACTGATCCCGGAGGGGTACGTTGCGCTTTGCCGGGTGCTGTGTGATGTTCAACTGAACTTCGCGGTCCAGATCGATCCGGTGACACTGGATATCCTGCGCGGTGTCTATGGCTGGCTGCGGTACTTCGGCATCGACCAGCCGATCACGGTGCTCTCCGGCTACCGCCATCCCTACCCGCAGCTGCTGGCGGCCGCCTTGCGTCTCATCGAAGCGGCGTCATGGCGGACTGCCTGGATCAGGATGCCGAGCGAGCTGCTCTCTCACTTTGCCCATTTCTATTGGGAGGGGGACGAGACAGAGTCGGACGCCGACAGCCTTGAGTGGCTGAAGGAGCGCTTTGACGAGGACCAGGAAACAATGCAGCGCTACTTGCCGTCGGTCGTGCGTGCGGAGCTTGTTCCCGCTGCGCTTCGCCTAACCCCGACAGGTCGGCGCCGACGCAGAGATCGCCGGGACTTCGGTCTCGACGTCGCTACGCTGGAATCGTTGACCAGTCGGCGAGGCATGGCACGGCTCTGCCGAGAGCTGATCCTGCTCCGCAACCTGATTAGCAGGGCGCGGGGCCGGGATCTCCTCAGCTATGGCTACGACGTACGTCCTGTGTACTCAGCGGCCGTGCTGGTCTGGGAGAACGTCGAGCGGGTCCTGCAGCTCTTCGACGACATCTATCAATACGAGTGGGACGGCGGCGAGGCGACGATGCACTTGGGTTTCATCCCGATTGCACAGGAACCTTCGGCCATCCGACGCCAGTACGCCGCCTTCACTCGTCGCGCAGCAGGTTGCTGAACGCGCGTCGAACCCCAGCCGACAGGGCTGCGAAATTGTCGTTCGCACAGATCTGGGGCGACTTGTGGCCATCACGCAGGATGCAGATCAACCGTTTGCCCCAGGCGATCGGGTGATGCTCGTGTCCGGCGGCGGCGCCATGCGCGTAACCCGTTAGCAGTCCCCGGGGCCTCGCCCACAGCAATCAGCCGCTCCCCATGTTGGGGGGCGGCTTTTCTGTTTTTCGGCGGCTTGCGGGATGGGGGAGCGGTGGCGGCGGAGACGGTATAGTTCAGGGAACGATCCGACGGCTCAGTTCGGCCAGTTCCGGTCAGTGGCACGAGCTCTGCATCCACACCGAGAAACGGTCACTGAGGTGCCCGGAGCGCGCCTTGTATCGACGGAAGTGCTACATCGTAGTGGATTTGCGAGCATAATAAATGTTCAATCGCCGATCCTAGGACCCGCGCTCCAGAAATCCAGCAAGCTCCCATTACCAGGGAGGCTCCGCATATGATTTCACGTCGCCGTTTCGTTGGTAGCGCGCTTAGCGCAGGCTTGGCTCTCGCAACGCAAGGATGCCAGCAGATACCCGCGCAAGCCGCGCGCAAGCGAATGATCGTGGATGCCCAAATCCACCTATGGACGGCGGAAACAAGGGACTGGCGGTGGGTCCCCGGCGCGGTGCCGCAGCTTCCAGAACCCTTCACCATCGAGAAGCTGGTGCCGATGATGGACGAAGCCGGCGTGGATCGCGTCGTCGTCGTTCCGCCGTCATGGGCCGGTGATCGTAACGATTACGGTCTGGAGGCGGTCAAGAGGTATCCCAATCGCTTTGCCGTCATGGGACGCATCCCGCTCAAGAATCCGCAATCGGCGGCGCTACTACCCAAGTGGAGGGAGCAGCCTGGGATGCTCGGTGTTCGGTTGTCGTTTGTCAGCGGCGCAGCCGCTTGGCTCACGGACGGCACCGCCGACTGGTTCTGGCCAGCGGCCGAGAAAGCCGGCCTTCCGGTCATGTTTCTTACCGCGGGTACGCTGCCGCTGTTCGCCACTATTGCGGAGCGCCATCCGCAGCTGACGCTGATCATTGACCACATGGGCGTCTCACGGGAAGTCTGGAGAGACAAGAAGGCAACGATACCGACCGTGATCGATCAGGCGGTCGCGCTCGCCAAGTACCCAAACGTCAGCGTCAAGATGTCGTCAGCCCCCAACGCTTCGCGCGAGTCATATCCGTTCCGCGATATGACTGTGCACCTGCGCCGCGTGTTCGACGCATACGGTCCGCAGCGCTGCTATTGGGGGACGGACATGACGAACTCGTTCGCCAAGGCCAGCTACCGCCAGCGCATCACGCACTTCACGGAGGAACTCAACTTCCTGTCCGAGGAGGACAAGGACTGGGTCATGGGGCGTGCGATCCTTAACCGCTTGAACTGGGCCTGATTCTTCCGCGCGCACGGCGATGCGTTCAGCCACGACCAAAAGGTAACGTCATCATGAGCCCAACTGCGACACTCCCCGATTTTTCGCGCCTTGGGCCGGAAAAATCGGGGCTTGCGCGATAACGGCAGATACTGCTAATTGTTGTGGGATGTCCGCCCGCAGAGGCGCGCATCCGTCTTTAATCTAACGAATGTCCGGGTTGCCCGCCTGCACGGGCGATCCCGGCCAGTTTCGCTCGTTCGACATTGGTGTCTTGATCGTCGACAATCTCGATGTTCTTATTCGGTATTGCGTTCCCCACTTTGTGCGGCCAGGGCGACACGGGGTAATGTGATGGCGGTCGATGGACCCCGAGCCGCATTCCGAACGTCTTATCCGATTTACCGTTGAGAGATCCCCCACGATGTCAGTGCCTTTCGTCGTAGCAGCAGCCCAATCCATTTCCGTCGCCGGTGACATACAGCAGAACGTCGACCGGCATCTCGCGTTTTTACGCGAAGCCGCCGCGAGACGCGCGCGCCTCGTCGTCTTTCCCGAGCTTTCGCTGACCGGATACGAGAGCACCATTGCGAGCGAAGTCGCAATCCGCGACGACGACGCGCGACTCGCGCCCCTGCGTCACGAATGCACGCGAAGCGGACTGACCGCCGTCGTGGGCGCTCCCTTGCGCTTCGACGATGGGATGCGGATCGGCGCGCTGACGTTGACACCGGACGGCAAGGTCACCAACTACACGAAGCAATACCTGCATCCAGGAGAAGACGCGACCTTCGCGCCCGGATCGGGCGGGCCGCCGATTTCCGTTGACGGCGAGACTGTCGCGCTCGCCGTTTGTGCGGACACGGGCCATCCAGAGCATGCAGCGCAAGCATCCACCATGGGTGCGATCCTGTACGCGGCGGGCGTGCTATTCACCGCGAACGGTTACGCTGCGGATACCGCGTTGCTCCGGCGCTATGCGGCACAGCACCGCTTCGCCGTGCTGATGGCTAACCACGGCGCAGACACAGGCGGATGGTCATCCATAGGCAAGAGTGCGTTTTGGGACGAGCACGGCCGCTGCGTCGTCGCGGCGGACGGACCAGGGGCCGCGTTGGTCGTCGCGAGCAGGGCCGACGTCGGCTGGCACGGCGAAGTCGTCTCGTTGCGATGAACCAATTTGAGTGGTGCATCTGTATCGCCACGCCGTGCTTGGGGGCCGGGCAAGCGAAGCTTGTCGATCGCTAGCCCGATCTCGGCCCGCATCCTTCGGTGACGGCCGGCACGCTTGCCTCAGCGTGACAAGCCAATGCTGACGACCGCTACCCGGAAAGCCAAATGACTTTCGAGGCCACGGTCGTTGCCGTCGCTGGCCGCTCACGGCCGAAACACAGCCTCGGCCATGAGCGGTCGTTCCCCATAGCTCCCTATCCACGTCGATCGGAACCGATCCCCGGCATCTGCCGTTGTGCCCGTCTATCTTGCGCGCTTCCAGGTTACCGTCGCGGAGCCGCCCCCGGATGCTTGCGCAGTCATGTACTGAAGCTCGTCTCGGCTAAGCGTGACCACGGAGCGCTTCTGTTCGGTTGCGTCCCAGTTTGGAAATGTCGATTTATCGATGTCGAGAGTGATGCTCTTCCCTTCCGGAGTTACGGCGTAGGAGCCAAAGAGGGCAACACTCTTGCCGACCACCGCCTTGTTTTCCTCTGGCGTACCCGTAGCACGATTACCGGAGATAAACTTTGGAAGATCCATCCCAATGATGGTTAGCATAAACCGGCCTTGGGCATCCAGAATCATCATCCCTTTCGCGCCTGGCCCGAACTGGTCAATCTTCTTTCCGTCCTTATCGAGAACTGATGAGACAAACGTCCACGTTCCGACTATGTCGTTGGCTTGCTGAGCAAACACGCCAGTTGATGGGAGCGCCGCTCCCATCAATATCGCCAATATCGCAGAGTGCTTCCCAAGGATTCCGTTCATTCAACACCTCCAACGTCAAAAGATGACTCGTTCCCGGCGCCCCTGCACCACGCCCCACGGACAATGGCGAATGATTGGCCTCGCTTAAGTAAGGATCGCTTCGGCAGAATAGCAGTTTTTGCGTCGGGACAGCGCTAATGGCCGAATGGATCGGGAAGCGCCGGCCGAGGACAGGCCGGTGTGGCTCACTTGCCGGCCAGGATCGGATGCTCGATTAGTACTAGTCCCTTCGGCGGGTCCAATTGCGGGGCCGATTCTTGCGTTACCCTCTGGACTTGCTAGAGTACATCAGGGTCCCGATGTCCGCAGGGAGAAGAGCATGCGATTGGGAATGTTTGTGGTGTCATGTGGCGCGCTTCTCGCTTCGACGATCGCACTTGCACAGGAGAAGCATATCGTAGCGTTCGACGCACCAGCGAGCGGCAATAAGTACACGCAGCAGCACATCCTTGAAGTAGGCGACGTGCCTGAGCACAAGCTACGGCTGTTCGAGTTAGTGCGCAATTACGGCGGCAAAGACCAGAAAATTGAGGGCGTCGTCTTGAGAGAGGCCGTTATCCGTGGCACCAGCGACCTGACCGACTTGAATGGGCTCGGCCGCAGCTATGTCGAATACAGGATGGAGAACGGCGACAAGATTTTCGCACGCGGATTCTTTCTCTCGCACAAGTTGCCAGGCAGCGATCGTCTGAAGAATCTCACAGAGTTGGATATCACGGGTGGCACTGGTAAGTTCCGCGGCATTCGCGGCATCGTACGCGCCGAAACAGCTTCCGACAACAAGGCCTTCAACCAGAACCAGACCGAGTTCGAATACTGGTTCGAGAAGTAGCTGAATGTTTTGCTCCAAGACTGCGGGCGCCTTGGTGAATTCGATGCCCGCTTTTGGGTGAAGAGCCGACCGAGGAGCAACCGGCGGAAGTCCCTTCCCGGGGCCAGTGTCCGACGCTCGCCGGCGCACGCGCGCGGACACTCGAACGACCGCTCTGCCTTACCAACGGATCTTTAAACATCGTGCAGAATGAACCGACAAGCGTTGCTTTGTCTTTGACTGAGCGACGCCGTCCTCGCAGTGAGCCGCTATACCATGGCTGCCGGCGACAAGGAGGCAGTGCTTAATGGAGACGATGGCTCACGAGCGCGGTATCAAGCCGGTGCTCGCCAAGCGCTGGACAGAACACGGCAGTGGCTTGGGCAAATTCCGGTGGGTTGTCGAACGTACTCATGTGTGGCTTCACAACTTTCGTCGTCTTCGCATTCGCTTCGATCGTCGGGCCGACAATTCACGAAGCGCTCTTAAAACTCGGCTGCGCTCTCGTCAGCTGGAACATCTTCAGGCGTACGGCGCAGCCATTTTGAACTGGCCTCTAAAGCTCTCCAGGGGATTGCCTTATCCGGTGAGGCGGATTCCGCCCTATTGGCTCTCGATCCATTGAATGGCGAAGCGCGTCAGCTCCTTGCCGCTAGGAATGTCCAGCTTTTCCCTGATGTTGGCCTGATGTGCCTCGATGGTCTTGACGCTCCGACTCAGTTTCTCGGCGATCTCGCGGGTGCTGAAGCCGAGTCCGATCAGGTGCAGGACCTCGAACTCCCGTTCCGAAAGGCTCGCGATTGAGCCCGCCGGAATTTTCTGGGGAGCCGTCAGAGCCCGCGCCAACTTTTCATGCATTGCGGCGCTCAGGTAAATGTTACCTGCCAGCACCTCGCGGATGGCGTTCATAATATGCTCCGTGGCCTCGAGTTTCATCAGATACCCGTTTGCTCCAGCCCGCAGTGCGCGTTCGGCAAACAGGGTTTCGTCATGCATGCTGAGGACGAGGATTGCCAGCTTTGGATAGTGTTGCCGGAGCGTTTTCACAAGATCCAGACCGGAGTTCGAGTGCAGACTGAGGTCCACAATGGCCATGTCAGGCTGGCAGGCCATCGCCGCCAGAGCGTCTTCGGCACTGCCGGCCGCACAGCAGACGTGCAGATCCTCATGCAGATTCAGCAAGTGGGTTAAGCCATCCCGGATGATGGGGTGGTCATCCACGATCAGGATCTGAGTCGCGCGGCCCAGGCTAGATGGCTTCCCTTCCATGTCCTGGACTCTCCGGTATCGGATAGCTGATGGCAACCGTGGTGCCGCCCAAAGCATTGCGGGTGACCATGCAAGAGCCGCCCAGGAGGCTCGCCCGGTGGCGCAGGCTGTGAAGTCCCAGTCCCGAAGCACGCTCCATTTGTTCCAGATCGACCCCCATCCCGTCGTCACTGATGGAAAGCCTCTGCATGCCGCCGTCGCGCTCCAGGTCGATCCAAATGTGGCGGCCCTGGCTATATTTCAGCGCGTTATTGACGGCTTCCTGTGCCGCACGGTAAAGGTTAATCTGCATCGGCGGATCCAGTAAGTCCACATTTGACTCGATGCGGAGCGTGCAGCCTATGCCGTTCAGTGAGCGAGTCGTCTGTGCCAACCCTTGCAAGGCGACCGTAAGGCCATCAGATTCCATGGCGACCGGGTCCAGGCCATGGGCAATCTTGCGAGTCATCAAGGATGCCTGCTTCACCAATTCGACGATGGTAGCCGCCTTCGCGGCGGCTGGATGGCTATGCATCTGTAGCTCTTGATTCAAGGTGGCGCAGTAGAAACCCAAACTGGTGAGGTGCTGCCCGAGGCCGTCATGCAGTTCTCGGCCGATGAGTCTCTGCTGCTGATCGCCGATTCGGATCAGTTCCGTTTCCAGCAGACGACGTCGCGCCATCTCCTGCTTCAACTCATTGTTTGCCAGCTCTAAGTCTTGGGTTCGCTCTTGCACCCGCCGCTCCAGCTCGACATGGGATGCCAGCAGGAGGCTATGGATGCGCTTTGCCTGAGCATGTGCCGCCACCAGCAGCAGTCCGGTTACTGCCACGACATTCGCGAAGGCGCACCATCTCACGAGGCTATCCACCGGAGATTCCGCGGCAAAGGGACCGGTGCCGTTCGCGGTGCCCCAGATGGCCACGATTGAGATCAGCAAGGTCGAGAGGCTGGTGCCCAAGTGATCGAAGCGCAGAGCCGCCCAGATAGTGAATGGAAAAATCGCCAGGGCTGCCGGATAGTAGCTGTGCCCGGCAAGTTCGGTGGCGCCGAAGATGACGTAACTCACCCAGAAGATCGCAATGGTCAGTCCGCACGCTTCCACGGCCTGCCTTGCGGAGCGGACAGGGCTCGGATACGTGAGCAAGCTGAGCAGCGGTGGGGCCACCACGAGCACTCCCATCATGTCACCCAGCCACCATTTCAGAACGGCTGTGCCGTACTCGGTGACTGACACCAAGCCCCCTGCAAAGAGGGCGGTCGCACCGATCAGCGCACTCACTGCCGTGCTGACTGTCGCGGCCAGGACGACGAAAGCTAACACGTCCTTGATGCGGTCCAGGGTGAGCTGGAATTGGGCAGCCCGCTTTAACAACAATGTTGCCGTCAAGGCTGCAGCCGTCGCGCCGAGGCCAATCACCGCGGCCACTGGTAGGGGCACGCCCACCGACATGTTGGCCAAAACGGAGCCAATGGCAATGCCGGGGGCAACGGCGAAGCCCAAAACGAGCAGCGCAACGAGGGCGATGCCGCTGGCCGGCCACACTAGAGACACCGCACCGCCCACTACCGCATAAGCAAGTCCCAGCTTTGCACCTGCGTAGTACGCCAATGCGACAAGTCCGGTGCGAACGAAGAGGCTAAGCCTCGAGTTGCGCGGAATGATGACCATGGTTCGCTTCAAATTCTGGGGACAGCCCCTGCCACATCCAGCCGTTTTCTCGTTAGCCGCAATGACAAACTACTTGCGAAAGCTGGTGTCCGATGCACCTGCGGCAAATCACGAGTTTGCCCCGAATGGGTGCTAGGCGAAGTGCTGCGACGATCCGTTGAGTTCATCCTATGAATCTACGTCAGAACTCCCCTGTGCGGTAAGCGTAGCCGATGGATTCGATGAGATACAGCCCGGGTTGGACGCCAGATTCCGTATGAGCGCGCGCATTGTCGTGTCGGGTTTCGGGTCTTCGGCCAGAATCCGGGCGCAGTTGGCCCTTGGCATCCGGCTGCGGTCGACGTCGTATCACCCGCAGATTGCTCAGGACAGATAGCACACGCAGTCGCGTATGGACGAACGGATCGCTCTCGTCGCCAGGTCGCAATATACGCGCCTGCGTGACATCGTTGACCTTGGCTGCCGTGCCCAATAGGGCAATCCCCTAGCCCCTTTTCGGAAGAAGACCTTATTCATGCGCTTGCCTTCAGCGCATACATTGGAGTCGTACAAAGCGGCGGCACTGGAGCGAAAAGGAATACGTTTCGGTGTTCTTGCAACCACCTGAAAAGGAGGTGAAAGAAATGGTAAAAACAGTCTTACTGCTCGCTGCGGCGAGTGCGGCGCTTGGCGCCGGCGTAGCCAATGCCGGCATCGGGGCGCGGGATGTCTACACCGACGGCGCCAGCGTGTTGGGGCCGCGAGACCCATATTCAGATGGGGGGAGGAGCACAAAGTTCGATGTCTATTCAGATGGGGCGAGAGTCACAGATAGACGAGACGTATTTACCGATGGCGCGAGAAACACCAGCCGCGATGGGCTGGTTGAGGGCAGCATGTAAGGAACGGCAGAAGGGGCCGCAAAAGAACACGTCGTCAGCGCTCAGCGTCCACAGCCACAAACCAAGCACCTCCCCCGAGTAACAGCCTCGGGGGATTCTTTTTTACAGCGGCAGCAGCGTTTGCGGCGTGCCTATTTTGTCAGTTCCTTGAACCAGGCTGTTGCAGAACTGAAACAGATAGCCCAGTGAGCCAAGCCACTTGCGCTAAGGCGGCCGTCGAGGGCGTTCTGGCGCATGTAGCTTGCTGCGAGAAAGGCGTCGACATCTGGGACCGGAGCGAAGCCGCGTTCGCGGACCACTATCGATGATAGATCAATGCAGTGCTTCAAACTTCGAATCGGGCAACGGCGTGCCGGCGCGGAGTGCGGTAATCATGCATCGTCCATCTTGATCATCTTGCGCAAGAGTCGTGTTTGGCCAAGGCGACAGGAACTTGGCAGTTTCTATAAAAACCCCACTTTTGTAGTCCCGGTTCACGCAGCACTGAGTGGATCTTGCGGCGCTTGTTTAAGCCATGATTGTTGGTCATTGGGTAGGAGTCACATATTTACGCATTGATAGCTATTTTTACGTATTTTTTCTCTCAGCTTTCTCTGTGTTTTTCGGAAATCTGCGAACTTTTGGGGAGCGCGTCGACGGCGCAGAAATAGTCGCAGGCTCCAAAAGGTGTGTTCTTCGAACTGGCCTGCCGACCTCCACCAACCCGCAGGAGGCACCTTGTCAAAAAGCAAACAAGTACCCATGAATTCCGGTACCGCCCACAGCTTGGGCGTGGCGTGCGCTCGTATGGCTGCCCAAAACGTAACCGACGGCGCCTTGGATCTTGCCCTCGCGTGGATTGAATACCGCATGGAAGTTGGCTATCCGCAGTACGTCCCGGATTTTGAACGTGGGTTCTCCCACGAGCGACGGGCACAAGCTAATACAGCCGATGAGCGCCACACGGGCTCGTCAATCAGCATGCCGCTCAGGCCCGACGTGTCCCACGCGGTCCGGCTGAGAAAATAACAACTCGCCTACCTACCAGCTACGCAGTGTGGCGACCGAAGCCTCGTTTGGAAAATCGCGAGATTCCTGGAGGCGGAGACGGGCGCGCAGCGCGTCAACGCGGACGATGCGCCCAGGCCGGCGTGACGGTTGACATTGAGCATGGATTGGCCGAGCGAGAGCGGTCCTTGACGACCTCAGATCAGGCCAGCAACAACTACCCCCACGCCCGAGCGGTAATAGGGCACTTTGACGCTTCTTGGAGAAGAGCGCTCTGGCGAATGAGCGTCCGAGGCTTACGCTCAAGCTTGGCGGATGGTAGGCGAGGATTCGGCTCGGGTAGCGCGCGTGCGGCCGGCTTTTGCCGGCCCTGCCAGGCGGTCCAATGCCAATGAATGGCATTGGGGCTGCCGCCCCCCAGGCGTTCGCGGACCGCACGGAGGGTCGGCTTCTGTTGCGCTGCCACCAACTCCTCCGCGGCGGCTTTGACTTCTTCGTAGCTGATGCCAGGACGCGCCATGAGACGTGTTCCTCATTCGATATGATATTCGCGGAGCACGAGAGGAGATGTGCGGGGCGAGACAAGGTATTTGCCCGGATTTGAAGGGCAGGGGAGGGTTTCGCTACAGTATTTGTCTAGGCCAAATTCAAATGTCCGGTCTTTGGCCAGATCAGAATGTCCGGTTTAATGCAGGATGGTTTTGATTCTTTTACGTCTTTTTCCGGGCTGTTTCCGTAAGGCAGTCGAGCTGGCCTGAGGCGGTAAGGTATCCACAGGGTGGGGCGGTTGCGTCAGTTCATCGATGGTGCGACGCAGATCTTCCGCGTTCAGTTGCCGTTGTGGCTTGGTGCCCGGTGTCGCTGGTTCCCGCTGCTGCCGCGGCCTCTGACCGGTCAGCGTGCGCGACGGTGTCGCCTGGATCCGACGATTGTCTCGCTGGGCCTGCACGCGCTGGGCGATCTCCAGCACATGTCCCAGCCGCTTGTGCTCCACCACCGCCCCCTGATCGATCTCGGACAACCGGTCATAGAGAACGTAGGGCAGGGCAGTCCCGTCGGCCCACAATTCGATACGGCCGTCCGGATACTCGGCCACTTCGATATAGCGATGAATCAGGGGGCGCCGCTCGGGTTGGTCCGTGATGAGATACAGCTTGCGGTCGTACTGCAGCGTTAGCCGGTTGGAGACTTTGCGCCATTCGCGCCAGGTAAAGATGCGCTCGAGGTCCTCGTCGGGCCGCACGGGACGGTGCGCGTTGAAGTCGCTTCTTGGCGTCTTGGCGAAGCGCACATTGAAGTCCGCCAGGAAGACCGGGGCAAAGGCATTGGCCTCGGCCAGCGTCGAGATGCCGCGCTGGCGCAACTCCTTGACCAGCCGGTCCTGCAGCGTGCCATTCATTCGCTCCACGCGGCCCTTGGCCTGGCTGCTGTTGGCGCACAGGCTCTCGATATTCAGCTCGTACAGCGCGCGCCCGAACTGCGTATGGTCTCGCCCTGTGGTGACGCCTTTGGCATTGACCCGGAAGATGCTGGCCTTGTCGCTGCAGAAGGCCACCGGCTTGCCATGGCGCTCGATGTAAGCACGCGTCGCGGCAAAATAGGCGAAAGTCGATTCGGTCGGCACGAACAGCAACTGCATCAGGCGGCTGGTGGCATCGTCGACATAGACCAGCAGCGTGCACATGGGCGCACGCTCCTCGAACCACGCGTGCTCGCTGCCATCGATCTGCACCAGTTCACCCAGGCAAGCGCGGCGCTTGCGCGGCTGGTGCAGCTTGGGCGGACGCAGCTTCCTGGGGACCCAGAAGCCGGCGTCGATCATGATCCGCCGCACCGTCTCCTTGGCCAGCGCGATGCCATGGCGCTCGCGCAACTTCTCGCAGGCCAGCGTGGGGCCGTAATCGGCGTAGTGCTGCTGGATTAGCGCGCGTGCCTGCGCTTCGAGCATCCGTGGCAGCTGGCGATGGCCTGGCTGCCCACGCTGGCGCGACAGCAAGCCCATCGGGCCATCGGCTCGCCAGCGCTGGACCAGCCGCCGGACTTGCCGCGCGGTCAAATCCAGGCGCTCTGCGGCGCGCCATTGCGCCAGCAGGCCCTCGGCCGTTGCCTGAATGACCTTGAAGCGGTCAACTTCACGCAGACTCATGGTGATCAACCCTCGATCCTTCACGGCGCGCTCCAGTCCAACCCAGGCGCTACCAGTATAGGTCTATCCAGAGGACATTCTGATTTGGCTGGAAGCGGACATTCTGATTTGGCCTTTACACCCGATGTCACCGATAATTAGTCTTATGTAAGATCATCCAGAAAAATTACGAGAGACGGGTTCGGTTGTCATTTTCGCGCCGCGCCCCCATCACAACACCCGATGCTCAATATTCAGACGTTCGATACGGCGCGCTATGATGCGTTTCCACCGCATCGGCAACTGGCGCAGAACGGCGTTGCGCCACCGCCCGTTCTGATGCGGATCGACCCGATCAACAAGGAAGGAATACGTCTTGGCGCTCGAAAAACCCGCATTGCACTCTGTCTGGCAAAACGACCAGGGAGACGCATTCATCGTCTTCGACGTGTTTGACCCAGCAGAAGACGGGATGGGGGACGACGACTATCTGCCCGGCTACTACCTTGTTACGTTTGTTGATTACGACGAGCGCAACGAGGCCGATATTGCTGGGGAGGAATTCGACAACGAGCAATGGAGCGCGCTCGTTAAGTCGCTCGACGTCAAGCAGAGCGGCGTGGAGCCTGGTGATTACGCAATTTCACACGCCATCACCAGCGCGGGGTTTTGCGCGTCTTGCGGCTCGCTAGCACCGCCCTGTTCTAGCGCAGCGAATTCTGCTGCGTCTAACCGCGGCCTTCGCCCAATTTCTGCTCATTTTCGCGCAAGACACCTGCCGGCATTCTGAAGAGCCGCCTAGAAGCAGATTAAAGATAGTGAAAAAATTGCGCACGCGTCATATCGGTGATTGTATGACCAGGCGCGGCGGCACTGTTTAAAGATCTCATAAAATTCATTTGAGCCAGCGAGTCCGATCGTTGATGACTACCGATCAAAGATCGGACTCGCTGGCCACGGCCTCAGTCATCGTCGTCGTGCCAGCGATGCCATTCACGATGTCGTTCACGCCATTCGCGCTCTCTCCAGCGCCTTTCTCGCCACTGCTGCTCCTGCCAGGCACGAGCTTGCCAATCGTCGTAGTAGCCGGGCGCAACCACGACCGGCCGGGGAGCGACATAAACAGGCGCCGGCTCGTAGTACACAGGAGGGGGAGGCGCAACCACGGCCGCCCAGGGCAGGCCAATGCCAATTCCGACGTCGACGCGCGCCTCGGCGACGCTGGAGGTAAGGGCGGCGACTCCAGCCAGCAGGCTAACGGCCAAGACCTTTCGCATGATGATGCTCCTGATGGTGCTGCGAACACGCTAGGCCGCGATTGTTCGGCGGCGTATTTGCAGAACTAAAGATGGGTTACCCGCTTTAACGATGCACGCGCGGCGAGGTTGACCCCCCGGCCATTGGCGCGGCGACCATCGTGTAAGCGGTTGTATCTGGAGCCCATGGCGACACCCATTGTGAACTGCAGCGTAGCCGCCGCTGAGCGCAGCTACGCGTCAAATGGTAATTGTCATTAAATGAAAACATACGACATTGTGTTTATACGTTTCAATCTGTTGCCAATCATCGTTATTTATATGCCATGTAGATCTCTTTTCCCTTCAAATTGTGCTCCTAAGCAACACTCTCCGGCTTGACTTCCCTTTCGCGCGAAGAAGAGCTGTGCGTCTCGTAGATGCACTCGTATAATCCGGAACGCAAATCGTTCGTATTCGTTTTTAATTGCCAATACGGCACATGGATCACAAAAACTGCGCTTCGCGCGCGCCAGGGACATGACAACAAGAACCAGCCGCGCACAGCGGCATCGAGGAGGAGCAGGAGGGAGCGGTTTGGCTGCTCTGATTGCTGCAGCCTTTGGGGCCCTGCTGTTGGTTGGCTGCGGCGGCGGCGACAGCAGCGCGGCCAAAACCAACGCAGCGCCGGCTGCCAGCCAGCTATCGGCCATGGCGCAGGTTGGCGAGAAGATCTTCTTGGACACAGCCTTGTCGGCCTCCGGCAAACAGTCATGCGCAACCTGCCACGTGGCGAGCCGCGCCTTTGCCGCCGATGACGGCCTGGCGGTACCGCTGGGCGGGCCCAACATGGACCTGCCAGGCTTGCGCAATGCGCCAGCGCTGGCTTATACCCAGTTCACGCCCGCCTTCAGCTTCCAGGCCAATGGCAAGGCGGTGGGCGGCTTCTTCCGCGATGGGCGAGCGGCCTCGCTGGCGGACCAGGCCGAGTTGCCGTTCACCACTCCATTCGAGATGGCCAACGCATCGGCGGATGACGTGCTAGCGCGGTTGCTGACGCGCCCCTACCTGGCCGAGTTCACTGCGGTGTTCGGCAAGGCATCGGTGGGGGATGGCGTTACCGCCTTGCACAACATCGGCCAGGCACTGGCCCAGTACCAGAAGGAAGACCCGTCCTTCCACCAATTCTCGAGCAAGTACGACGCTTATCTGAATGGCAATGCACCGCTGACTGCGCAGGAACTTAATGGCCTTGCCCTATTCAACAACCCGGCCAAGGGCAACTGCACGGCCTGCCATGTGTCAACGCCGACCGCGACCACGCCGGCGCTGTTCACCGACTTCAGCTACGACAACGTTGGCATCCCCCGCAATTGGAAGATCGCGGCCAATACCGATGGCAACAAGCTCGACTACGTCCCGCGGAACGGTACTGCGCTGGGCGAGCCTAACCACGATTACTACGACCTCGGTCTGTGCGGGCCGCTGCGCAATGACGTCTCGACCCGTACCCGCCTATGCGGCGCCTTCAAGGTGCCGACCTTGCGCAATATCGCGTTGACCGCGCCGTACTTCCACAACGGCGTGTTCGACACGCTGGAGGAAGCCGTGACGTGGTACATCACGCGCGATACCGATCCCACGCGCTGGTATGTCAAGGCAGACGGTACCCCCGACATCCCTTACAACGACCTGCCGACCACCTATGGCGGCAATGTCAACGTGGCCGAAGTGCCCTACATCCCGAGCCTGGCCCCGACTCTGACCAATAGCGAGATCGCCGATCTGGTGCGCTTCCTGTGCACCCTGACCGACGGGTTCGACCCCGCCAATCCGGCGGCCTACCAGATACCGGCTCAGTGCCAGTCCACCGCGGCCAGCGTGGCCGCCACGCGCGCCGGACCCGCTGCACGTGCAAATCAAAGCAAATAAACAGGAAGGGGAGAGAGATGAAACGAACCATGATTGCCGCGGCGGTGCTAGCCGCGGTGGGGACGCCTGCGCTTGCCGCACCGGGCAGTGCCAGCCCGGTGGTGGTACAGCAGCTGGAGCGCAAGATCGACGACATGGCCAGCCAGCTTGACGCCCTCAAGGCCGAGCTCAAGGCCATGAAGGACCAGAACATCGCGCTGGCGACGCAGCAGCAGACCCAGGCCAAGCAGCAGGCCGACCAGACTGCCCAGGTCGCGCAACTGCAGGCTTCGCAGGAAAGCCTGCAGCAGGTAGCGGCAAAGCCGTCTCCACTGGATAACCTCAGCATATTTGGCTACGGCGAGATCGGCTATTCGCGGCCTAGCCGCAATACCAACGACACTCGTGCCGATATCGGGCGTGCCGTCTTCGGCTTCGGCTACCGCTTCGACGAGAAGACCCGCTTTGCCTCCGAGTTCGAGGTCGAGCATGCGATTGCCTCTTCGTCCGATGTCGGCGAGTTCGAGGTGGAGCAGTTCTACGTCGACCATATGTTTACCCCCAAGGTTGGCGTGACCGCTGGCGTGTTCCTGATGCCGGTCGGCCTGATCAACGAGCATCACGAGCCCACCGCCTACTATGGCGTCTACCGCAACTTCATCGAGACCCTGATCATCCCCAGCACTTGGCGCGAAGGCGGTTTTGCCCTGCACGGCAATACGGATATTGGCCTCGACTGGAACGTGGGCCTGACCACCGGGCTTGACCTCTCCAAGTGGAACTTCACCCCGGAGAACCCGCTCTACAATTCCGCGCTGGATCTGCAGAACAACAAGGTGGCGCCGATGCAGGCGACCCACCAGGAAATGAGCCTGGCCAATGCGAAGAACGCTTCGCAGTATGTGTCCCTGAACTATCGTGGTGTGCCCGGGCTGCTGCTGGGTGGCTCCGTATTCACCGGCAATGCCAATCCGGCCGCAGGCGCGGGCAGTCAGCGAGCAACGCTTTGGGAGACCCATGCACGCTGGACGCCCGGCAAGTGGGACCTCTCCGCGCTCTATGCGCAGGGCAGCATCAGCAATACCGCCAAGGTCAACGCGCAGTTCCCCGGCACCGGGAACCCGATGCCGGCCTCGTACTATGGCTGGTACCTGCAGGCCGCGTACACTTTGTGGCAGCATGGCAGCTACCGCGCCGTGCCGTTCGCGCGCTATGAGCGCTACAACATGGGCGCCAAGTACGAGGGCATTGCTCCCGGCTTCTCGGCGCAGCCGGCGGGATTCCCAAAACCGTACGATACAGTGTGGACGGCAGGCCTGAATTTCTACCTGAACCCGAACGTGGTGTTCAAGGTTGACTACCAGCGCTTCCGCACCAATCGCGATTTCAGCCGGGTTGACCTGGGCCTGGGCGTCTATTTCTGACCTTTCTCCGCCATGCCCTGGCACACCGGCGCCTTCACTTTGCGTCGATGGTGCCTGGGACAAAGGAAGCATCCATGCGCTACCAGTCTGTTTCTACCGCCCTCGTCTGTGCCGCCGCGGCGGCCTCTGCCGGATTCGTCGTGACGGAGGTGCGCGCGGCGGAATACATGAGCGTGGCCGACAGCCAGAAGCTGATGTTCGCCGACGCCACCACGTTCGTGCCGTTGGTGGTCGCGCTCAACCTGGACCAGCTCAAACAGCTCTCAGAACGCGCTGGTGGACCGCCGCGCATGGGTGCATGGCGAGTCTGGCAGGCGAAGCAAGGCGACAAGCCGATTGGTTACGTAGTGGCAGATGCTGTCATTGGCAAGTTCGAGCTGATCAACTATGCGGTTGCGCTGAGTCTGGCCGGCGAGATCCGCGATGTGGAGATCCTGGCCTATCGCGAAAGCCATGGCTACGAGGTTCGCAACAAGCCTTGGCGTAGCCAGTTCACTGGCAAGACCGCGCAGTCCCCGCTGCGCATCGGCGATGATATCCAGAACATCAGCGGCGCCACGCTATCGTGCACCCATATCACCGACGGCATCCGTCGCATCGCCGTGATGGTGCAGATGACGCTGGCAAAGGGCTGAACGCATCGTGCGCCGTGTCGCCGAGATCCCGCAGTGCCGTCGCGCCCGCCCGTTGTTGGGCACGCTGGTCGAGATCGATGCGCGCGGCGCTGGCGCTGCCGAGGCGGTGCGTGCAGCATTCGAGCAAGTCGAACAGATTCAGCGCCTGATGAGCTGCCACGAATCGGCCAGCGATATCGGGCGTTTCAATGCCGCCCCTGTGGGCCTGCCGATCGAAATGGATGCGCGCACGCTCGCCGTGCTTGCAATCGCGGCAGAGCTACAAGCAGCTAGTGACGGCGCCTTCGACTGCGAGCGTAGTCCGACGTGGATGCCGCCTTCGGGGAGGCCCGCGTGGATCATCGAAGGCCCGGCGGTACGCAAGCACCGGCCGACATGGCTCGATCTGGGTGGCATAGCAAAGGGCTATGCGGTGGATTGCGCCATCGAAACCTTGCGCGGCTTCGCCCTCGACTTCGCGCTCGTCAACGCGGGCGGCGACATGCGCCACGTCGGCGCCGAGCCGATCGAGGTGAGCCTGCGCGAGCCGGGCGCACCGGCGCGCACTGCCATGGTCTGGCGGCTCGCCAACGCGGCGCTGGCGAGTTCTAGTGTTGGCGGATTGGCCCCGGCGCCCGGGTCGCTGCCGCGCATCACCGATCGGCGCACGCCAACAGCGCTGCAGGCAACAGCCGGCGCGAGCGTGTTGGCGCCGTCGTGCATATTAGCCGATGCCCTAACCAAGGTGGTGCTGGTTTGCCGCGCGCCGCGGCACCCGCTTCTGGCCAAGCATGGCGCTTGTACGCTGCTCTACCGGGATGGCAAACTGCCGGCTGGCCATCCCCCTCACGCCCTACCCGATGTCTGACCCGCACTACCTATCTCATCGTCTGTCGCATCCGCCGCGGCCAGCTTTTCGCATCAGCCGGCCACGGCGGTGGGCCTTGTACTCCGCATTCGCCCTGTTGCTGCTGACGGGCGTATTCTGGCTGATGGTGCATTTCCTTGCGGCTGAGCCTGAGACGCAGGCGGTGTGGTCGGCCTGGAGCATGAAGCTGCACGGGGCGGCGGCGCTGCTTGGCACATTCCTGCTTGGTGTGATTTGGTCGGCGCATATTCGCCATGCCTGGATCCGGCGGCGCAACCGTCTGGTGGGTGCGCTCTTCGGGGCGGTCGTGGCGCTGCTGGTTGCCACCGGCTACGGCCTCTACTACTTCAATGGCGACGTGCTGCGTAGCTTGACCGAATGGCTGCACTGGATTGGCGGTATCGCCGTTGGCGTATTGTTCTGGGCCCACCTAACCGCCGGGCGGCGCGCAGTGGCGACTCGCAACTGAGCGCCACGACTCAACCTGAACGCCTTCCCACGGGATACGACCATCATCCGTGTGAATTCTGCGAGTGCACGAAGTTACGGGTCTTCAATCACACCATCATCGCGCACCGCCCGAACCGCCTGACCCGGGGCCTTTGATACCTTGTCGGCAATCCAGCTGTGAGCAGCAACGCAGTAGGTGCACTCATTCTCGAGTGAAGCCACGAGAAACACCAACTCCTGTTCGGCAGGCGTGAGGATAGATTCCCGCCGAAACAGGTTGTAGCCATGCAAGTACGTATCCAGTAGCGCTGGCGCATTGGCCAGACCCGCATACATGTTCGGAATGTGACCCATTGCCTTGCGGGCCGTCGATCGGCCGGCTGGCGCTAGCGTTTCTCGCATTGCCTTCAATCCCACTGATTCTAGGTCGGCGCGTACAACCCTCTCCTCTGCAGGCACGCCAGCCCGGATTCCGTCTCCGTGCACGAAATTTGACAAAAACATTTCAGCATATCTTTGCTTAGAGTGCTTGTGTCATGTTCCTGCCATATGCCTCAAGCATGCTTCCGGCGACTTCAACTGGGAGGACTCATGAGAAAAATGACGATGCTGGCCGTCGCGACGCTGTCGCTCGCGCTGGCCGCATGTGGTAGCGGTGATGACAACTCCGGCAATGGCGGCGCCGGGACGCCTGTCACAACCGCACCGCCACCCGCCGCCGCGCCAACCAAAAACGTCGTGTTTTTCCTCGGCGACGGCATGGGCCTGAACACGATGACCGCGGCGCGCATCTACAAGATGGGCGAGGATGGTGAGCTGACCATGGACACGCTGCCGGAGACTGGATTCGTCCGCACCTACTCAAATAACGCCCAGGTCACCGACAGCGCGCCCTCCATGTCGGCCTACATGACCGGCGTGAAGATGAACAACGAGGTCATCTCGATGTCGGCGGACACCAGCGCCTACGATGCCAACGGCAAGGATTACCTGGCGGGTGCCGACAGCACCTGCCCCACCTCTGGCAATGGCCGCGGAGTGCCGACCCTGCTTGAGCAGATGAAGGGCGCGGGCTACGGTACCGGCGTGGTCACCACCACCCGCATCACCCACGCGACGCCCGCCGCCACCTATGCGCATATCTGCCATCGCGACGGCGAGAACACCATCGCCGCGCAGCTCGTGCCCAACGGCCCAGGCTACAACACCGCGTTGGGCGATGGCGTGGACGTGATCTTCGGCGGCGGCCGCAAGCACTTCCAGCCAACCACCGTCAGCGGTGGCGCACGTACCGACAAGCGCGACTTGCTGGCCGAGTTCAAGGCCGTGGGCTACACGTACGCGGCGAACCGGGCCGACTTCGACAAGATCGATCCGGCTTCCTCCAAGAAGACGGTGGGCCTTTTCACTTCCAGCCACATGGCCTACGATCTGGACCGCGTGGCCGCCGACGAACCCAGCCTGGCCGACATGACCGGCAAGGCGATCGACCTGCTGGCAGCGAAGAAGAAGGGCTTTTTCCTGATGGTGGAAGGCGGTCGCATCGACCACGCGCTGCACGAAACCACCGCGCGCAAGGCGCTGCAGGACACCGCCGCGTTCGACGATGCCATCAAGTCGGCCATCGCCAAGCTCAACGTGATCGACCCGGGCTTGAAGAACACGCTGATCGTGGTCACCGCCGACCATGACCACACCCTGGTGCTCAACGGTTATGCCAAGCGCACCGGCAAGACCACCGACGCCAACCCCGGCGTGCTGGGCCTGCTGAAGAACTACGTCACCGGCGCCAACAACACCGACTCCTCGGGCAACCCGTTCACCATTATTGGCTTCGGCAACGGCGAGAACCGTCCGGGCAATCGCACCGCGCTGACCGATGCGCAGGTGTTCGACAAATCCTACCACCAGGAAGCCGCGATTCCGATGTCCGCCGGCGGCGAGACGCACGGCGGCACCGATGTCTTCATCGGCGCAATCGGCAACGGCGCGAGCAACTTCTCCGGTGTGATGGACAACACCGAAGTGTTCGGCATGATCAAGAAATCACTGGGTCTGTGAACCCAACGCTGACGGAATACACATCATGAAAAAAACGATGACTGGCCTGTCGGCTGCCGCGCTGGCCGCCGCCTGCCTTTCCACCCCCGCGCTGGCCGCGAGCGAAGCCCGCAACGTGATCTTCTTCCTGGGTGACGGCATGGGCCCCACCACGGTGACCGCCTCGCGCATCTACAAGTATGGCGAGACCGGCAAGCTGAACATGGAGTCGCTCAAGCGCACCGCGCGCATCAAGACCTACTCGAACGATGCGCAGACCACCGACAGCGCTCCGTCGATGGCAGCCTACATGACCGGTGTCAAGATGAACAACGAGGTGATCTCGATGTCCGCCGACACCAAGGCTAGCGATGCCGCCGGCAAAGGCTATGTATCGGGCTCCGACACAACCTGTCCCGCCGGCAATGGCTCGCCGGTGACGACCCTGCTGGAACTGTCCAAGGGCGCGGGCAAAGCAGTCGGCGCGGTGACCACCACGCGCGTCACGCACGCCACCCCGGCGGCCACCTACTCGCACATCTGCCATCGCGACGGCGAGAACCAGATCGCGGCGCAAGGAACGCCGGGCAACGCCCTGTTCAATCCCGCGCTCAAGGACGGTCTCGACGTGCTACTGGGCGGCGGGCTGCGCCACTTCATTCCGCTGGGCGCCACCGGCTCCAAGCGCACGGATGCCACCGACCTGACGGTCCAGTTCCAGAACGCCGGCTACACCTATGTCAATACCGGCACGGCGCTGCGCGCGGTGGATCCGGCCGCCACCGGCAAACTGCTCGGCCTGTTCAACCTCGACCACCTGAACTACGAACTGGACCGGGTCAAGAACAATGTCGACGAGCCAAGCCTGGCCGACATGACGGAAAAAGCCATCCGCATCCTGGGCAAGAATCCGAAGGGCTATTTCCTGATGGTGGAAGGCGGCCGCATCGACCACGCCCTGCACGGCACCAATGCCAAGCGCGCGCTGGAAGACACCATTGCCTTCGACGACGCCATCAAGCGCGCCCTGTCGATGGTGGACCTGTCAAACACCCTGGTCGTGGTCACGGCGGATCATGACCACACCATGACCATCAACGGCTATTCGCACCGCGGCAATCCCATCCTCGGCAAGACCACCGACGTGAAAACCAAGCAACCGGTGGCAGCGGCCGACGGCAAGCCCTATACCACCCTGGTGTTCGGCAATGGCGGCACGCCGCGCAAGCCGACGCGCGACGACCTGACTGCAGTCGATACCACGGGTGACGCTTATCTGCAGGAAGTCGGTGTGAATCTGGGCACCCCTGGCGCGGAAACCCACGGCGGCGGTGACGTGATGCTGTTCTCGGGTGGAGCAGGCAGCGCGCCGCTCAAGGGTACCATCGACAACACCAAGGTGTTCGGCGTGGTCAAGACGGCGCTCGGCTTCTAAGCGCCGCCAGCGGTATGGCACGCCGGCATGTTGCCGGCGTGCGCCATTTTCACGAATCGCGAGTTACGAGATCGAGATGCAAGTTCGCAGCAACCCTGGCGCCCGGGGCGCTTTTGTCCTTCGGGCCCTCTCCGCATTCCAGACCAAGCGCGGCCGAACCCGCATGCTCCGCGGCCTGCTGGCTGGCCTGGCCGCCATCCTGAGCTCCATTGCTTTCGCAGCGCTAGCGGCGCCGGCCAACGCGCCGCTAGCGCTGCGCGTCGAGCACCAAGTTTCGTTGCTTGGCAGCGACGGCGTCAAGCGCGATGTTGCCTTTGCCGAACGTGTGTACCGGGCAGGCAACGCGGTCTGGATCGAACGCGAACTGCCGCGCGGCGTCCCGCATGCCGAAGGGCACAGCAAGGGTGGCGACGGCCACAAGCATGTGGACTTGTCGACCGCGGCACGCTGGATCGAGAACCAGCCGTCCGGCAAGCTGTCGGTGACAGTGGTCAGCGACCACCTGAAGAAGGCCTTTGAAGTGAAGCCCGCCGAGTACGGCAATATCGGCTTCGACGGATCGTGGCCCACCGCCTACCACCTGCTCGATCCGGCCGCGCTCAAGCAGATGCGCGCGGTGGGGCCGCTGCGCAACGGGGCCCAGCAGTACCAGGCGCAGCGCACGGGCGAATCGGTCACGGTCTGGTGGGATGTCGCCGGGCAGTTTCCACGCTCGGTGGAATCGCGCAATCCGGGCGGCACATCGACCAAGTTGACGCGCGTGACCGTGGTGGCGTCGCCGCAGCGCGCGCCCTGGGAGCGTGCCCGCGCTTATACGCGCAGCGAGTACACCGACCTGATGGACTGAGGGGGGCACTCGAGTATGGGGTACGCAAGCAGCGCGAAGCGAAGGATAACTAAGTCAGTGTTCTGGAACGTCTTTTTAAGCCTGACCGTACCAGGAAGCCTTCACCCTCGTCAGTGCGCGGACGATTAATCTCGTTGGTATCCTCGCGTCATGCAGCGAATTTTCGGTCCGGAGAAGCACCATGTCCTGAAACGTGAAGAGGAGCTTCTGGCGCGGCCCGCGTGTGGGCGTGATGATCCCCTCGGTGACCAGCCTGGTGGCCACCGAACGCGGGATGCCCAGCATCGTCTCGGCGTCCTTCAGGGTGTACGTCGGCATCGGCCCGTCACTTTATCGCCGCTGAAGCTCGCTTGGCGGGAGCTGGCGCTGGCGCCGCAGTGGCACGCTTCCCAGTCTTTTTGCTCTTGCCCTCCGCTGCAGCCGTTGAGGCCGGTGCCTTCGCTCCGCCCTGTTTGCGCTGGGCCATGCTTGCGCGCAGGGCCTCCATCAGGTCTATCACTTCCGCGCCCTGCCGCGGTTCGCTTCGCTCCTCACTCACGGTGATCTTCTTGCCCGCGATCTTCTTATCGATCGCTGCCAAGATGCGGTCTTTCTCCTCATCCTTGTAGGCCGTCGGGTCGTACCCGTCCACCGAGTTTTGTTCGATCAGCTGTTTTGCCAAAGCCAACTCGGCCGGCTGGATCTCAGCTTTCTCCACGTGCAGATCCAGCATCGATCGGACCTCGTCAGCGTAGAGCAGTTGCTGGAGCACCAAGCCCTCGTCGATCGCCCGCACCTGCACCATGTACTGCTTGCCTTTCCAGACCCACTGCGCGAGCGCGCAGGTCCCGGTCTTTCGCATGGCTTCGGCCAACAAATTATATGGCTTACCACCGCGCTTGTCCGGGCCCAGGTAGTAGGCCTTGTCGAAATAGATAGGGTCGACGGCGCCGGCCGGCATGAACGACACGATATCGATCGTGTGCTTCGCCTCGTCTTCCAACGCCTTCAGTTCATCCGGATCAAACACAGCGTAGTGGTCAGCTTCGAACTCATAGCCTTTGACCATCTCAGACCGCTCAACCACCACATCTTCGCGGATGCACACATACTGCTGCTTGAGCCTGGAACCGCATCCCTTGTGCAGCAG
>NZ_JBWKVH010000058.1:0-38211 GCF_059421605.1 Cupriavidus sp. GW821-FHT02F09
AGTTCATGTACTGCGCAAATCGGTCGCTCGTGCTCATGCACTCTCCACTTCGAATGAAGAAGTACATATAATGCACTAATTTTTATGACACAGTAAGATTAGATATCCCCGCCTGCGCCTGCTACTTCACTCCTGAGGCGAAGCGATGCACCGATCCGCTTGAAAGGTTCGGGCGGCATCCAGCTTGGATGGCTGTTTGCCATGATGAAATCAAGCTCCCTGCTCCGCATGCCGTTCATGTAGTCGCCCATGAAGTGGCCGAGATACGTGCCCTTGACGACGCCAACACCGTTGCAGCCCACAGTGCTGAAGAAGTTGTCTCCATCCTTGCGGAACACGGAATGATGGTTGAGCGTCATGCTGATGAGCCCGCCCCACGTGTATTCGAAATGCTTTCCGGCAATGATGGGAAAACGCGCCTCGAATGACCGGCGGTGCTTCGCCCATGCGGCCTGCAGGCAGGTGTCGCTGCTACGCAGCGAAGGCTGAAGGTGAAACGTGTTGCGCACAAAGATGCGCCCGTCAGGCGTGTAGCGGACGGTGGTGCCGGCCGGGTGCGCCGATGTGGTTCCCCAGGGCCGTACCCCGCTGAAATGGGCTGCGACTTCGCTGTCGGATAACGGTTCGGTCAGGCTCGCATAGGTGAAGAGTGAAGCCAGCCGGTCCCCGACGCGGCCAAATGCTCCGCTGAAACTGCCGACGGTTAGCGCCAGCATGTCAGCACGCAAGGTGCCGCCCAGGAACCTCAGGGTATGGACGGGCCCGTAGTCGCAGGCCACTACCGGGCTCGCCGTGAATAGCGTAACTGAGTCCGGCAGCGTCGCAGCGAGACCGCGAACCAAGGCCGCAGGATTTACCAGCACGTTACCGGGCGTATAGACCGCCGCCTTGTAATAGCCGGTGCCGAGCCGCCGGGAGAGTACCTGTCCTTCCAGAACTTCAAATTTAAAGCCAGCGGCCTTCAGGGAATCGACAAAGCACTCGAGCCTGGCAAGGTTGCCATCCTCGTGCGCCGACATGTATTTCCCCGCGTCGTGCCAACCGCAATCGATGCGGTATCGTTCTTTCAGGCCGCGCAACTGGCTAATGGCGAAATTGTTCAGCGCGAACAGCTGGCGCTCGTATTCGACATCCGGCTGTCCAGCATCCACGTTGTGCGGAACATCGATCAGAAAGCCCGCGTTACGGCCCGAAGTGCCCTGGCCGATATCGAGTGCATCGATGAGGGCGATCCTTGCCTGCGGGCGGAGCTCCGCCAGCCGGCGTGCCAGCGAGAGGCCGGTGAAGCCGGCCCCTACAATGGCGACATCGAAATGCTGTTCCCCCTTGAAGCGCGCTCCGAGACGGGAATGACGGGAAGGTGACGATTCATACCAGCCGAGATCACCGTCGATAGCCGGTCGTTTGCGTATGGCTTGCATTGATAAGTTAGCTGCCCGGGAAGAGCAGCCGCCATTCTATACACATAGTGAGCCTGGCATGGCGATTCGCAGGGGAATCAGGGTTGGCCGATCACGGCCATCTGGTCCTATTCTCCTATGCGCCCAGGGATATCAGGCTGAAACATCAGAACCCTGGCCGACGCCTGTGCCACCACTCACAGCGGCCCGGGAAGTGCCTTCAGGCCGATCCAGAGCACCCCGATGACGACATTGACCGGCACGCTGAGCACACCGCCAACGTAGAAGAGCGCTGACAGGCCAGGCGCGCGCAGCTGGGAGCGTCTCGGATGCCACCGTCCTCCTGCCCAGCGCCCCACTTGCCCTGAGCATTCTTGACCCGATCGTCGGCGCGGACGGGATTCTACTACTAGCGAGTACGTTGGTCGCACCAGGTCCCGATTGGGCAAGGTCAAGTGATTGCTGGGCACTGCAAGCGGTAGGCTCTCTTATCATCGCGCGGCCCTTCCCAACCTCCCCAGCCATTTGTCGGGGGACTATTTTTCCCCCTCGGACAATCCCTCCATTAGTGGGATACTGAAACCACTGCAATGCAACATACTTGCCAACGGCGACTTGACTGACCCCGTGTTGCCATTCCTCGAGGGTGTGGGCGCCAACCCTGCCGCCCACACCCCTTTTTCTGCCGGGCTCCCGTTAAACCCCAGAGGGAAAACAGCGTTACTGCTTCGATGCCTTGATGTTGATGCGCGTGCCGCGCTTGATCAACTCTCCGGTTGCAAGCCATTCTCTGGGGCGCCTTGTCTGACGCGGGAGTCACTAGCGAGGCGAGGACGGACCGCAATAAATCCATCTCTCAATAGTGCTCAGCACGCGCAAAAACGACGACCCGCTCCACTAATACTGCGATATGAAAGAAGCGCAATAGAGAGCGGGCAAACCTAGACATGCGGAGATATTGCCGCGCCGCTGACGCCAAGAGACAGCTTTGACAGCAACGCCTCAGACCAAGGAATTTCAACTCGGCAAACGGATTCCGGTGCGCCTGCTCACGCCTCTGGAATCAGAAATTTGTCGCGATTCTTCCCCAGCCACGCCGGTGCACGACCACGCCCGGTCCAAGTGGCGCCGGACTTCGGGTCCATGTACTTTGGCGGCAGCGAGGTTTTCTCTTTTGCCGGAGCCTTAGCCTGATCGCTAGCTACCGGGCGCCCACGGCGTCGTTTCGGAGCCAAGTCCTCAACGGTAAGTTCGTACTCCGCCATCAAACCCTGGATCTTCGCGATAACTCCAGCGACCTCGCTTTGACGAAGCTCAGCGAGTTGGGTTTCGAGCTTTTCTTTTTCTGCCAGCAATTGTTTGTAGGTAGCCATGTCGGTCTCCATCAATTAAGAACAGTTCGATATCCTACAGCACATCACCGAACTTTCACCAACTCCTTGCTTTTAGTCCGCCGGGTACATTAAGCCCGTATTTTAGCGAGTGAATCTAGAGCAGGCAGCCAATGTGCGGAATGATGTACGGACAAACAAGCATATCGGCGATAGTCGGCTACCCCAAGCAGAGATTGCTGAACAAGAAACCAACAAGGCCCTCGCTGTGACCGTGGCACTGGGAGATTCTGGCCAGGGCGAACATCCAACTAGCTGAATGAACGGTGTTCCAGAAGAGCGAAGAAATCGCAGCTCCCCTCTCTCCTTGTGCCACCGAGTCCGCCCCCGCACTCCGCAGTGCCTGCACCTGTCAATCGCCGGGGTAGCCATCGAGCTCAAGGCCCCGCCGGCGGCTACAATACTATGATGGCGCAGGGCGTGGCCCATATACGCTGAGAAAGTGAGTGGAGAAGTGAATGGCGACAGCTCGAGCTGGCACCAAAGGAGAGGCACTAAGACTCCTCGGGACAGAAGGCGTGACGGTGGTGGAACTGGACTATGAGGCTGGCTGGCAAGATGCGATTGAGCTTGGTCGGCTCGGCCAGAAGGCAGGGATACGCGTGGAATATCGCGGGCAAGAGAACATCGCAGTCAAATCTCCAATGGCATTGGTTGCCGGCCTAATGCGGCCAAAAGCGACCTTCCGGCAGCGAAACCTCTATTGCCAGTTTGAGTTGAGCGAAATGCCGACAGCTGCGCTGGAGAGCTTGGAGTCAAAGGCGTCCAAACTAGGGGACTATATCCTTGCCGGGCGTTTGATGCGGGAAGTGGAAGCGGTATGGGAAGATTAAATACGTTTCCCCCTGGTACCCTGCCACCGGACTTGACACGTTAGTGCAGAAAACGCCTTCGAGTACAGGCTGCCCCAAAAAGGTGCAATGTGCCGTGTAACTATTGTCAGGTCATAACCTTGGGGCCGCTGATCGTTACGCTGCTACTTCGAGTGCAGGCAAAGCAGATGACGTGCGCTCAACGCAAAGACGGGCGTCCCAAACGGTCAATGTTGCACTGGTGCATTCCCAACGCGCACGTTACGAAGCGCCTTATGCGACGCATCAGACATACGACAAGACAGTACTCAACTACCCGGCCTCCGCACAGCACTCTACGTATTCCCACGGTCAACTTGAACAGCGCATGAGCTGGACGACGCTGGTGCAACAGTCGTTCGGTAAGCACATCATCCACATTGCCCTCGACATTCGCTGTAGTCACCGTGCATCGGATCTTGTGCCTCGGCGTCAGCGCGCTCGCTACTAGATCGGTCGGCGGCGCGCCTACTCGGATAGGTCGTCCAACTCATAGCTGGTACTGCGCCCGCCTGCATCCGATTTCCGCAAGACGCCACGTGCGAGCAGATCAGTGATGTCACGCAGCGCGGTGTCCGGGGAGCATTTGGCGATCGCCGCCCACTTGGAGCTGGTGAGCTTGCCTTCGAAGCCATCGAGCAGTCGGTTGAGCAGCTTCACTTGCCGCTCGTTCAGTGGCGTGGTAGCCCAGCGCTGCCAGAACCGCGTCTTGATCAGCACAGCATCAAGGGTGTTCTGCGCCTGATCCAGGGCGCGATGCAGCGTATCAAGGAACCAGGCCAGCCACTCGGTGACATCCATCGACCGCTTCTGGGTCCGCTCCAGAATATCGTAGTAGGCCTTGCGCTCCCGCTGGATCTGTGCCGACAGGCTGTAGAAACGCTGTGGGCTGCCATCGGCACGCGCCAGCAGCAGGTCGCCGATCGCACGGGCTATACGGCCGTTGCCGTCGTCAAACGGATGCAGGGTGACGAGCCATAAATGGCCGAGGCCAGCCTTTAGCAGAGGTGGATCGTTCGATGCATGATTGACCCAGTCGAGAAACTGGCTTGTTTCAGCTTCCAGGCGATTGGCTGGCGGCGCTTCGAAATGCACACGTTGCCGGCCGATGGGGCCGGACACCACCTGCATCGGACCGCTGGTGTCGTCACGCCAGCCACCGACCTTGATCCGCGCAAGGCCAGAGTAGCCGGTGGGGAACAGTGCGGCATGCCAGCCAAACAATCGCTCCCGAGTGACCGGTGCATGGCAATTGGCGGTCGCGTCAAGCACCATTTCGACCACGCCTTCGATGCGACGATCGACCGGGGTCAGTGCGCCAATATCCACACCCAGGCGACGGGCGATGAACGAACGCACGGATGCGACGCTGAGCTGTTCGCCCTCGATCTCGCTGGTCTTGACCACGTCCTCGGTGAGCGCCGCGAGACTTGCCTGATCGCGTAGAGCCATGCCGACATCAGCCAAGCGCCCCATCAGTAGTCCTTGGGCGCGACTAACCTCGGCCATTGGCCTTGCCAGGGCCGCCAGATCGTAGTGCCAGCTCGGCCACTCACTGGCCTGCCAGATATATGCACAATCTCCGCTTTCCATGCGGAGATTATGAGCCACGTTCTCCGCAGCCGCAAGTTATTCACCGCACATAATACGGTGATAGACCCTGGCATTCACCGCAGGAAGGCAAAGCGGAACGATCACCGAGCACGGGAACCCAGCTTCGCGTGGGCTGTTTCCACGGTGGCACCAATCCGATGTCGTACCGGCAGCGGATTGGGCGGGCGTCTCGCTCACGCTGAATACCCTTCTGGCCGCCCAATGGCCAAATCGAGGCCGCCTTCTATAACGCAGGAGTTGCAGCCACAAATCCATCGATTCGACTTTCAGGCGGATACCAATGCTTGAAATTGTGTAAATCCTGGCCATTCAGAACGGTACATCTCGCATAGCGTGGATGAAGTGGGCGTCCCCCTGATGCGAAAGCCCCCCGTTCGGCTCTCACTCCGCAGTCCTCCGCTGGGAGGTGCCTCCCTAGCATTCCAGCCAGAACAGCTCAATTCTGCAAGAATTCCAGCACGGTGTCCGTGAACCGTTCGACCTGTTCGAGGTTCGAAAGGTGCGCTGCGTCCAGTTCGGCATAACGTGCGCCCGGAATCGTCTGCGCCAAATACTGGCCGTCGCGCGGCGGCGTGGGGATGTCGCCGGAGCCGGCGATCACCAGCGTCGGGCGGGTAATGCCCGCCACGGTATCGCGCAGATCCGAGTCCCGCACCGCGCGACAGTTGGCGGCGTAGCCGGCGGCATCGGTGGCGGACAACATGGCTTGCAGCAATTGCACCAACGCCGGCTGGCCCGCGGCATAGCCCGGCGTCAGCCATTTGTCGACCACGGCGTCGGCGATCGAACCCACACCGTCGCGTTCCACCGCGGCTGCGCGATTCGTCCAGTTTTCCGGTGGGCCAATATAGGCAGCCGTGTTGCACAGCACAACCTTGTCGAATCGGCCGGCATGGTTCAACGCAAGCCACATGCCCGTGATACCGCCCATCGAGAGGCCGCAGAAATGCGCGCGATCGATCTTCAATGCGTCGAGCAATGCGATCACATCTTCGCCGAGCTGCGGGATCGTGTACGGACCAGGCGTGACGGACGACTGGCCATGGCCGCGCGTGTCGTAGCGCAGCACGCGGAAGTGTTTAGCGAAGGCCTCGATCTGCGGATTCCACATGTCGAGGTTGGTGCCAAGCGAATTGGCCAGAACGAGAACGGGAAGCGTGTCGTCCCCGTCGAGGCGGTAGTGCAGGCGCACGCCGGAAAATTCAGCAAAGGGCATGAACGATAGCAGGTTAAGGGCGCGACGGACAAGGCGCGCGCCGGATTGACGGAACGGCAGTCTTAGTTCTGGGCAATGGCCGAGCCGTGCTGGGCCAGCGCCGTGACGCTGATCTCCATGTACGGATACAGCGGCAGCGACGTCAGCAGCGTATGCAACTCGTCGTTGTCGCGCACATCGAAGATGCTGACGTTGGCGTACTTTCCAGCCACACGCCACAGATGGCGCCACTTGCCTTCCCGCTGCAACTGCTGCGACAGCGCTTTTTCGTTCGCCTTCAGTGTCTCGGCGACTTGCGGATCGAGATCGTGCGGAATGCGGACGGTCATTTCGGCCATGAACAACATAGAGGTCTCCTTTTGCTAGCGGTATTGGGGATATTGGGGTGACCGGTGCCTAATGCCTAAACGGTGGCGACGGGTGTGACGGGCGAACCCATTGCGCCCGGCAACCGCAACGGCGGCGCGGTGAGGAAAAAGCGCGTGCGGCGGTGGCTGCGCAGCCACGTCGCCAACTCGCGCAGGTACCAGAGTTCGCCAAGCGGCAATCCCAGCTTGAACAGGCAATGGTGGTGCAGCGGCAACGCCGGCGCAGCGCCGGCCGCCTCGCGCGCCGGGAATCGTTCGACCGCGTAGTTATCGGCCGCGATGGCGGCGATGCCGGAGTCGGTGATCCATTGCAGCAGCCGTTCGTCGCGGCCATCTAGCGCGGCGCAACTGTTGTGCAAGCGATGAGGGTCGGGTTCGCGCTGCATTTCCAGCACCATCTCGGCAAAGCCGGTGCGCAGTACCAGAATGTCGCCTGATTCGACATCGACTTGGTGGGCCTCCATCAAGCGCATCAGGTCATCGTAGCCAATCGTCCGGAACTCCCGCCCAAAATACTCGGCCAGGTCAACCAACACGCCACGGCCCTGGATGCTGTGCTCGGCCAGGGTCTCGATGCCCAGCGCATTGGCGCGGCTGTGATCATGTCCGCAAGCGTGAGCAGCGAAACCATCGTCCTCTCGGTAGTCGACCGGTCCGACGATGTCAGCATTGGGACGGTAGCCGTTGTAGTAGACGCGCTCCGGCACGCCATCGCCGTCGGCGTCGAACAGGGCGCCGACATGGGCCAGCGAATCCCACTGGGTCGAATATTGGAGCGACAACAACACTTGGTCGTCGCTGAGCACGTCGGTCGCGCGAGGATCCACCTTGGTGAGGGGAAAGTTGACGTACGCGATATCCTCACGGTACGTGGGGCGCAGTACCGGCGGATGTCGCCGGACGTTGAGACCGTTGCCGCCGGGATAGTCCAGCGGCAATGACAGGCAGAAGCGCTGGCCGGTGCGGATTTCGCGCGCCGCGGCGCGGATCCGCTCGGCGGTGAGCAGGTTCAGGCGACCAAGCTGGTCGTCGTGGCCAAAGTCGCCCCAGTTGGAGCCTTCCGGCCGATTCTTCCATCGCATGGCTTGCGTTTCCAGTAGCGGGCTGGGGCGGCATGATGTCATGCCGCGCGCGTGGCGCCGAGGCCTGTCGTTGATTGCGGTTCAGAGGCAGCAGGTGCCGTCGAGATAGGCCTTGCGCCAGCGCGTGATGCGGACCTCGGCGAACAGGCTGGCTTTCGTGAAGGGGTCGGCGTCGATGAAGGATTGGGCTGCTTCGCGCGTATCGACATCAATGATATAGACACCGCCGCCCGCATCGCTGCCGTCGTCGTTCAGCTTGGCACCGCATGCGAGCAGCAGTTGCTTGTGTTGCTCAAGGAACTCGAGGTGGACTTGGCGGGTCGCCTGGCGGACCGTCTGGTGGTTCGGCTTGTCCCAAGTCTCGATAAAGTAAGGCATCTCGCATCGCCTGGTCAATGGCCCGCCGGCGGCGGGCCGTGGCAAAAAAGAGCGGACGTGGCGTCAGACGATCTGCGCGCCCCACAAGAGCATCGACACAATGAAGATGAAGCCCACCCAGAACATCATGATGACGGTATAGCCCATCACGTCCTTCAGGCTGAGCTTGGACAGCGCCAGCGCGGGCAGGATCCAGAACGGCTGCACAAGATCGTTCCAGGCGTTGCCAAGCATCACCGACATCGAGGTCTGGCTCACGGAGCTACCGATCGCCTTGGCGGCGTCGATCATGAACGGACCTTGGATCACCCAGTGACCACCGCCCGACGGCGCGAAGAAGTTGATCACAAACGAGCTGACCAGGCCCCAGAACGGCAGCGTCTGCGGCGTGGCGATATCGACGAACACGCGCGATATGGTATCGACCAGGCCCGAGCCCGCCATGATCGCCATGATGCCGGCGTAGAACGGGTATTGCAGGATGATGCCGGAGATCGTCTTGATGCCCTCGTTGAGCTTCGCCACGTACTTGACAGGCGTGCCCAGCAGCAGCACGCCGATGAACAGGATCAGAAAGTTGATCAGGTTCAGGTCCAGTGTGCCCCCCTGCGTGAAGTACAGCACGGCGTACGCGAGCCCGCACACGCCAATCACGAGGCTCAGCAACCGGCTGTTGTTCATGCGCCAAGCCAGTGTGCCGTCGCCGCCGATGCTGTGCGAGACGGCAGCGGCAGCCTCGGCCTTGTCCTCGGCGCGCGTGTCCAACTCGACCACGTCCTTGGCGTCGCGTGGGTGCAGCCAGGCATTGAGCAGCGGCAGCGTGACGATGACCGCCAGGCTGGTTAGCAGCATCGGCGTGGAAAAGATGGTTTCCGACAAGGGGATCACGCCCATCAGCTTTTCCATTGGGTGCCCCTTGGTGGAGATCAGCACCGGGATGCTGGCCGACAGGCCGAGGCCATACATCGTGAAGCCGCTATAGGCCGAGGCGATGATCAGCGGGTAGTGCACACCCTTGACGCGGCGGGCCAGTTTCTTGGCGATGATGCCGCCGATGACCAGACCGAAGCCCCAGTTCAGGTAGCTGCCGATGCCACCCACCAGGGTGGCGACGATGATGGCGCCGTGCGGCGTGTTGACCTTGCCGACGATCCGGTCGAGCAGGCGGTCGGTCAGTGGCGCGGTGGCCAGCACGTAGCCCATGGCCAAGATCACCGCCATCTGTGTAGTGAACGCGAGCAGATTCCAGAAGCCCTTGCCCCAGCTAACTATCACGGCGGGCGCGGCCTGGCCTTGCACTAGCATCGCCATAACCATCGTCAGCAGCGTCAGCCCGATGGCGAAAACAAACGGATCCGGCAAATACCGGCGCATCAGTTCTGTAAAGAACCCGGCAATCTTGTTCACTTCACTGTCCCCTAAATGTAGCCAAACTCATCGTATATCGAACATTAGTTCTATATGCGAACCTATGTGGCGGTTGCGCGCATCCTAGACGCTTAGGTTTGTGGCGTCAAGTCAACAAAACAGCGAATTATTGCGGTTTACGAAAATATACGAAATTTGTGCAGCGCGACATTGCGAGTCCAACGAGACCCGGTCGGAGAGGAGCATTGTCTCGTTAGCCGAAACTCGCCCGCAGCCTCGATGAAATGGATCGCGGGATTCATGAGGCTATGTCTATGTATGAATAGACTGTTGAGTTCAAGTTCTGCCCAGATTACAGAGGTCGACGAACGCGTTTCCATACGACCGCGTCACCCGCGCCCGCCACGACGCCATGGATGGATGAAAGGGAAGGCCCACGCCCTCTTGGCCACAGCGCAGCCCGGCAAGAACAAGCGCGCCCTGAGCCAGATCGTGGAAGATGCTGGCGGCTGAGGCGCAGATACCGAGCGGTTCCTGATTGCGCAAGAGCACAAACGCAATGTGGAGCGTTTCGTTGCGTCCTTCCGCGCCTTGGTAGCCGATCCCAACGGTGAATCGTTGACAGAATCGCAGCGACGCATCCGCGCAGCATTCCGAGGCCAAGGGAAACTTACTATCAACGCCGTTCGGAGGTGCGTCGACGCCGCAACCGCCAATGGACCCAGCCATATCTAAGGGCGCCGAGAAGCTGAATCCATGCCCCTTCTGCGGGCAACCGGCCGCCACGAAGACAGGCGGCGATTGGTACGCCGCCGGCTGCACAACCCACATGGCCCCAGGGCGTGCTGTCTGCTACGGGCAGTGAACCGTCGCCCGCAGTGCCGATGTTCCACCAGTTCGTCCGCAACCGCGTGATGTGGTGAGGCAAGGACCACAGCGGCGATATCACGCGACTCAACGAGGGAGGCAGATACACGTTGGACGAGGCGTCGAATATCCGCGAGCGCGACACCGACCGCATGTGGCCGTGTGCGCAGATGGACGTGCTGGCACACCCGATGGCCGACATGCAGCACTTGCCAAAGCCGCCTAAGTACAAGACGAAGTGCGCCGGCGTGGCCGACTCGCTCAACAAAAAGGACCGTGCATGACCACAGCTCGAAATTTAGTACTGATCGTGTCGCCCATCGCGATCTCCACCGTAGTTCCGCCGATCACCGTGATCGCGATCGCCATGGTCCTTATCATGATCCCCGTGGGGTTCTCCGCCGTAGTAACCGCCGCCGCGGTGCTCATCACCGTACGGCGCCACAACGCAGCCGCCGAGCAGCGCTACAGAAGCGGCAAGCATCACAAGAATGGATTTCATAAGTCTTTCCTGATTTATTTTGACCTCCATTTAGAATAAGAATACGCACTGCATTGCAGCTCGAATGTAAGCAATAGTTTCCGCAAAAGTGAGGTGTTCGCGTGGATCTGAGCTGACAGGCTGTGGAAACGCTGTGGGCTGCTATCGGCACGCGCCACGCGCGTACGGGGTATATGGCCGTTGTCGTCGTCAAATGGATGCAAGGAACCGGTGCATGGCAATTGGTGGTCGCGTCGAGCACCATTTCAACCACGCCTTCGACGTGACGATAGACTGTGGCCAGTGCGCCGATGTCCACGCCCAAGCGGCGGGCGATGGACGAACACACGGATGCGACACTGAGCTGTTCGCCCTCGATCTCACTGGTCTTGACCACGTCCTCCGTGAGCGACCGCGAAACTCGCCTGATCGCGCAGCGCCATGCCGACATCAGATAAGCGCCCCATCAGCAATGCTTGGGCGCGACTAACCTCGGCCATCGACCCTGCCAGGGCCGCCAAGTGTCAGCTTGGCCAGTCATTGGCCTACCAGATGTCTAATCTCCGCTTTCCATGCGGAGCTTATGAACTGCTTTCTCCGCAGACGCAAGTTATTCACTGCATATAGTACGGTGATAGCCCTGATATTCACTGCAGGAAGGCGAGCGGGACGGTCACCTAGTACGGGCACGATCCAGGCACATGCCCAGCGCGTGCGTGATCGGTACGGCACCGGATCGGTGCCACCGCGGGAAAAAGACCCACATGAAGCAGGATGCGGTTCCATTGGACTCAGGCGCCGGCACTCCCAACAGATATTCATGTCGAGAAGGAATCCGTTTCCCCGACGCCCGGCAAGCGCGGTTTAGTTTTGCTGGGACGGCGGACGGATAGGACAATGTTCGCCACTTGAGATGGGAGGGCGCTTCGATCCACCAGCCTATTTGCACAGCGAGCGCGATGCGCGGCACGAAGCCACGCAGGCGCGTCAGCGAATTGGACATGTCACGCTCTCGCTGAAGGCCCTTCCGGCCGCCCCTCACACCACACCGCTCACCTGCCAAATGGTCGGTGCCGCCAAACCCCGGTTTAAGGTTGGAGAGGAAATCCAGGCGATTAATTGCATTTTAATAGCCAAGAGGACCCTCACAAAGGATATTCGGCACGCTCCCGTGCATCCTCACACCGGCATGCCAGCGCCAGATTCCCCGCACATACCATCGTTGCAACCCCTTTCAAGATAGGTACCAGTGCCTGCAAGCAATGACCGATACCCCTGCCATGATGCTCTGCAAGATCGGCGCCGATAGGTGACGGAAGCAGGCAGACGATCTGCCTGTGCGAACGAATGCGAATGGAGAACTGCATGACGACCGTGCGAGCCGACACCAAAGGAGAGGCGCTGCAGCTTCTGAACATAGCGTGATGGCCGTCGAACCGGATTATGAGTCCGGCAGAAAGGAGATCCCATTGAACTCAGCCAACTTGGCCGGCAAGTCGAATACGGAGCCCAAGAGAACCTCGCCGTGTGATCACCCACCGCGCTCATACTGCTGCGTTTTCATGACGCGGACGACACGGCAGCCGGTGGGATACGCTTGACATCGGCGACTAGCGTCCCGGGGCGCGACCCGCAGGCCGTGCTTCTGTCCCTTTCCTCTCGCCTTGCCCCCTCGGGGCTCATCCCTATTCCATCTGAAAGCGCTAACTGCTAATCCGGCAAACTTGGTGTCGCCCGTCGGTCCGGGCCATACCCTGGTTTTGGTGCATTGCCGTCCAGGCCAGCCTTTTCGATCCCTTGCTTTTGGTTTCCGTTGGAAAGACCCGCATGACGCGACAAATACCCCCCTCTGAATTCTCTACGAGCTTCGAGGTTGCGGCCCGGCATCTCAGCTTCACGCGGGCGGCTGACGAGCTCTACGGTCACGCCGTCCGCCGTCAGCCACCAGATCAAGACGCTGGAAGAAAACCTTGGCGTGCAGTTGTTCCTACGCGAGGCCAAGTCGCACGTGCTGATACCAGCCGGCATGGCATACCTACCGAGCGTGCAGCAGGCGTTCAAGCAGTTGGCCGACGCGACGCCTGCACAGCAAGGACCTGCCGGCACGGAAGGTCAACATGCCGCCGACCTTTGCCGTGAAATGGCTGATCCCGCGCATGGACCGCTTCATGAAGGACTACCCCGCGGTCGACCTCAAGGTCTCCACCCCCAACCACGCTATCAACTTCGACCGCGACGATTTCGACTTGGCCATCCGCTACGGCCGCGGCAACTATCCAAGCCTGCATTCCGAGCTGTGCTTGTCGGTCGAGTTGATTCCCGCGTGCAGCCCCGCGCTGCTGGCCGGGCCCCGCCCGCTCAAGGAACAGGGCGACCTGAAGCACCACACCTTGCTACATGACGACAGCACCTATACCGATGTGAGCAATCCGGACTGGTCCATGTGGCTCAGCCATGCGGGCGTGACTGATGTGGACGCATCGCGCGGGCCGTCGTTCTGGCCGAGCCACCTGGTAATCAATGCCGCCACCAGTGGCCTCGGCGTGGCGCTGGTCAAGAAGAACCGGCAAGAGCGGCTGGTTCGATTGTTCGAGCAGATCCACCTACCGGTGGAATTCTCTTACTTCGTGGTGTTCCCGGAAGAACGTCTGAGCGATCCGCGCGTGACCACCTTCGTCAACTGGCTGCGTGCCGAGGTCGCCGCGGGCGACAACCTGGAACACTCGCCTGGACAGGGCCTCACGCCAACGTCTCGCCAACGCCGTCCGCACTCTCCAACCGCACGCCTCTCTCACCCCGTATTGCGCAGGCCTGCGGCCACGCCATTGATCGACAGATGAATGCCAAGCTGCACTCGCTCGTTCGTGGGATCGCCATCCAGACTATTCCGATGACGCCGCATCAACTCCACCTGCAGGTGGTTAAGCGGATCGAGGTAGGGGAAGCGGTGCTCGATCGAGCGCGCCAACGTGGGGTTATCGGACAGGCGCCGCTCCTCACCGGTGATCTGATATAGCGCCCGGCCAGTGCGTGCGTATTCGTCCTGGACCAGCCCGAAAACCGTGCGAGCCAGGTGCTGATCCTCGACCAGCTCCGCGTATCGGGATGCGATGCCGAGGTCCGATTTGGCCAGCACCATGTCCAGATTGGAAAGCATGGCGCGAAAGAACGGCCATTCCGCGTCCATGCGCCGAAGCAGCGATAAACGATCGGCATAGCCATGGCTGCCCGAGCCTCCCAGGTAGCGGTCAATGCCGCTCCCAAAGCCATACCAGCCCGGTATCGCAACTCGGCATTGGCCCCAACTGAAGCCCCACGGGATGGCGCGCAAATCCTCAATCGCCCAACTTGCCTTACGGGAGGCCGGCCGTGAGCCGATGTTGAGATCGGATATCTCCCGGATTGGCGTCGCAGTGAAAAAGTAGTCGGAAAAGCCCGGGGTTTCATAGACCAGCTTTCTGTAGGCCATCATGCTGGCTTCTGATATTTCGGCCGCGGCCTGCAGGAAGATCGTGGGCGCGCCCTCTGAAGCCGGTAAAAGTGTCGCCTCCATGGTGGCGGCTACCAGGGTTTCCAGGTTACGCATGCCGATCTCCGGATTGGTGTACTTGGATGCGATCACCTCACCCTGCTCCGTCAATCGTATCTGGCCGCTCACCGTGCCAGGCGGCTGAGCCAGAATCGCCTGGTACTGCGGCCCGCCGCCACGGCCCACCGTACCGCCACGGCCATGGAAAAGCCGGAGCGTGATCCCGTGCATTGCATTCATGGCATCGAAGTGCTCCACCAATGCCAATTCCGCCCTGTATAGCTCCCAGTTGCTGGTGAAAAAACCACCGTCCTTGTTGCTGTCGCTGTATCCCAGCATGATGTCCTGCTCGGCCCCGGAACGCTTCACCAGGTCAGCCACGCCAGGCGACCCATAGAAGGCCCGCATGATGGATGCCGCATTGCGCAGGTCGGCAATCGTCTCGAACAGCGGCGTCACGATCAGGTCACAGGTTGCCGCCGGACTCTCGAGCTCTCCTCGCATTAGCCCCGCCTCCTTCTGTAGCAGCAACACCTCCAGCAGGTCGCTGACGTCCCTGGTATGCGAGATGATGTAGTGCCGGATCGCGGGGCGGTCGTACCGCGCCAGGATCTCGCGAGCGGCTTCAAAAACCGCAAGCTCGGATCGGGCCAGGTCCGAGTACTGCGCGCCCAACACCCGTAGCGGCCGCGCCTCCTTCAGCAGCCGCAGGAGCAAGATACGGCGGGAGGTCTCGTCGAGCGCCAGGTAGTCGCTCTCGACCTGGGCCACATTGAGGAGTTCCGCAAGCACGGCTTCGTGTTGCTCGGAGCTCTGCCGCAGGTCGACAGTGGCCAGGTGGAAACCGAAGACCTTCACAGCGCGCATTAGCGGTGCCAGGCGGGCCGCGATCAATGCCTCGCCCCGATGACGGCGCAGCGACGACTCGATGATTTGCAAGTCGGCCAGGAATTCCTCGGCTCTGGCATAGGGGCTCTGGGGCGGCAGAGCGTGGCGCAGTGCTTCGGTGCCGGCACGCTCCCGCAGCGTCGCGGCCAAACGAGAATACATGCCCGCCAATGCGCGCCGGTAGGGTTCATCTTTGCGGTGCGGGTTACGGTCCCCGGAACGCTCGGCAAGCGCCGCCATCTCGTCCGTCACCGCCACCAGCATGTCGGACATCGACAGTTCGGCCCCAAGCAGGTGCACCTCGGCCAGGTAGTGGCGCAACGCAGTCTCCGACTGCCGCGACAGTGCATAGCGAAGCGTTTCCGCATTGACAAACGGATTGCCATCCCGGTCGCCACCGATCCAGTTGCCCATGCGGAAGAAGGTGGCGATATCCTGTCCGGGCAGCGCCTTCTCGATGCTGCGATAAAGCCGTGGAATCTGAAGCAGGAAGGTGGAGCGGTAGTAGCTCAGCGCGTTCTCGATCTCATCCGCAACGGTAAGCTTGGTATAGCGCAACATCCGCGTCTGCCAGAGTTGCGTCACCCGTGCCCTCAGGCGTTCCTCGTTGTCGTCACGCTGAGCTGCGATGCGCAGTTCGTCTCGCTCCCTGACCAGCTCGGCGATGGCGCGCTCGGCATCCAGAATGCTCTTGCGCTGCACCTCGCTGGGATGCGCGGTAAGCACCGGTGATATGTAGGCCCGGTTCAGCATGTCCGCAATGTCGGGGGCGCGCAGATCGGCCTGGGCTAGGCGCTTGAAGCTCAGGGCAAGGGAGCCAGTCTGCAAGTCGCCCCGGCGCTCATGAACATCGCGACGGCGCACATGGTGCTGGTCCTCCGCAATGTTGGCCAGGTGCGAGAAGTAGCTGAATGCGCGGATCACACTCAGCATCTGTTCGTTGGAGAGGCTCTTCAATAATTGGTCGAGCCCCTTGCCGGCGCCTTCGTCACGCTTGAGCCGGTATGCCACCGAGAGCTGGCGTACCCTCTCCACCAGATCGTAAACCTCCTTGCCTTCCTGCTCGCGGATCACCTCACCGAGGATACGCCCCAGCAAGCGAATGTCTTCAACGAGGGGGCGGTCCTTATCGGTGGCATCGTTCGTCATAGGCTTAAGCGGAACTTGGGCGGGACCTGAGCGTCGAAAGTGATTTCAAGGAATGGGCGTGAACTTCAATTCGCTCAAGGGGACGACCTTGTCTTCACGAACCATCTTGTATTCGGTGTTGGGTCCCAGCCACTTGTTCCATAGCTGGTTGATCTCGCCTGCCTTGTCCATGGCCAGCAACGCCTCATTCACCTTGGCCAGCAGCACCGGTTCGCCCTTCTTCATACCCACGCCGATCGGCTGGTAGGTCATTGGCTCGGCGATCATCTTCAGCTCGATGCCACCGCTCTTCGACTGATTCACCAGCTTCGTGACCGTCATCGTGTTGGACACGATGCCCAAGGCCTTGCCCTGCTGCACAGCCATATAGGCAGAGCCCGTATCCTGGAAGGTCACCGGCTCCGACCCGTTCATCTTGATCGACAACTCGGAGGTCGAACCTTTGGCCGCCGCCAGGCGCTTTCCCTTGTAGTCGGCCTTGCTCGTGCCCGGATCGCTAGCCTTCACAGCCAACATCTCCTTGGCGAGGTAGTAAGGATCGCTGAACTGGATCTGCTCCGCGCGACCGAGCGTGTAAGCCAGGTTCGCCACCGTCACGTCGACCCGGCCCATCTTGACTTCGGGCACGCGTGCCTCGACCGACAACGGGGTGATCTTGGCTACCACACCCAGGCGCTTGGCCAGCGCCTGGCACATCTCGACGTCAAAGCCCACCATCTCCCGGGTTTTCGGATCCGGTGCCGCGAATGGAGGCACATCGGCGAAGGTGCCACAACGCAACTCCTTGTTCTTCTGTATCTCCGCCCATTGGTCGGCCAAGGCCGCAAAAGGAGCGGTTCCCAAGCAGGCGAGGAAAGCCAGGCGTGCAGCGGTGGAATAGACCGACATATCAGACTCCTAAATATTAGGGAACAGGGATGATTCAATGCGAGCGCAGGTCCGACAAAAAGCGTTTTGCGCGAGGGTGTTGCGGGTCACGAAAGAAGGCATTCGGCTCGGCGACTTCAAGGATGGAACCGGCGTCCATGAACCACACGCGGTCGGCGACCTCTCGTGCGAAGTTCATTTCGTGCGTCACGCACATCATGGTCATGCCTTCGTTTGCCAGACTACGCATCACGGCCAGCACCTCGCCGACCATCTCTGGGTCAAGCGCGCTGGTTGGTTCGTCGAACAGCATGGCGGGTGGTTCCATCGCCAGGGCCCGCGCAATGGCCACGCGCTGCTGCTGGCCACCAGAGAGCTGCGTCGGATAGGCGTCTGCCTTGTTTGCCAGGCCAACCCGCTCCAGCAGCTGCATCGCCTTGTCCCGAGCCTCGGCGCGACGGACCCCGCGTACTCGCATGGGTGACAGTACGATGTTCTCGAGCACCGAAAGATGGGGAAAGAGGTTGAAGCTCTGAAACACAAAGCCGATATGGCTGCGCACCTTGTTGAGCGCATCGCTACTCATTGGCGCATGCACGTCATTCCCGTCGAACAGTATCTGGCCGGACCTGATTTCCTCCAACCGGTTAACCGTGCGGATGAGCGTTGATTTTCCAGAGCCAGAAGGCCCGCAGACCACAACGACTTCGCCCTTCTTGACCTCCGCGTTGATATTGTTCAAGGCACAGTAGTCGCCGTACCATTTGCAGACATTAGAGAACTTGATCATGTCGATGACTCAATTGGTGAGCACTTATGGTTCAACGGCCAACGGCTGAGGAGCAATGGATGCCAGGGTCGAGCCTTTCCCTGCCCGCTTGGTCGCGATTCGAAGCTCCAGTTCCCGAGCAGCACGCGTCAAGCTCCAGCACACGACGAAATAAATCACCGCCAGCAGGAAGAAGACATGGAAGGGCTTGGTCAGCAGCGCATTGTTGATCTGATTTGCCGCAAAGGTCAGCTCTGGCACATTGATCACGTAGCCGAGCGTTGTTTCCTTAATAGTCGAGACGAACTGCGCCAGCATGCTCGGCAGCATGTTGTAAAGCGCTTGCGGAAGGATCACCAGCCGCATGGCCCCAAGGTAGCTATGTCCCAAAGCCCGCGCCGCCTCCATCTGCCCTTTCGGCAGTGCCTCGATACCTGCGCGCACCACCTCGCAAAGGTAGGCTCCCTCGTAGATGACCAGCGTGCACAGCATCGTGGTAAAGCCTGAAACGTTGCGCCCGATCAGCAGTGGCACGAGGAAGTACACCCACAGGATGATCATCAGCAGAGGCACTCCCCGCACCACATACACCAGCGCGGTGGCCGGTGCACGGAGCCAGCGCCAGGGCGACAGCCGCGCCAGCGCCAGCAGCACGCTCAGCGGAAACGCCAGCAGGATGCCGAGCACCGACAGAATCAGCGTGCAAGCGATCCCGCCCAGGGGTCCATTCGGGTACTGGCCAATCAGCAGCAGCAACCAGTTTTCCCGCAGGATGTCGATCAGTGTCGTCATGGTTCATCTCCCTGCCACGACGCGGAAGCGGCGGGCCAACCAAGCACCGGCGGCCATGATCAGGAGCGAGAAGGCCAGATACATGATCGTCGCAAGAAGGTAGGATTCGAAGGCGCGGAAACTGGTGTTCTCGATCTCCTTGACCGCATGGGTCATCTCCGACACGCCGATGGCCATCGCCAGGCTACTGTTCTTGAAGAGCGAAACGCTGTGGTTGATCAATGCCGGCAGTGCGTTGCGCACAGCCTGCGGCATCAGCACATAGCGCATGGCGCCAAGAAAGCTGTTGCCGAGTGCCCGGGCTGCCTCCTCCTGTCCCGGGGGGATTGCGCGAAGGCCGGAGCGCAGGTCCTCGCTAAAGTAGGCTGCCTGGCACAAGCCTAGTGCGAGGATGGAAAACAAGACCTCGGCGTGATGCTCCCCAACCCACGTCTGCATCGGGTCCGGCAGCAGGCTGGAGATGCCGAAGTACCAGAGCATCAGCTGGACCAGCGTCGGCACGTTACAGTGGTACGAGACATAGCCCGCAACAAAGCGCTCCGCCAGCCGGCTGGGCGTCAGTCGCAGCGTCAGTAACAGGAAGGCCAGCGCCATCGCCAGCGCCCAAGAGCCGCCGGCAATCAACAGCGTCATTTTTACGCCCTCAATCAGCATACGGCTGAACTCGGGGTTCAGCAGGATCGCCATCAGATCGAAGCCATGCATGATTCAGCCCCGTTCAGTCTTGCAGTGGTTCGGGGCGCATCGTAGAGAGGCCACCGGGCACCTGCAGCGTCGGAGTGATCTCCATGTGCCCGATATTGACGGCGACCGGCGCGGCAATGGCAAAGGCGATTGCGTCGGCGATATCGGCGGCCTGCGGCAGCTCGAAGCCCTTGACGAAGCGCTCATAGGTTTCGGCACTATCGCCATGCACATGGGCGAAGATGTCGGTGGCGACGCGCCCCGGGCAGATCTCGGTGACACGCACGCGCTTGCCGTAGGCATCAATGCGCAATTGCCGCGACAGCATGCTCACCGCTGCTTTGGTGGCGTGGTAGGTAGAGTTACCTCCGAAGTTATACGCACCGGCAATCGAGCTGATGTTGACCACATGGCCGCGATCGCGCGCTACCATGCCCGGAAGCACCAGCCGGCACAGATGCAGGACCGCCCGCAGGTTCACGTCCACCAGGAGATCGATGCCATCGGCATCCGCGTTGAGCAAGGAGCCAGGGCGATCCACGCCAGCATTGTTGACCAGGACGTCGAAGCTCACCTCCTTCGCTAGTCTTGTAATGCCGGCCAGGTCAGTCACGTCGATCGCATGCGGGATGCAGCCCGTACGCTCAGCCAGGGCGGCGAGCGCGTCTGCGCCACGAGCCAGGGCATGCACCTGCAGGCCTTCGCGACACAAACGTTCGACGACGGCCGCACCAATGCCGGAAGAAGCGCCAGTGACCAAGGCAGTTTTGTAGTCGGAGAAAGGCATATGAATCCTGTACGATGGCTTGATGTCAATTTATCGAGCGCCGGCCTTTTACGCCAAGATGGAATGTCTTTGGCGAGATAGGACCCTCTTATGTCGGGGTAACCCTAATACGAAGCCCAGATACTACTAGCTGGAAATGCGGCCGAAAAAGCAGGATGACCAGCTGTGCCGCTGCAAAATAACGCACCATTGTCGTGCGGCCATGCATAGTCAGGCGAGCCAAAATGGTGAAGACTTGGTGACCCGGACAGATCGCGATCTGTAGATGTCGGTCCGGGCCTGCGCCACTCCTGGCCATGCCCTGAAATGGCGTGGGCCTGACGCTATTCAGCGTTGGCCACCTATCAATACTGTTTAGATGTTGGTGCACCGGGAACGTGCGCGAGCTGCCGCGAGATCGGCACGATGCGCCCGCCAAGGGACTCGATTTCTTCTCGCAAACGTAGTGTGAGCGCAACAGCCCCCGGCGTGTCCCCATGGACAAGGATGGAGCGCGGCCGCATCGGCAACGCGTTGCCGGTGTGCGTCACGACCGTGCCTTCCGTCAACAGGCGCCGCACGCGGGCCAGTACCCGCTCTTCGTCGTGGATCACCGCATCGGGCAGGGCCCGGCTGACGAGCAGGCCCTGGTCGTCGTAAGCGCGGTCTGCGAGGAAACTGACGGCGACGGGCAAGCCGAGGCTGGCGGCCGCACCTTCGATCGCCTGGCTGCTGGAAGTGCTGATAATGAGGCTTGAATCAAAAGCCGCTACTGCCTCCAGAAGTGGAGCGGCCCACGCCGGATCGGCTGCTGCCTTGTTGCCGAGAGCGCCATGGAAACTCATGTGTGTCATCCGACCGCCCTGTGCGCGGGCGATGCCTGCCAATGCGCCGAGCTGGTACGTGACCATCGCTGCGAGCTCCGGCAGATCGATCTGCATCAGTCGCCGCCCGAAACCCTGCCGGTCGGGGAAGCCCACATGGGCGCCCACGTCGACGCCACGCTGGAGCGCAAGGCGCACGGTACGGTCCATGATGAGCGGGTCACCGGCGTGGAAGCCACACGCCACGTTGGCCGAAGAAATCAGCGACATCAGCGCCTCGTCGTCGCCCATGCGCCAAGGGCCAAAGCCCTCGCCCAGATCGGCATTGAGATCAATTTCCATGTAAACCCCTAGTCAGGTAGCACCTAGCACCACGAGCGGCGTGCCCCAGCCCACCACCGCGCCATCGGGCTCCGGAATATCCAGCACCACCGCCTCGCGCGGGGCCGTCACCGGCAGCAGCAGCGGCCCGATCTGCAACAGACCCACCGCCTGCGACGCGCGCACCGCGGTGCCCACGGCAGCGAGCGGGGCGCTGCGCTGGGGGTGGCGGTGACGGTACACACCTACGGAGCCAGCACGCACGATTTCAGGCGACACGGGACTACCGGCCGCTGTCGGCGTCGGCGTCGGCAACGTGACGATCTCCTGCACGGTGGCGCCTTCGCGCCGCAGGTGGAGATGGACGCCCGGGCCTTGCAGATCGAGCTCGGCAATATCGGTTGCCGCAAGCCATGCGCAGAGCTGGCGAATATGTTCGGATTCCATCTCAGCGCCCTCCCGTCACGCTGTGCAGGCCCACCAGGCGCCGTACATCGGCTAGCCATCCCTCGACTTCATCCAAGGCGGCAACCGCCTCATCCCACGTGGTTTCGACAAAGCGCACCTGGCTGCCTATCGGCGCCTGCCCCAGCCGCCACAGGTCAGCCTCGATCACGGTGCCCAGCTTGGGGTAGCCGCCCGAGGGCTGGGCGTCGCGCATCTGCACGATGGGCTGCCCGCCGGGCGGTACCTGGATGACGCCGGGCACAATGCCATGCGAGCGCATTTCGACCGGTTGGCGCGCCGCCAACGACGGGCCGGCAAGCCGATACCCGTAACGGTCGCTCTGCGCGGTGATTTTCCAGGGCTCGGACCAGAAGCTGCGCTGCGATGCTTCGGTATAGAGCCCATACTCTGCGGCAGGCAGCACGCGCATCGCCGCAGCGCCGTCCACCAGCAGCGGCAAGCAGAAAGCCGGCGGCACCAGGCCGATGCCGGCGCTGCCAGCCCCCTTGCCAAGCCCCGGCGAGACTGCCTGCAGCACGTCGCCGCGCTTCAGCGCACGCCCATCGAGGCCGCCGAAGGCACCGCGCAATTGGGTGCTGCGTGACCCCAGGGCTACCGGCACGTCTACGCCGCCAGCCAGACAAAGATAGGCCCGGCAGGCGGGGATGGGACCAAGCTGCGGCACCCCCAGGCGCAGGGTCTGTCCGGCCCTGGCCTCATGCACCCACCACGGCAGCAGCGGCTGATCGTCGAGTTGCGCGGCACAATCCGCACCGGTCAGCGCGAAACGGCAGTCCTGTGTAAAGCGCGCGACGAATGGGAAGACCGGCACTTCGATGCCTGCCGCCCCCTCGTCGTTGCCCAGCAGGAGGTTGCCGGCGGCCAGCGCAAGCGGGTCCATTGCCCCCGAAGTGCCGACTCCCCAACGGAGCGCACCCAGGCGGCCCAGATCCTGGACGGTGGCCAGCGCGCTGGCAGAGAGGATCTCGATCATCGAATCACCTTCTCGACACGAAAGCGCAGTACATCCCCCGGCTGCAGCAACGCGGGCGGGTTCTTCTGCGGGTCAAAGAAACACATCTCGGAGCTCCCTATGGTGTTCCAGCCACTAGGTCCATCGGAGGCCGAAACGCCTGTCTGTGCCCCGCCGATGGACACCGCGCCGCCGGGAATGCTCAAGACAGGCACCTTGCGTCGCGGCGTGGCAATGCGGGGATCCATGCCGCCGAGGTAGCAGTAGCCGGGATGGCTGCCAAGCGCAAAGACGTGATAGAGCGGCGCGCTGTGGCGCTCGACGATCTCATCCACAGACAGACCCGTGTGGTTCACCACGTCGGCCATATGCGGGCCCGGTGCGCCGCCATAGATCACTGGCAGCTCGATCAGGCGCCCGTCGCGAGCCAGGGGCCTGACGGCAAGCCAAGCCTCGCGCAGACGGGTTTCGATTTCCACCAGTCTTGACGGCGGGCGCACGAAGCTCAACATCAGGTTATTCATGCCGGGTACGGCTTCGCGCACCTCGGGCCATGTTTCGGCCTCCTGCGCCAGCGCCCACAGGCGTTGCTGGGTCGCCAGGCTCAACTCGCCTGGCGCCTCGAACAGCAAGGCAGTGGTGCCCAGGAGGCTGATGGTCCCCGTTTCGATGGTCATGCTCAAGATCCTTCAATGCGTCTCGGCAGGCCGCGCGGCGCGCGCCTGCAGCCAACGTTCCAGGTGGTGGATGTCGACCCCACCCTTTTCAAAATCCTCGTCCCGAACGATTTCCCGGTGCATGGGCAAGTTAGTGGCGATGCCTCCCACCTGCATCTCGTCCAGTGCCAGGCGCATGCGGGCCAGCGCATCCTCGCGAGTGGCGCCATGCACGATGAGCTTTGCAATCATCGAGTCGTAGTGGGCTGGCACGCGATAGCCGGGGCCGGCATGACTGTCAACGCGTACGCCATAGCCGCCAGGCAACTGCCAGTCGATGATTTTCCCGGGCGCGGGGGCGAAACTCTCCGGGTGCTCCGCATTGATGCGGCACTCCAGCGCATGCCCCCGGCAAGCCACCTGGGCCTGTGGCAGTGTGAGGCGCTCCCCGCGTGCCACGCGGATCTGCTGTTGGACGATGTCGATGCCGGAGGTCATTTCGGTGACCGGGTGCTCGACCTGCAGCCGGGTGTTCATCTCGATGAAATAGAATGCCCCGTTCTCGTAAAGAAACTCGAAGGTACCGACGCCGCAGTAGCCAATCTGCCGGCAGGCCGCGGCGCAACGCTCGCCGACCGCTGCGATCAGCGAGGGATCGATGCCAGGTGCCGGCGCCTCTTCCAGGACTTTCTGGTGCCGGCGCTGCAGCGAGCAGTCTCGGCTGCCAAGCCATAGCGCCTGGTTGTGGCCATCGGCCAGTACCTGGATTTCAACGTGGCGCGGGTGGGTCAGGAACTTCTCGATATATACCTCCGGATTGCCGAAGGCACGGCGCGCCTCTTCGCGCGTCAGTGCCAGCGCATCCAGCAGTCCCGTCTCTTGAAGCACGACCCGCATGCCACGTCCGCCGCCACCACCCGCTGCCTTGACAATGACGGGGTAACCGATATCGCGCGCGATCGCCAACACTTCGGTCGGGTCCTCGGGAAGGGACGTGTCGGGACCCGGTACGCAGGGCACACCGGCTTCGCGCATTGCGCGTTTGGCACTTACCTTGTCACCCATCGTGCGGATACAAGCGGCGCTGGGGCCGATGAAAGTGAGACCTGCTTCAGTCACACGTTCGACGAAGCCGGCGTTTTCGGACAGGAATCCATAGCCCGGATGGATGGCCTGGGCGCCACTGACGCGCGCCGCTGCCAGCAGCGCTGCCTGGTTAAGGTAACTATGGGTGGGCGACGCTGGGCCAATGCACAGGGCCTGGTCGGCCTGACGCACGTAGACGGCTTCGCGATCCGCCTCCGAATACACGGCCACCGTGCGTAAGCCCAGCCCGCGACAGGCGCGCTGGATACGCAAGGCAATCTCCCCGCGATTGGCAATCAAGACAGTGTCAAACATGGCGGACCTCGGCGCTCAAGCGAATCGGATCAAGGGTTGGCCGGCCTCCACTTCCTTCCCGGACGCAACCAGCACGGTCTCGACCGTGCCATCGCGTTCGGCGAGCACGGCATTGAAGACCTTCATCGCTTCGATGACGCACACGGTCTGGCCGGCCTCCACGGCCTGGCCCGGCTGCACGAACGCCGGCTCGTCGGGCGCGGGCCGCAGGTGCACGATGCCGAAAAGTGGAGCCAGCAATTCATGTCCCTCCGGTACGGGAGAAACAGGCTCGGAGGGCCGGGAGGGCTGCCCCAGTGGCCGCGGCTGCGTACAAGGAAGGGTCGGTGGGGGAGCGGGATCACCGCTAGCTCCCCCGGAAATATGCCGCGCCAGGCGCAACGTCCATCCATGCTGACTGAAGCTCATCTCGGCCATGTCGGAGGCCGCCATGACGTCGATGAGCTGTTTGATGTGCGTGAGATCCATGTGCGTTCACTTCATAGCTGTTGGTGAACACAGTATCGGCCTCTGCCCTTCAGTACCAAGACGGTTTGTCTGTGCCCCGATAGGAACGTCTTATGACGCCTCCCGGTTCTCCGCCCGGTCGCAGAGAAGCAGGTTGCCCGCCAGCCCCGCCACCAATTCCAGCAGAATCTCCTTAATTGCCTGGGCTGGCTCGGACAGTGGCTGGTGGCCAGACTGGCACAGCGCCAAGGGCGCCTCGATCACCGGCTCGACGATGCGGCACTGCCAGGCATCGCAGGACATCGCCACCTCGCGCGCCATTGAGGCAGGCAGGATGGTCGCCCCCAGCCCGTCTGCGACAATCGCCTTCAGCGTGCTGGCCGATTCGATTTCAGCCAGCACGCGCGGCGCCATGCCGATCGCATTGAACGCTTCATCGACCAGCCTGCGCACCACGTTGTAAGGTCGCGCCAGGTACAGATCGATGTCCCCGAGCATAGGCAGCGGCACCTCATCCGGCGGCGCCGGCATGCTTTCGGGGCCGACGACATAGAGCGGCTCCTTCAGCAGCGGCAGGAACGAGAGCCCATGGACAGGCGTCTTGCCGCCATAGAGCACCGCCATGTCCATGCGTCCGTTCATGATCAGTTCCGACAGCGTGCTGCCGTAACTCTCATTCAGGTAAAGCAGGATCCCCGGGTGGCGGGCCCGGACCGTACGCAGCAACGGCAAAGCCAGCGCCGCCGCGGCGGTGCCGGGCGCCAACCCCACCGAGACCGCGCCCGAGAGGCCCTGTCCGGCCGTCTTCATCTCCACCTTTGCCTGATCGACCTGGCGCAGGATCGCCTGGGCGTGCCGGTACAGCACTTTGCCCGCTTCGGTGGGAATCACACCTTGTTTGGTGCGCAGCAGCAATTGCTGGCGCACCTCGCCTTCCAGCGTTGCCATTTGCTGGCTCAGGGAGGGCTGAGCGACATGAAGCAGATCGGCCGCCTGCGTCACACTGCCGATGTCGACAATCTTTACGAAATACCTCAATCGCCTGAAGTTCAAGTTACCTCCTTTCCGGGGGGACCTACAGCCCATTGTCTTCTTGCGCCGCAAGCGCTGAAACCAGGAGATTAGGGCATTGGCGGGCCCCGCACCTATAGGTGTTTCCTATCTGGACATACTGGAGTCATCTTGGCCTTCTGCGGCCGCCGCGGCTACTGTTGCGCTTACCCTCCTTAATCGCAGCAAGGAACCCTCGTGAAACCGTCCCGTATCGCCGCACGTGTCAGGCGCATCAAACCCTCCCCCAGCACCTCCGCAGCGGACCGTGCCAACGAGTTGCGCCGCCAGGGCAAGTCCATCGTCAACCTTGTGGTCGGCGAACCTGACTTCGACACGCCGGAACACATCCGCCAAGCCGCAGTGCGGGCCATCGAGCAGGGCGCGACCCGCTATACGCTGATGGCCGGCACGGTGGAGTTGCGTCAGGCCATCGTCGACAAGCTTGCACGCGAGAATGACCTGCAATACGCGATGAACGAGATCATCGCCACCAACGGCGCCAAGAGCGCGATCTACAGCGCCTTGGCGATCACCCTGGAAGCGGGTGACGACGTACTGATCCCCGCCCCGTACTGGGTCTCCTATCCCGATATGGTGCTTGCCTGCGACGGGATCCCGGTCACGCTGGCGTGCGCGGAAGACCAAGGGTTCAAGCTGACGCCGGCCCAGTTGGAAGGCGCCATTACCGAGCGCACTCGCTGGCTCATCCTCAATTCGCCGAGCAATCCGACCGGCGCCAGCTATACCCTGGCCGAGTATCGGGCGCTGGCCGATGTACTGGCCCGCCACCCGGACGTGCTGGTGATGACGGACGACATCTACGAGCATATCCGTTTCGACGCAGTGCGCACGCCCCACCTGCTCAATGCGGCCCCTGAACTGCGCGAGCGCACGCTGGCCATCAATGGCGTTTCCAAGACCTACGCGATGACGGGCTGGCGGCTCGGCTGGGTGGCCGGTCCACGCGACCTGATCCAGGCGCTCGACACGTTTCTGTCGCAATCGGCCGGAAACTGCTGTTCGATCAGCCAGGCCGCCGCGGCGGCGGCCTTGAACGGCGGCCAACGCTTCGTCACCGAGAGCGTGGCAGTCTACAAACAGCGCCGCGACCAGACACTCGCCCGCATCAACGAAATCCCCGGGCTGAGCTGCCGCGCGCCGGATGGGGCATTCTATCTCTACGTCAACTGCGGCGGACTGATCGGCAAGACCACACCGGACGGCAAGCAGCTGCATGGCGATGCCGACGTCGTCATGTACCTGCTCGAGCGCGAGGGGGTGGCGCTCGTCGCCGGGACGGCCTATGGCCTTTCGCCCTACTTCCGCCTGTCGATCGCCACCGCCCTAGACACGCTCGAAGAGGGCTGTCGCCGCATCGAGCGTGCAGTCCTGGCCCTGTCCTGACCTACCAGAGAACGCCATGAGTACCTACAAAGCCATCCGCAAGAACCCCTCTGCCCCCCAGGCTGACGCCGCCCTGCTCGCTGCCTTGCGGGAACTGCCGGTTGCTGCGCTCAGCGACAGCATGCATCGCAACACGGGCACAGTCGGCCTTCAGCCCTTCCACAAAGCGGTCGCGGCCACGATGGCCGGCACTGCGGTGACCGCGCGATCGCGCGGCGGCGACAACCTCACCTACCTGCGAGCACTTGAGTTCTGCCGGCCTGGTGACGTGCTGGTGATCGACGCCGGTGGCGACCTGCAGAACGCCGTCGTCGGCGGCATCCTCTCCAACTATGCGGCCAGCATCGGCGTGGTCGGGGTGGTGGTCGATGGCGCGGTACGGGATGTCGCCGAGCTGCGGGAGCGCGAGTTCCCGGTCTACGCGCGCGGCGTCACCCATCGCGGCCCGTACAAGGACGGGCCAGGCGAGATCAACGTACCGGTATCGGTCGGCGGCATGGTTGTCCGCCCGGGGGACGTACTGGTGGGCGACCAGGATGGCCTGCTTGCCATACCGCCCGGGGACGTGCCGCTGCTGATTGAAAAAGCCCGCGCCGTACTCGCCGCCGAAGCCGAAACCATACGCGCCATGAAGGAAGGCCGCTGGGACCGCAGTTTCATCGATGCGCTGGAAGCCCGGTGCAACAACTGACCGTTATAGAACATGGAGACCCACATGCGCCCTTCCGTCCTCGTCACCCGAGCGACCTTTCCCGACATCGCTGACCGGCTGCGCGAACATTTCGAAGTCACGGCCAATGCGGCCGACACGGTCTGGACCCCGGCCGAATTGATCGCGCAGCTACAAGGAAAGCAAGGCGTGATGAGCACTGGCAGCGAGCGCATCGACGCGGCGCTGCTTGACGCCTGTCCTGGACTCAAGGCGGTTTGCAACGTGGGGGTAGGCTACAACAATGTCGACGTGGCCGCCTGCACCGCGCGGGGCGTGCTGGTCACCAACACGCCGGACGTGCTCACGGAAACCACCGCGGACTTCGGCTTTGCGCTGATGCTCGCCACCGCCCGGCGCATCACCGAGTCCGAGCGTTTCGTGCGGCGGGGCGAATGGCAAAAGACGGGAATCTACGACCAGATGGTCGGCAACGACGTTCATGGAGCCACCCTGGGCATTCTCGGCATGGGGCGGATCGGCCAGGCCATCGCCAGGCGCGCCGCATTGGGCTTTGACATGCAGGTGATCTATCACAATCGCTCGCCGCTTGCTCCCGAGGCGGAGGCCAGGGTACATGCCCGCTACGTAGACAAGGCCACCCTGTTGAGAGAAGCCGACCATCTCCTCCTGGTGCTCCCCTACTCGCCGGCGGCACATCACGCGATTGGCGCAGCCGAGCTTGCCCAGATGAAGCCTACCGCAACGCTGACGAACATTGCCCGCGGCGGTATCGTCGACGACGAAGCCCTGGCACAGGCACTGCGCCAAGGCACGATCGCAGCGGCGGGGCTTGATGTCTTCGAAGGCGAGCCTCGGATCCACCCGGATCTGCTGACCGTGCCCAATGTCGTGCTGACCCCGCACATTGGCAGCGCCTCGGTAAGCACGCGTCGGGCCATGGCCGCGCTGACCGTGGACAACCTGATCGCTGCCCTCGGCCGCGGGCCTCGGGCTGGCCAGCCGCCGACGCCGGTGAACCCGCAGGTTCTTCAGCAGTAGAGGTTGCCATGCCGATCAATAAGCTACTGGTGATGGGGGTCGCAGGCTGCGGCAAGTCGACGCTGGCTGCGCAGTTGGCCAAGGCGATGGACGCTGAATGGATCGAAGGCGACGACCACCATCCCGAGCACAACAAGGCGAAGATGCGCCAGGGCACTGCCTTGCAGGATGCCGACCGTGAGCCCTGGCTGGACAAGCTGGCAACCTTGCTGGCCGCAGCGCCCGGCGATGCCATCCTCACCTGCTCCGCCCTTAAGCGCTGCTACCGCGAACGGCTGCGAGAAGCGGTGCCGCACCTGCGCATAGTGCACGTCGACATCACACTCTCGGAAGCGATTGCACGGGTGTCCGCGCGCAAAGGGCATCTGTTTCAGCCGAGCTCGGTGGTCAGCCAGTTCGCCATCCTGGAAGCACCGGCAGGGGAACCTGGTGTGCTTCAAATCCCGGCTGACCAGCCGCTCGATGCGCAAGTCAGGCAGGTGCTGCGCTGGCTCACCGAAGAAACCGCAAGGCAAGACAAATGATGAACCCGGATCTCAAGATGTTTGACCTGAGTGGCCGCACCGCCCTGGTTACCGGCGCAAGCAGCGGCATTGGCCTGGCGCTGGCCGGGGGCCTGGCTCGCGCCGGCGCACGGCTGGTACTCAATGCCCGCCGGAAAGACAAGCTGGACCAGGCAGCCGAAAGCCTGCGAGCGCTAGGTGCCGACGTCCGCACGGTCTCGTTCGACGTGACGCAGAGCACGGCAGTGGCCGAGGGCATCGCGTCGGTGGAAGCCGATGTGGGACCCATCGACATCCTCGTCAACAACGCTGGCATGCAGCGCCGCGCGCCGTTGGAGCAGTTTGAAGAAGCCCACTGGCACGAGTTGATGAAAACCAATGTCGACAGCGTTTTCCTTGTCGGACAGGCAGTGGCTCGGCACATGATCCCGCGCGGCCGCGGCAAGATCATCAACATCTGCTCGGTGCAGAGCGAACTGGGGCGCCCCGGGATCGCCCCCTACACCGCCAGCAAGGGCGCGGTGAAGATGCTCACGAAAGGCATGGCGATTGACTGGGGCCCTTACGGAATTCAGGTCAACGGCCTGGGCCCGGGCTATTTCAAAACGGAGCTGACCCAGGCCTTGGTGGATAACGCGGAGTTCACCGCCTGGCTCGTGGGGCGCACGCCGTCGCGCCGGTGGGGCGACGTTGAAGACCTCATTGGCGCGGCCGTATTCCTGGCGAGCAATGCCTCCGATTTTGTCAACGGCCACATTCTCTACGTCGACGGCGGCGTGACCGCCACTCTGTAACTCACTGGAATTCATCATGGACGCTCTTGTCATCCACGGCGCCAACGATCTGCGCATCGAAGACGTTGCCACCCCCGATGTGCAGCCGCACGAGATACGCGTGCATGTCCGCTTTGGCGGCATCTGCGGCTCGGACCTGCACTACTACAACCACGGTGGCTTTGGCACCGTGCGTGTTAGCGAACCGATGGTGCTCGGCCATGAGGTAGCCGGCCGCATAGACGAAGTCGGGCAAAACGTGCGCAACCACGCCAAGGGGGATCGCGTCGCGATCAGCCCAAGCCGCCCCTGCGGCCTGTGCCAATACTGCCAGCAGGGCTTGCAGAATCATTGCCTGGATATGCGCTACTACGGCAGTGCCATGCGCACGCCGCATGTACAAGGTGCATTCCGCCGTGAGATCGTCATCGAGGAAAGCCAGGCCCATCGCCTTGCCGATTCGCTGAGCGACCAGGAGGGTGCAATGGCCGAGCCCCTGTCGGTGGCGCTGCACGCTGTTCGCCGCGCCGGTCCGCTGCTGGGCAAGCGCGTCCTCGTGACCGGCTGCGGCCCCATTGGAGCATTGATCGTGGTGGCGGCAAGGCGGGCTGGCGCGGCGGAAATCATCGTCACGGACATGGGTGCCTATCCTCTGCAGGCCGCCCTTGCGGTGGGCGCCGACGTGACGCTCAATGTCGCCGAACAACCCGAATCACTTAAGCCGTACACGGTCGACAAGGGTCAGATCGACGTGCTGTTCGAGGCCAGTGGCAACGAACGGGCGTTACGTGGCGCCATCGACGCCATGCGTCCCCGAGGCATCATCGTGCAAGTGGGCTTGGGCGGCGAGATGACTTTGCCCATCAATGCCATTGTCGCAAAGGAACTGGATCTGCGCGGCGCCTTCCGATTCCATGAAGAGTTTGCGATGGCCGTCGAACTGCTGAACAAGGGACTGGTCGACGTGAAACCGCTGATCTCCGCCACCGTGCCGTACCAGGATGCAGGGCGCGCATTTGCGTTGGCGGCTGACCGCACGCAGGCGATGAAAGTCCTGCTGGACTTCCAATAACACCACCTCGGATGCGCCGGCAGCGGCGTCGATCCTGAGTTCCCTCCCTGGAGACTTGGATGTTGATAGGCATTCCGCTGCAAACCGCGGAGGGCGAGACTCGTGTCGCCCTCACGCCGGAGACAGCAAAGAAACTGAAGGCGCATGGCCACGTGCTGCGTGTGCAGACTCGCGCAGGCTGCGGGGCCTCGATCCCCGATCTGGCCTATGAGTCCGTTGGCTGCGAAATCACCGATGCGGCCGGTGCATTCGGCTCCAACCTGGTGCTGACCGTTCGCCCGCCCGCGCCGGCAGACCTGACCCTGATGAAGCCAAGTGCCGTACTGGTAGGCATGCTCGATCCCTTCAACAAGGACAATCTTGCTCGTCTGGCCGCGGCCGGCCTCACCAGCTTCGCGTTGGAAGCGGCACCGCGCACCACCCGGGCACAGAGCATGGACGTGCTCTCATCGCAGGCCAACATCGCCGGATACAAAGCCGTCATGATGGCTGCCGATCGCTACCAGCGCTTCTTCCCGATGCTGATGACGGCTGCGGGGACTGTAAAGGCAGCCCGAGTGGTAGTCCTTGGCGTCGGCGTGGCCGGCCTGCAGGCCATCGCCACAGCCAAGCGCCTTGGCGCGGTGGTCGAAGCTTCGGATGTCCGGCCCTCGGTGAAGGAACAGGTTGAGTCGCTGGGTGCCAAGTTCATCGAGGTTCCCTACGAGACAGCGGAGGAGCGGGAAGCCGCCGAAGGTGTGGGCGGCTATGCCCGGCCCATGCCGCCCTCGTGGCTCGAGCGCCAGAAGGTAGAGGTCGCCAAGCGAGTCACCCAGGCCGACGTGGTGATCTCCACTGCGCTGATCCCAGGGCGAGCCGCGCCGATACTGATCACCGAGGAAATGGTGCAAGGCATGAAACAGGGCTCGCTGATTGTAGACATCGCCGCTGGCAAAGGCGCGGATGGCGTGAGCGGAAACTGCCCACTCACCGAAGCGGGCAAGACGGTGGTCAAACATGGCGTGACCATCGTAGGCGAGACGAACCTGCCCGCACTCGTGGCCGCCGATGCATCGGCCTTGTACGCCCGCAACGTGCTCGACTTCCTGAAACTGATTCTGCCCAAGGACGGGGCACTCACAATCGATGAAAGCGACGACATCGTCGCCGCCTGCCTGGTCACAAAGGGCGGAACGATACTGAGAACCTGAGGAGCAACACTATGGAAGCGGTCTCGCACACCATCATCAATCTCACCACCTTCGTGTTGGCCGTCTACGTTGGCTACCACGTGGTATGGAACGTCACGCCAGCCTTGCACACACCACTGATGGCCGTGACCAACGCCATCTCCGCCATCGTGATTGTCGGCGCCATGCTGGCCGCCGCCCTCACCGAGACCACGCTGGGCAAGGCCATGGGAGTACTTGCCGTCGCCTTGGCCGCCGTCAATGTCTTCGGCGGCTTCCTGGTAACACGCCGGATGCTGGAGATGTTCAAAAAGAAGGACAAGAAGCCTGCGGCTTCTAGAGAGAGGGCCAAGTGAACTTGGATTTCATCAGTCTGAACGTGGTTACCCTGCTCTACCTGGTAGCCAGCGTCTTCTTTATCCAGGCCCTGAAGGGCTTGAGCCACCCCACTACTTCGATCCGCGGAAACCGCTTCGGTATGACCGGGATGGCCATTGCCGTGCTCACAACCGGCACATTGATCCTCAAGCTTGCCGGGGGGAATCCGCTAGGCCTCGGCTATGTACTGCTTGGGCTGGTGATCGGGGGCGGTGCCGGCGCATTCATGGCCCAGCGTGTCGAGATGACCAGGATGCCAGAGTTGGTGGCCTTCATGCATAGCATGATCGGTCTCGCGGCTGTATTCATCGCGGTGGCTGCTGTTGCCGAACCGTACGCTTTCGGCATTTCGCCCAAGGGTCAGGCGATTCCGACCGGCAACCGGATGGAACTCTTCCTTGGGGCTGCGATCGGCGCGATCACCTTCTCCGGTTCGGTCATCGCCTTCGGCAAGCTTTCCGGCAAGTACAAGTTTCGCCTGTTCCAGGGCGCCCCGGTGCAGTTCGCGGGCCAGCACATGCTCAACCTGGTGCTGGGCCTAACCACCATCGGCCTGGGTGTCATGTTCATCGGCTCCGAGAGTTGGCCGGCGTTCATCGCAATGCTCGCATTGGCCTTCCTTATGGGCGTGTTGATCATCATTCCGATCGGCGGCGCCGACATGCCGGTCGTGGTGTCGATGCTCAACAGCTATTCGGGCTGGGCGGCCGCGGGCATCGGCTTCAGCCTGAACAACAGCATGCTGATTATCGCGGGTTCGCTAGTGGGCAGCTCCGGCGCGATCCTGAGTTACATCATGTGCAAGGCGATGAACCGCTCCTTCTTTAATGTGATCCTGGGCGGCTTTGGCGGTGAGGCAAGCAGTGCGCAAGCGGGCACGATCCAGCCGCGTAGCGTCAAGAGCGGCAGCGCCGACGATGCGGCCTTTATCCTGGGCAATGCTGAGACGGTGGTAATCGTACCAGGCTATGGCCTAGCCGTAGCCCGCGCCCAGCACGCGGTCAAGGAACTGGCCGAGAAGCTCACGCACAAGGGCATCACGGTAAAGTACGCCATCCATCCCGTGGCAGGGCGCATGCCCGGCCACATGAACGTGCTACTGGCTGAGGCTGAGGTGCCTTACGACCAGGTGTTCGAGATGGAGGACATCAACAGCGAATTCGGCCAGGCCGATGTGGCAATCATCCTGGGCGCCAACGACGTGGTGAACCCCGCGGCACAGCAGAAGGGCAGCTCGATCTACGGCATGCCCATTCTGGAAGCCTACAAGGCGAAAACCATTATCGTTAACAAGCGATCGATGGCCGCCGGCTATGCGGGCCTGGATAACGAACTGTTTTATCTGGATAAGACCATGATGGTTTTCGGCGACGCCAAGAAAGTGGTCGAGGACATGGGCAAGGCCGTGGAGTAGCTGCGCTACGGACTCTCGCGCAAGCATAAGCCGACACTATTTCCCCATAGGCACGTCGTCTTGGTCAGCAAAGGCGGCAAGGCGTTTAATTTCAAACAAGGCAAGTCACTTTGCTTTCTCGGCGCGGTCGCCAACACCGTCGCGGCACTGAAGTAGAGCGAACACGGACAGTCGCAGGTGCGCACTGCGACTAGCGGGCTTCCAATCCTATTGGCCAGACACTCCGTATGTCAGCCACCCTTGCGCGCAAGGCGGCTGGGAGCGGATTCATGCGTCCGGCAACCGAGCATCACAACAATGGCATGTAGCACACTGAAAGGGAGTGAAAATGAAAAAAACGCTTATGACCGCCGCTGTTCTCGGGACCATTTCCGGCGCGGCGCACTCGCAAAGCAGCGTGTCGCTATACGGCGTCATCGACGTCGGCATACGCTACAACACGCATCAAAATGCCGCCGGCGACAGCAAGATCGGCATGGGCAACGGCGGCCCGCTGTCGGGCAGCCGTTGGGGCATGATCGGCACCGAAGACCTGGGCGGCGGCAATAAGGCACTCTTCCAGCTCGAGTCCGGATTCACACCGGGCACTGGGGCGACCCAGCAATCGACACCGTCCGGCAATGCGCGCCTGTTCGGCCGAACCGCGCTCGTCGGCCTCTCGTCGCCAACCTACGGCGACATCACGCTGGGCCGTCAATACACGCTGGTCCACGAGATGGCGTTCCTCCATGACGTGTACGCCTTGTCAAACTATGTCGGCACACTCGGCTTCCAGGGCGCGGGACTTACCGGCGGCGGCCGGCTGGACAACACCGTACGCTATGCGTCTCCCACCTTCGGTGGCTTCAGCGTCAAGGGCGCCTACACGTTCGGCGAAATCGCTGGTAACGCCAAACGGTTCTCGTCTCCCGGCGTGGCGGCTTCCTACGACAATGGCCCACTGAGCGTCGGCGCGGCGTTCCAGATCATCAACAATATCGGCGGGCTTACGCCGGCGACGACCGCCTATGGCAGCACGTACTTCGGCATCCTGATCCCCGACAGCACCCAAAAGGTATTCACCGTAGGCGCGACCTACAAGCTCGGCGCGACCAAGCTATACGCATCCTACATCTATAGCAACGTCTACCCGGCGGGCTACCGGAACGATTCGTTCTCCGTGGCGGTGAGCTACCCGCTGACTCCCTCGCTTGAGCTGAAACTGCCCGTCTACGTGGATTTGCTCAAGAACGGCGGAAAGAACGGCACGCGCATCACCGGTGGCCCGTTGCTGGACTACAGCTTCAGCAAGCGCACCGATGTCTACGCGGGCGTCGACTATACAAAACTGACGGGAGCGTGGCGAACGCTGGCGGGTACACCGGGATTCACGCTGCCGGTCAGCGGACGCGATTCCGTGTTCGAAGCCACAGTCGGCTTGCGGCATAAATTCTGAGCAAACGATGGCATGGCACCGGCGTTCACGCCGGCGCCATGCCATCCATGAATTTTGGTTCGACTTGAGATTCCTCATGAACGCTGTTTTCCTCAGTACTTTCGGACAAGCAGCCTGCTTCCGATAATCTGACTAGTAGTACGTACCAGTCTTGGCTTAGCCTGGGGATAGGTGCTTCTCAGAGCCATGGGATAGCGGCGATTGCGATACCTAATTCGCCGCTCATCCGCAGAGCCGTAGTCAACGATAAATGCCGCCTAGTTCAGTGGCAATCCACGCGAGTGACAGGGCGGATACCTTCGAAAAAAAAGGAGTTCCGCAGGGGCAGGTCTGCTACAAGATCTTGCCCGGGTTCATCAAGCCTTGTGGGTCGAGCGCCTGCTTGACTCGACGCATCACGTCCAGCTCGGCCTGGGTCTTGTACAGCGCCATCTCGTGGCGCTTGAGCTGGCCGATGCCGTGCTCCGCGCTGATGCTGCCGCGCATCGCGGTCACGGCGTCATGGAGCAACTTGTTGACGGCATCGGTCTCGTGCTGCCACGCGTCGGGCCCGACCCCAGCAGGTGCGCTGACGTTGAAGTGCAGGTTGCCGTCGCCCAAGTGCCCGTAGACGATGGGCCGCGCACCGGGAAACGCCTGCTGCAACGCTGGCAGCATCTGCTCCACGAAGGCGGGAATGCGCGAGATCGGCAGCGAGACATCGTGCTTGATGTTGCTGCCGTCCATCTGCTGGGCATGCGTGATGTTCTCGCGCAGCATCCAGAACGTCTGGCTCTGCGCCAGGTTGCCAGCCAGTACTACGTCGGCCAGATGGCCTTCTTCCAGGCAGGTCATCAACGCGGCCTGTATCGCATCCTGCAGCGCTTCATAGCTGCCGCTATCCGCGGCCTTCATCAGCACATACCAGGGCCAGTCGCTCTCCAGAAAGCGTGGCGTATCGGGAAAATACTCGCGCACCAGGGTGGTTGCTGGCCCTGAGATCAGTTCAAAAGCGGTAAAGCGCTCTCCTAGGTGGCGCCGCATGGCCCCCAACAGGTGCACTGCCTGGGTCAGCGATTCCATTCCTGCGAAGGCAACCACCTCAGCGCTTGGCGCCGGAAACAGCTTCACGGTAGCTGCCGTGATGATGCCCAGTGTTCCCTCCGAGCCGATGAAAAGCTGCTTGAGATCGTAGCCGGTATTGTCCTTGCGCAGCCCGCGCAGCAAATCCAGCAATTCGCCATCCGGCAGGACGACTTCCAGGCCTAATACCAGCTCGCGCATATTGCCGTAGCGCAGCACCTGGATACCGCCGGCATTGGTAGCAATATTGCCGCCGATCTGGCAGGAGCCTTCCGCACCCAGTGACAACGGGAATAGGCGTCCCACTGCCACCGCCTGTTCCTGCAGGCCCTGCAAAATGCATCCGGCCTCCACTGTCGCAGTATTGTTCTCGGGATCAATTTCGCGCACGCGGTTCAGCCGGCCGAGCTGCAATACAGCCTGGCGCCCTTCAGGGTCAGGTACCGAAGCTCCGCACAGGCCGGTGTTCCCACCTTGCGGCACCAATGCGACCCCAGTACGCGCGGCCAGCCGTACAATTGCCTGTACCTCCTCCGTGCTTCGAGGACGCAGTACGGCTAGCGCACGCCCGTGGTACTTGCCGCGCCAGTCCCGGACGTACGCAGTGAGATCATCGCCGCGCTCTTCGGAGAGGACATGGGCCTCTCCGATCAGTGCGCGCGCTTCAGCCAGCCAGGATTGAGGATCGAAAGACATGGGGCTTCCTCA
>NZ_JBWKVH010000059.1:0-37441 GCF_059421605.1 Cupriavidus sp. GW821-FHT02F09
TCGCTTCTTTGCCTACTTTCTTGGCGAGACAAGAAAGTAGGTCGCCTCCCCGCAGGGGAGGTGAAACTGCAGTTGCCCTTGCCCTTAAGCCGTTGAAGCTGCAGTTGAAGTTAAGCAGTCGCCCGCCCGAAAACTCGATAACTCAAACGCCCACCAAGTCAGCCAAGCAACTCGGGAACAGCCGCCCCAAGCCGCTCGCAGGCCCGCGCCAGCGCCACCTCCAGGGCGGCGCTGGCGGGCGTCATCGGCGCGCGCAGCTCATTGCGCAACCATCCCTCGCGCGCCAGCATGGCCTTGAGCGGGCCCGGATTGGGCTCGGCGAACAGCAGCTTGATCATCGGCATCACGGCATGGAAAAGCCGGCGCGCATGCTCGAGCCGCTGCCCCGCCACCGCCTGCGCGAGTGCCACGAACAGCGCCGGATACAGATGCGCAGAAGCGATGATCGCGCCCGTGCCACCCAGGCACAGCGTGCCCAGTAACTGGTGATCCTCCCCCGCCAGCACGCTCAAGCGAGCGTCGGCAATGACGGCCTGCGTGCCCTGGTAATCGCCGCCGCAATCCTTGATGGCGCGGATATTCGGATGCGCGGCCAGCGCCAGGATGGTTTCCGTCTCCAGCTTCACGCCGGTCCGGTAGGGAATGTCGTACAGCACCAGCGGCGCGGGGGCGCTGTCGGCCAGCATGCGGAAATAATCCAGCAGGCCGGCCTGCGACGGACGGACGTAATAAGGCGCGGGCGCCAGCAGCCCGGCCAGCGGCCTCCCAGCCAGCCGGCGCACGCACGCCTGCACCTGCTTCACCTGGCTGCCCGCCACGCCCATCATCACCGGCAAGCTGCCGGCGCTGGCCAGCACCGTATCCAGAACGGCCAGTTGCTCGGCCTCATCGAGCGCGGCCGCCTCACCGGTGCTGCCGCACACCACGATCCCCGCGATGCCGCTGCCGGCGTAGTGCACCACCAGGCGGGCCAGCTCGGGAAAATCGACCGAACCGTCGGCAAATGGCGTCACCAATGGCAGCCAGATTCCTGAAAAGACGTGTTGTGCCTGCGAATCCTGTTGGACTTGTTGGGCTTGGGCTTGATCTACTGTTTGCATCGAATCACTCCTGTACGACCGGTCAATAAAAACCGTGCAGAAGCGCGCCGGGTGGCAGATGAGCCCGCGTGGGGCAGTGGGAAAGCCTGAACCTTCAAACCTGGCCTCGCCCCTGTACGCTGGTACGCAGGTGCCGCTCCGTCGCTCATCTGACGGAAGCAGCGCCCCGGTCAGACGAGCGGCTGTTTTTTGGCTTTGGCGCGCGCCGGCACCTGCCGCTGCGAGGCAGGGCAAACAAGTGCGGAAATCGACGAAACAGCGCGCATGGCAGGTTGGGGCTGAATGGGAGCACACCGTGGCAACCACGGCAGAAACGACAATCTACCGGGACGGCCGGCCTGCCGTCAACCGCACCCGGGCCGATTCGCTTGCGCCGGCCGGCCCCTGCGCTACACTGGGGACTCCACGAATTCCGGAGTCTTCGATGCGCGCATCCCCTTCCCTGTCACTGTCCTGCGGGCGCTCTGTGCTGCGCTGGCTCATGCTGGCCCTGTGCGCAAGCCTGCTGTCCGCCTGCGGGTACAACGACTTCCAGTCCAAGGACGAGGCCGTCAAGGCGGCCTGGGGCGAGGTGATCAACCAGTACCAGCGCCGCGCCGACCTGATCCCCAACCTGGTCAATACCGTCAAGGGCTATGCCACGCATGAGCGCGAGACACTGGAAGCCGTGACCAAGGCCCGCGCCGCGGCCACCAGCATCCAGGTCTCGCCCGAGACCCTCAACGACCCCGAAGCCTTCAAGCGCTTCCAGCAAGCCCAGGGCGAGCTGAGCGGCGCGCTGTCGCGCCTGCTGGCGGTGTCGGAGAACTATCCGCAACTCAAGGCCGATGCGTCGTTCCGCGACCTGCAATCGCAGCTCGAGGGCACCGAGAACCGCATCACGGTAGCACGCCAGCGCTATATCACCGCGGTGCGCGACTACAACATCCTGGCGCGCAGCTTCCCCACCAACTTGACCGCCATGATCTTCAAGTACCCGGTCAAGCCGTCGTTCACGGTGGAGAACGAGAAGGCCATCTCGGCACCGCCCACGGTGAAGTTCTGACCCCGGACATACCTATGCGCAATCCCTCTGAGCGCAGTGGCTGGACAGCCGCCATGCTGGCGCTGCTGCTGTGGCTGGGCGCGCTGCTGGCGTTCCCGGCCATGGCCGCCGGCGACGGCTTTGTCGCGGTGCCGCCGCTCACGCAGCGGGTCACCGACCTCACCGGCACGCTCAGCGCCAGCCAGCGCAGCGCGCTGGAAAACGTGCTGGCAGAGTACGAGCAGCAGCGCGGCAGCCAGATCTTCGTGCTGATGGTGCCCACCACGGATCCCGAGCCCATCGATGCCTACAGCATCCGCGTGGCCGACGCCTGGCGCGCCGGGCGCAAGGGCATCGACGACGGCGTGATCCTGCTGATCGCCAAGGACAACCCGCCCGGCCTGCGCAAGATGCGCCTGGAAGTGGGGCGCGGCGTGCAAGGCTCGCTGACCGACGCCATGTCCAAGCGCATCCTGCAGGACGTGATGGCGCCGCACTTCCGCCAGAATGATTTCTATGGCGGCATCGCGGCCGGCGTCTCGGCGATCCAGGCCACCATCGACAAGGAAGCCCTGCCCGGCCCGCAGGCCGGCGCCAAGGCCGCCCAGAGCGGCTCGTGGACCGACTGGCTGCCGGTGCTGTTCCCGCTCGCCATCATCCTGTTCTTCTTCATCTCCGCGGCCCGCCGCTCGGGCGGCTCGCGGATCGTGACGCGCGGGCGCGGCTGGGACGCGGCTGCCGGCGGACTGGGCGGCACCCTTGGCGGTCTCGGGGGTGGCGGCTGGGGACGTGGCGGCGGCGGCGGTGGCTTCGGAGGAGGTGGTGGCGGTGGCTTCGGTGGCGGTGGTGGCGGTGGCTTCGGTGGCGGCGGCGGCGGTGGCTTCGACGGAGGCGGCGCCTCCGGCAACTGGTAACGACACATGCCACACTTCAAACGCGCCCTGCGCCATCTCGGCACGCGCCCCGGCGCCGCCAGCAAACTCTTCCCCGCCGACGCCCAGCAGCAACTGCAGCAGGCGGTGCGCGCCGGCGAGCAGCGGCATCACGGCGAAGTCCGTGTCGTGATCGAATCCAGCCTGCCCTTGGCGCTGGCCTTCTCCGGCACCAGCCCGCGCGCCCGTGCCCGCGCCCTGTTCGGCGCGCTGGAGGTGTGGAACACCGAAGGCCACACCGGGGTGCTGCTTTATATCAACCTGGCGGATCACGCGGTAGAGCTGCTGGCCGACCGTGGCATCGATGCCCGCGTGGCCCCGGAAACCTGGCGCGCCATCTGCGGCGAACTCGCGAGCGGGCTGGCCCGGGAGCTATCGGTCAAACCCGTGCTGGCGGCGGTGGAAAAGATCCACCATCAGCTGGCGCAGCATTTCCCCTCGGGCGACCGGCCCAATCCGAACGAGCTCGACGACCGCCCGGTCATGCTGTAGCGCTGCTTGCGCGACGCGCCCCCAGCATGTACCACAGCGCGGCCAGTACCTGCAGCGCCACCAGCCCGCCCCACACGCTCAGGTGCGCCGCCTTCGGGTAGCGGCCCGCATCGGCGGGCCAGAGGTCCAGCACCAGCCCGATGCCAACCTGGCAGGCAAAGGTGGACAGGAACACCGTCAAGGTCAGCGCCGTGGTGGCGCGCCCGATCAGCGCATCGGGGAAGCTGCGCGCCAGCACGGCATAGGCCAGGATGCCGCTGGAGCCGAACACGCCATAGGCCGCCCACAGCAACGCCGGCGGCAGCGGCACACCCGCCATGATCAGGCACTGGATCACGATGAACCCGCTCATGCCGACGCCGGCGAAGGTGTAAAGGCTCACGCCGGCACGCTCAAGATGGCGCGCGGCCCAGCCGGCGCACACGCAGCCGCCCATCATGGCAAAGCCGATCACCGACACCAGGCGAGCGCCCTGCTCCGGCGAATAGCCGGCCACGTCCCGCAGGAAGGCACCGACCCACAGCGTCTGCACCGCCAGGAACACACCTTGATTGAGCAGGGCCAGCGGCACCACGCGCAAAAAGCGCGCATTGCGAAAGACTTGCCAGGTGCCGCGCAGCTGTTCGGCAAGGCGCTGCTTGCCAGCGCGGCTGGTCTCGGGGGCGCCGAGCCACAGCAGCGCCGCCATGGCCAGCGTCAACCCGGCCAGCCCATAGCTGACGGTGCGCCAGTCGGTCCACGACAGCAGCCAGCCCAGCGGCGCGCCCACCACGACGGCGCCCAGCCCACCGATCGCCATCACCACCCCATTGAGCAAGGGCATGCGCGACAGGGGGAACCAGATCGACAGGGCCTGGATGGCAGCCCCCAGGCAAACCGACACGCCCACGCCGATCATCAAGCGCCCTGCCGCCAGCGCGGCCATGCTGGTCGCCGAGGCGAATACCAGCGCGCCAGCCACCGCCACCAGCAGCAATGCCGCCTCGGTGCGACGCGGGCCAAAGCGGTCGAGCATCAGCCCAGCCGGTAACTGGGCGCAGGCAAACCCCAGGAAGTAAAAGCTGGTCAGCAGCCCCAGGTCGGCGGCACCCAGCCCCATCTCGCGGATCAAATGCGGCGCGAAGCCCAGGTTGACGCCCCGGAAGATATAGGAAACCAGGAAACCCAGCGAAAAGATGCAAAGCACGCGCCAGCGGGCAGCCGCCAGCGCAGGATCGCCAGTCTGGGAAGCAGGAGACGGCGCCGCAGCGGCAGGGGTGGATACATTGGCAGAATTCATGCCTGCATTGTCGTCAGTCGCCGCGTGCAACACCAACGAAAGATACCCGCCGCAATTGTGAGTAGAATTTGACGGCAATGACCTCCCGACACCCCAAACCTACCAAGATTGGCCTGTCCGGCCAGCCCAGCTTGCCCACCCGCCCGGCTGAACCCGCCCCGCCACCCGAGCCGCTGCGCTCGCAGCGCGCCCCCCACCTGCCCGCGCTGCAGGCACTGCGGGCGCTCGAGGCCGCGGCCCGCCACCGCAGTTTCTCGCGCGCTGCGGAGGAACTGGCGCTGACCCACAGCGCCATCAGCCACCATCTGCGCGCGCTGGAGGACAAGCTGGGCACCAAGCTGTTCCAGCGCACCGGCCACCTGATGATGCCGACCAATGTCGGTGCGCGGCTGGCCGAGCGGATTCGCGACGGGCTGGCGGAACTGGAAGACGGCCTGCGCGAGGCCAGCAACGGTGGTGCCCCGCAGGTGGTGCGGCTGGAAGTCAGCGTCATGGCCGACCTGGCCAACGCGTGGCTGATCCGCCGCCTGCCGAGCCTGCACGCGGCCCTGCCAGGGCTTGACTTGCACCTGCGGCTGCACGCCGAGATCACGCCGCCCGATCCGTACTCGGTGGACGTGGGGATCTGGCACCAGCGCGTGGACCTGCCCGGCTTTGCCTGCCACAACCTGATCGAAGACCATGTCATCGCGGTAGCCAGCCCGGCACTGCTCGCGCGCTACCCCGGCTTCACGCTGGCCGACCTGCCGCGCCTGCCAATGCTGCGCTTCGCGCTGCGACCGTGGCGCGACTGGCTGGAAAGCGCCGGCCTGCCTGGCACGGAACCCGAGCGCGGGCCGATCTTCCAGGACGCCGGCATGATGCTGCAATCGGCAGTGGCAGGACTTGGCGTGGCCACCGCGCGCCTGCAACTCGCCAGCGACTACCTTGCCAGCGGCGAACTGGTGCAGATCGGCACCACCCGCATCCCGTCCAGCCTGCATTACTGGGTGACCTGGCGCGAAGGCAACCCGCGCGAGAAGGCCATCCTGCGGTTCCATAGCTGGCTGCAAAGCCAGGTGGCGGCCGTCGCCCTGCGCGCGCCGCTTGCTGCACCTCAGCCCAATGCACCGCAGCCGGGCGCCTGAGACTTAGCGTCCGGCCGCCCGCAGCGCCTCGATGCGCTCTCGCGTGAGCGGATGGGTGGAGAAGAAACTGTCGCCATCGTCGCCATCCCCGTTGTTGCCGCCATCCTCCGCGGCACGCCGGCTGCGGCGCTCCCGCTTGGTTTCGCGCTCGCCGGAGGCGGCTGGCGCGCTGGCGTCACCCCCGCCGTCGGCCTTGGCCGCCTGGACTTGCGCTTGCCGGGCGTGGGCGTCCTCCAGCGCCTGCAAGACGTCGGCAAACGCCGACACCGGCAAGTGGTTGCGCTGCATGACCTCCACCGCATACGCATCCGCCGCGCGCTCATGGTCGCGCGAGTAGCGCAGGGTCAGGATCGCGGCGGGCACGCCTGCCAGCACGGTGGAATAGTCACCAAAGAAATAGGCCGCCAGCGCGCCCACCGCCGAGGCCTGGAGGATCTGCTGCAGGCCATGGCGCTCGGCCACGTGCCCGGCCTCGTGGGCGAGCACGCCCATAAGGCCCGGGCCCACGCCGGTCAGCTTGACGAGTTCATCGGTCACCACAATGGTGCCGCCCGGCAGGGCCAGCGCGTTGGGCCCGAGCTTGCCGCCGTGGCGGAACAGGATCTTGTACTCGTGGCCTGGATCGGCCGGGCGCACCAGCGCGGCGAAGTCGGCACGAATCCGCTGCTGCTGCGCCTGCGGCAGGGCCGAGGGCATGAGCAAGCCCTGATCGATGCTGGCGAGCGTGGCCTCGCCGAGGCGGGCTTCCAGCGCCGGCGGCACGCTGCGCGCCACCATGCCGGCGCCCCAGGGCAATACGTAGAAATATCCCAGCAGCAGCGCCGCGGCCAGACCCAGCACCGACAGCAGCGCCAGCCGCCAGCTGTTCTGCGCACGCACCACCCAGCCCTCGCGGTGGCCGCTGGCGCCCAGCAATGCGGCAAAGCCGGCGTGGTCGGTGACCTCGCAGAAGGCGCCGTCGGCAAACGTGACCAGGCGCGGCGCGCGCTTGACCCGTTCGGAGACGCGCAGCGCGGCTAGCGGCGCGCGGCGCAGCACCGTGCCATCGGCTTCGCGCAGCACCGCATCGCGCCCTTCGATGGACAGCATCACCCGATGGGCACGCGACGAGCGGCCGTCGAAGTAAGTGGCGGCTACCGGGGCGGTGGCCGTGGCGTCGGGGATATCCTGCATCAAGGCCTTGGTATCGAAGTAAACGAAGCTGGCACGGCGATGACTACGATGACTGTGGTCACAGCGCGGTCACAGTGCGATGTCGATGTCGTACCAGTCCACCGCGGCGTCGCCCAGCGCGCCAACCTGCTGCGTCTCGCCGGCCACGAAGGCGTCCAGCGGACCCGCCGCGAGCATGGTCATGCTCTCGATACGGTAGCGCATCGAACGCACGCGCGCGAACGGCAGGAACAGGCCCAGCGTCAGTGCATTGGCGATCATGTTGGTGGCGAAGATAAACAACAGGCGGCCCGCCTTGACCTCGCTGCGAAACGCGTGCGGCGCCAGCGTGGTGTGATTCCATACCAGGTTCTGCAACCGCGCCATGAAGAAGGGGCCGATCGCCATCATCGCCACGAAAAAGCCAATGACAGCCATGATCGCCGCCACCACCGGCGCGCCCATGCCCGCCCCCATGCCAGCGCCAATCCCGGCGCCGATGCCCCTGCCCAGCATGCCGCCGACCACGCTCATCCCCACCACGACCGCCACCATCATGCCGAATGCGCGCAGGTAGACGCCATAGAAGCCGCCCGCGCTCGCGCTGATGCCGAAGGGCGCGGTGCCGAAGCGGGTGTTGTCATGCTGGTATTGCTTGAAGCGCTGGTGCGCCAGCGGCGCCAGCGCATAGAGGCTGAGCACCGTGAGCACGGGCCAGAGCAGGAACACCTTGTAGGCCTGGGCATCGCTCCCGGTGAAGGCGAAGCGCAGGCCGCGGTAGCTGGAGTTCGCCATGCGAAAACGCAGGGACCGTACCAGCAGCAGCGGAAACACCACCGCCACAGCCAGGCCCAGCGCCAATGCCAGGAACGGGGAAATGTGGCTGGCAAGCTGGAACACCATCGCCAGGCCAAACACAATGGCTCGGCCCTTGAGGATGGCCGAGGCACGGCCGTGGTAGTCGAAGCTCGCGCCGTCCAGCCGCGTGTTGCGGTAGAAGTACTGCATCGTGCGAACCTTGGCCCAGGCCGAATAAATGCCCAGCGTGACAATGGTCAGCAAGGTATTGACGATCCAGATGCGGAAAAACTCGGAGCCCGAGCCGATGAACTCGAACCGCAGAGGACGCACCGTGGCGGCCGGCTGCTCATATGCCGGCGCGTGGAACGCGTTGTTGTCTAGCTGCATCCTGCTTTCTCCCGTGAATTGTGCAAATTGGCGATGCGCCGGCTAACCGCGGTGCCCGCACGCCGCGCGACGATATCTCTTATCCCGGCATAGCGGCCAGCAATGTATCAGGAATGCAACCAAATCAATCGTATTCGCCCGGCATGGCAGGAAGTTCCCTACTCATCCAACAGGGCGAGGAAAAGCCTTGGCCAATGTGAGTTAGCCCACATTCACCCACCGATCCGGCTACATCTTTTGTCGCCGGCGCATGCTTTTGGCGCGTGCGTAACCGTGCCGCTCCACCTTTCGCAGTGTCTGCGTGCCTCAGGGCGCATAACCCATTTGCACCGCGGAGTATCACCGCTGCAACAGTTCGCACGGTCGTGCGGCGACTGCTCCACCACCCGAATACACCTGCGCAATTACCCTCGCGCCGCCTCTGCCTTAGGGTCGCAGAAAGCATCTTGCGCGCCCTATCGCGCACTTGGAGATGCCGATAAGCACTCAATACATCGCTTTTCGACGGCATAACGATGTTGCAGTGCACGCAAGCGACGGTCAAGGCAGTAACAACAAGGAAACATCCTGTTACAAGAAATCGGCGATGTAACAAGTGGCCAAAAAACATCACCAATTTAATCAAATACTTAGCGTCGCTGGCACGTTCGTCGCTCTTATCGTCGTTACAAAGATCAGAGCGACCGGATAGACGAACACGGTACGCCAGGGATGTGGAGCAAAGGGGTGCAAACCACCAGCGAGAACATCACGACGAGAGATTGAACGGGGGGGGAGCGGCGGCCGTGACAGGGCGCGCTTCGCGGGGAGGTTTGGCGCTGGGCCAGCGCAATTTTGAGTATCCATGGCCCACGCTGCACCAGTGATATGCAACGCACCGGTGCGGTGATCACAAGCAGTTTTGCAGCAATTTCAGGCGCGGGACCGATTCCTGAGGGAGGAAAGAATCGGCCCGCGGCACCTACCAAGGCGCAAAAAGCCGCGGAAACGGCAATGCGTCAGGTGAGGATCAGCCGGTTGGCACGCCAGCCTGGCAGGTTTCCTGGAAACTGGTGGAGCCGGGAGGCCCGCCTTGTCGTGTGCGCACCGGGGAGACAGCGATTCCTACATCGCTGTAGCGCCAGCGTGCATCCGTCATTGAGGAATCCCCCTGTCTTGGCCATGGCTGGTACCACCGGCCGAATCTTGTGCCCGATCTCAGCGGGCGCTTTTTCCCTTTAACCATGACGTGAAGGAGAAGGACATGAACACCATGTTCGCGGGTATCAAGCGCTTTGTTCGTGAAGAAGATGGGGCTGCAGGCGTTGAGTATGCGCTACTGCTGACCCTCGTGGCAGTGGTCCTTGTCTCGGTTGGTGCCGGTATGGGTGCCAGCGTCAAGACGATCCTCAACGCAATCGCTACGGGATTGAGCAACGCCGCCACCGCCGCCGGCTAAAGCTAAATCTCTTCCGGGATCCAGACCAACGCCATCTGAAGCGGCGTTGGTCTGACCGGCCCCTTTTTCCCGTTATCCATGACGTGTGAAGGAGATGGACATGAACACCTTGTCCGAAAGCATCAAACGCTTTGTGCATGAAGAGGAAGGGGCAGCGGGCGTCGAGTATGCGCTTCTGCTGACCCTCGTCGCAGTAATCATTGTCTCGGTCGGTACCGGCATCGGTGGAAGCGTCAACGCGATTCTTAACGCAATCGCTGGCGGCTTGAGCGCCGCCGCCACCGCCGCCGGTTAAGGCTAAGTATCCTCAGGGATCCAGGCCAACGCCATCTGCACCGGCTCTGGTCTGGCAAATGACCTTTGCTGTTTGCGAGAGATGCGGCGGGGCAAGTTGCCCGTCTCAGGTACTGCAAACGCCTTATTAGGACATGCCCTTATGACAACCGCACCCATCCTGGCAGATTTGAGCCTCATCGCGCTCGTGACCACCGCCGCCGTCTGCGACATACGCACACGTCGCGTTCCCAACTGGCTGGTGGGCTCGGGCCTGGCTATCGCCCTTGGTGTGCAGTGGGTGGCGTGTGGTCCCGCTGCTGGAAGCTGGGCATGGCTTTCCGGTATGGCAACAGGCTTGGCGCTGTTCATCGGTGTCTACCTGTTGGGCGGCATGGGAGCGGGCGACGTAAAACTGATGGGCGCGATTGGCGCCTTTACCGGGCCACTAGGCGCCGCGCATGTGGCCGTGATTAGTTGCCTCGCCGGGGGGGTGCTGGCGCTAAGCATGATGTTGCTTAAAAAGGAATCGCGGCGAACCCTGGCGAGTCTCTCAACCTTGCTGCTTTCGCTACCGTTCGGCGCGCGCGCCATGCCGTCGGTGAACGACGAACAGCGAACCAGCCGGAGCATCAAGCTGCCATTTGCCGTGGCGATCGCCGCAGGAACGTTGCTGGTGAAATGGGGGGCGCTCTGAGTCGCCGAGCTGGCACGACGGATAGTGAAGCTAAGCAATAGAGCAAAAAGACAATCCGTTCCGCTAAAGGAATGGGAGCGCAAAACAAAGCGGGTGTCAAATAAAGGGCTTCGGACCAGAGGCCAAAAGGGGAAAAGCAATGAGCCAAGACCAAAGCCAATCGAGGCCAACAGAGCCCTCGCCTGCGCCGCACAGCATTAACCGCTGGCGACACAGCTGACCAGCGCGCTTTACCCGCATCACGCTCACATAGCCTAGCTGACCGGCATTGCCGGCCTGCGCCGGACGCCCGTTGCCTGCGCTCGTACGGTAGCAACGAATTTGTCCACAACCGAGGAGGTCTCGCAAAATGAAAAACCTGCGCATCCTGATCATGCTGGTCATCGCCGCCGCCGCCGGACTGGGCGCGGTTGGATTCGCCTCGCGCTGGCTGTTGCAGCAAAGCGCCAGCGGTGTCACCAAGGTCGCGGTGGCCGCCACCGATATCAACCTGGGCCAGCGCCTGACTCCGGAGTTCGTCAAGCTGGTGGACTGGCCTGCGGCAAGCCTGCCGCCGGGCGTCATCAACGATCAGCGCGCCATTGACGGCCGCGTGACCAAGACCAGTGTGCTGCGCGGCGAGCCAGTACTGGAATCCAAGCTGACTCCGGTCGGCACCAAGGGAGGCCTGTCTGCGGTGATTGCCGATGGCAAGCGCGCCATCACCGTGCGTGTTAACGATGTGGTGGGCGTGGCCGGCTTTGCCCTGCCCGGCAGCTTCGTTGACATCATCGTCAACACGCAGAAAGAAGCCGCCAACAAGAACGCCACCAGCGATCGCTCAGAGCAGTCGATCTCAAAGATTGTGCTGGAAAAGATCCTGGTGCTGGCAGTGGCGCAGGAGGTCAATCGTGACGAGACCCAGCCCAAGGTGGTCAATGCGGTGACGCTGGAGGTCTCTCCCGACGAAGCCGAGAAGCTTGACCTGGCACGCAGCGTGGGCACCCTCTCGCTGGTACTGCGCAACCAGGTGGACCCGCGTCCGGTGGAAACCGCGGGCGCCACCAAGAACACCCTGCTGAAGGAACCTGCTCTGATTGCCGCTGCCGCACCCGTCGTTAAAACACTAGAAGTAGTGCGCAGGGTTGCCGTTGCGCAAAAGGCTATCTCCAGCACCTGCGTGGGGGTCATTAGCGGTATCCATCAGAACCAGGAATGTTTCTGAATCACACGTAAGAACAACAAGCAATGCAGTGCCAGACCCTGCTTTGCAGGGTCAACCATCCGGGGGAAAGACATGGACCGAATCATCGACCTCAGCGGCGTACGGCGTCGCATCGGACCGCAGCTAACCACGACGGCGGTGGCTGCCGCGGCCCTGGGCGGAATGTGGCTGGGCGCCGCACAGGCACAGACAGCCGACGCCAGCGCACAGGCCCAGACTCACGTAGCCGCAGCGCAGCCGCTCAAGCTGGCCGCCAGTGGCCCAATCCAGTTCACCATTGGCGCAGCTAACGTGCCTGCGGCGCCTGCGGATGGAGGCAGCAAGACCCCCACCTGCACCAGCGCGGCAAGCGAGCCGGAACAGGTGGTATTGCCTGTCGGCAAGTCACGCATGCTGTCGCTGCCGGAGCCGGTGCGCACGCGCACCTTGGGCAACCCGAGCATCGTCCAGGCCATGCTGGTCTCGCCGCAAACGCTTTACCTGCTCGGACTGGACGTGGGCACCACCAATATGATCATGCAAGGCAAGAGTGGCCGCTGCAGCGTCATCGACGTCATCGTCGGCGCCGACCCCGGCGGACTGCAGGCGACCTTGCACGATCTGCTGCCCGAAGCCAGGCGCGTGCGCGTGTCGGCTGCCGCCGACAGTCTGGTGCTGACCGGCACCGTGGCGGATTCCGTCCAGGCACAGAAGATCCTCGATATCGCCAACGCGTTCGTCATGCGTCAGGTCCGCAGCCCATTGCAGGCACCGCCGCAACAAACCGGCGCCCTTGGCGCGCCGATGCCGATGCTTGCCATGAATGGTGCCAACATGGGCGGTATGGGTTTGGGTGCAATGGGGGCGGGAGCAAGTGGTGGCCAGCCCCTGCGCAGCCCCCGTATCATCAATATGATGTCGGTCGAATCGCCGCAGCAGGTGATGTTGGAAGTCAAGGTCGCCGAGGTCTCCAAGACCCTGATCGACCAGATGGGCGCCGCCGTCAACCTGAACGGGGCCTTCGGCAGCTGGACGTTCGGCCTGCTGGCCAACTTCCTGTCCGGCGCGACCGACCTGCTTCAGTTCAGCAAGGCCAATAAGCTGCCACTGAAGTTCGCGCTGGATGCGCAAAAAGGCGATGGCCTGGTCAAGATCCTGGCTGAACCCAATCTGATGGCGATCAGCGGCCAGGAAGGCAGTTTCCTGGCTGGCGGCAAGGTCTTTATCCCCGTGCCGCAAAGTAATGGCACGGGCGGAACAACCATCACGTTGCAGGAAGAAACCTTCGGCGTCGGCCTGCGATTCACGCCGACGGTGCTGGAAAATGGCCGCATCAACCTGAAGGTAGCGCCCGAGGTGTCTGAGCTGTCGCCCACCGGTGTGGCGCTGACCGCGCCCAATGTCGCGGGCACCACCATCCTGCCGCTGATCAACACACGCCGCGCGTCCACAACGCTGCAGGTCATGGATGGCCAGAGCTTTGCCATCGGCGGCCTGATCAAGAGCAATATCACCGGCAGCCTCAAGGCCCTGCCTGGCGTCGGTGAACTGCCGGTGGTCGGCGCCCTGCTGCGCAGTACCAACTTCCAGCAGGACAGGACCGAGTTGCTGTTTGTGGTTACGCCGCGGCTGGTCAAGCCATTGCCGGCCAACTACCCGATGCCGACTGACAGTTTTGGCCCCACGATACCGGGCGCGGTCTACCTCAACGGCAACATGGAAGGACACCCCACGAGTCAGCCGGCCAACAACCCGGCGCCAGCCGCCTTGCCAGCGCCGCCCGTGCCGTCTGCGACACCCGCTGCACCGACCACCAGCATCGAGCCGCCAGCGGCCGCGGCTGTTGTGGCGGCCGATGTCAACCTCCCTGCAAATGCAGCCCCGAGTACGGACGTCATCCAGTAATCCGTCGCCCGCCACGATCAAGGAGAACATCATGAAGATCATTTCGATACTGGGTCGCATTGGGCTGTGCTGCGGGCTTGGCGCCACGCTGGCCGGCTGCATGACATCGACTCCGGTCTATGACACCCGCTTCGGCGACGCGGTGCGTACCGTGCGTTCCATGCAGACCCTCAATCCAGTAGCTTCGCTCAACAACAACCCCGTCGACGGGATCGACGGCCGCGCTGCCACAGCCGCGATGGACCGCTATAACACATCGTTTAGCGCGCCCCAGTCCGACCCCAATGGCTACGCGGTTGGCGTCGGCAGTTCCGGCGGATCATCGCTTAGCTCCATGGGCCGGTAGGGCAGGAAAACCGCACGACAGGCAAGCACACCGCTTCGGGGAGCAACAGAAAATGGCAAAGATCGCAGTGGTTTCCGCCGATGAGACACGCCGGCAACAAATCGCCGCGCTGATTGCGCAGGCCGCCAACCACGTGGTGCAACAGGTGCACACTACGCCGACGCGCGCCCTTTCCCAACCGGGATTGACGCAGGGGAGCGACCTGCTGATCCTGGAGGCGCGCAGCTTTTCAGCCGACGACCTCAGCCAGTTGCGCCGTCGCCTGACCAATCAGCAAGACACGCTCTGCATGCTGGTGACCGAGAGCCCTTCGGCCGACCTTCTAATGCGGGCCATGCGCGCCGGCGTGCAATGCGTGCTGCCGTGGCCACCCGATGCACAGGAGTTTCGTGACGAGTTGCAGCGCTGTACCAGCCACGCCGTCGGCAGCAGCCGGAGCGAGGGCCAAGTACTGTCGTTTCTCTCTTGCAAGGGGGGCAGCGGCACCAGCTTCATCGCCGCCAACGTTGGCCACGTGTTGGCGGAAAAGCACAACAAGCGCGTGCTGCTGGTTGACCTGAGCCAGCAATATGGCGATGCTGCGTTCCTGGTAACCGATCAGGTCCCACCAGCCACGCTGACCGACGTCTGCAGGCAAATCGACCGGCTGGACGCGTCCCTGCTGGATGCCTGCGTCACCCATATCGGCAAAGACTTCGATGTGTTGCCCGGAGCTGGTGATCCGGTCAAGGCGGGCGAGATCAAAGCCGCGCACCTGGAGCGCATCCTTGCATTGGTCGTCCCGCAATACGATGTGGTGATCTTCGACGTTGGCCAGGACATCAATCCCGCATCCATTCATGTGCTGGACCATAGCAACCTGATTTATCCCGTACTGCAACTCAATCTGACCTACCTGCGTGCCGGCCGCCGATTGCTCGATATATGCCAGTCGCTCGGCTATCACGCCGACCGACTGCGGCTGATCGTCAATCAATACGACAAGCATGCGCCGATTAGCCTGCGCCTGTTGGAAGAGACGTTCGGCATGCCGACATCCCACTCGCTGCCGAACGATCCGGTAGCAGTGCGCGACGCCATCAGCCAGGGGGTGCCGGTGCTGCAACTGGCTGAGGGCAGCCAGATTGCCCGCGCACTGGTGAAGATGGCGAGTCAGATTTGCCCCGAGAGCGCGCCCCGGAGCGAGGGAATTTTGAGCAAGCTGTTCGGCCAAGGCAACCGGGTGGCACCCGCCATGCGTCTAGAGCGGCAGGCCTGATCCAAATCTTCTGAGCGGAGCGCATCATGTCATTGCGAGAACAACTCTACCAGCAGGCGGGCGAAGCCCTGCCCCAGCGTGTCGCCCATGCAAATGGCACCGCCAGTGCGGCCTACCAGCAGCTAGCCAAGGAAATCCACCAGACCATCATCGAGCGCGTGGAACTGGGAAAGCTGCAGCAACTGGCGCCGGAGCAGGTCAAGCGTGAACTTGCGCAGCTGGTGGAACGCATCATCGAGGAAGGCAATCATCCCGTCAACGAGCTCGAACGCCGCAGTCTGGTGTCGGACGTGCAGGACGAGATGCTGGGCTATGGCCCGCTGGAGCCATTGCTCGCGGACCCGACCGTCTCCGACATCCTGGTCAACACGGCAAAGCAGGTCTATGTGGAACGCAACGGCAAGCTGGAGCTGACCGATATCACCTTTCTCGACAATGCGCATCTTATGCGGGTAATCGAGAAAATGGTGTCGCGCGTGGGGCGTCGCATCGATGAATCCAGCCCCATGGTAGACGCCCGCCTGCCAGACGGTTCACGCGTCAATGCCATCATCCCACCTTCGGCGATCGACGGCCCACTGCTATCTATCCGGCGCTTCGCGGTCAAACCGCTCACCGTCGAAGACTTGATTGGGCGACAGACCTTCACCCCGCAGGTGGCGCAACTGCTGGAGGCCATGGTGAAGGCCAAGCTCAATATCCTGATCTCGGGCGGCACCGGCAGCGGCAAGACCACGCTACTCAATATCCTGTCCGGCTTTATTCCCGCCGACGAGCGCATTGTCACCATTGAGGACGCAGCCGAGTTGCAGATGCGCCAGAACCACGTGCTGCGGCTGGAAACGCGGCCGCCCAATATCGAGGGGCGCGGAGAAATCACGCAACGCGCGCTGGTCAAGAACGCGCTACGCATGCGCCCCGACCGGATCATCCTTGGCGAAGTGCGTGCCGGCGAGGCGCTGGACATGCTGCATGCGATGAACACCGGCCATGAAGGGTCGCTCGCCACCATTCACGCCAACACCCCACGCGATGCCCTGACTCGGCTCGAGAACATGGTGAGCATGGCGGGGCTGTCGCTGCCGACCAAGACCATGCGTCAGCAGATCACTTCCGCGCTGACAGTGGTGGTACAGGTCTCGCGCCTGACCGATGGCAACCGCAAGCTGATGAGCGTGCAGGAGATCACAGGCATGGAGGGCGAGATCATCAATATGCAAGAGATCTTTACCTTCAAGCGCAAGGGGGTGGACCGTGATGGCCGCATCAAGGGCCATTTCTGTGCCACGGGCGTCCGGCCAAAGTTCTCGGAACGCCTGCAAGCCTTCGGCATTCAGCTGCCGGAAACACTGTACGACCCCACCGTGCAACACGAGGTCTAAGGGAGGACGGATCATGGACACCACGATGCTGGGCTTCGCACTCTCGCTCTTTGTCGCCATCGTGCTTCTGGTGATGGGGACATACCAGTGGTGGCATGGTCGCCATAGCCAGACCGCGCGGCGACTCAGCCAGCGCCTGCAGGCCGCCCTGCTGAACAGCGCCGGTCACGGCAAGGATGGCAGTATCCTGAAACAGCGCGTGCTGAGCGAGTCGCCGGAGTTGGCACGGCTGCTGCAGCGGTTGCCACACTCCGCCGCACTCGATCGGATGCTGCTGCAGTCCGGCCTGGACTGGTCGGTGGGGCGCCTTATCTTGTTCACCGTCACGCTGCCAGCAATCATGGCCGGCCTGGGACAACTGCTCTTGATGCCTTTGCCGGCCCTGCTCATGCTTGCCGCAGGCATCGCCGCGCTGCCGCTGCTGTACGTTCGTCGCTGCCGCGGCAAACGGCTGCTCAAGCTCGAGCAACAATTGCCCGAGGCGGCCGACATGATCAGCCGAGCCTTGCGCGCCGGACACTCATTGCCCAGTGCGCTTAGCATGGCCGGAGATGAACTGCCGGGCCCCATCGGCACCGAACTTGGCATCGTCTTCAGCGAGATCAATTATGGCGTGCCGATGAACGATGCACTGACCGGCCTGACCGATCGCGTGCCCATCGAGGATCTGCGCTACCTGGTTATCGCGGTGCTAATTCAGCGTGAGTCTGGCGGCAACCTGACCGAGATTCTGGACAACGTCGGCACCATCATTCGCAAGCGCCTGCAGTTGATGGACAAGGTTCGCGTGCTTTCCGCGGAAGGTCGGCTGGGCGCCTGGATCCTGACCATGTTGCCGCCAGCGGTGGGAGGGGTCCTGTATACGATCAATCCAAGCCTCATTGTCTCACTGTGGACGGATCCGACTGGCATTCGTCTGCTCTGGGTTTCGACGGCAATGACGATCTTCGGCGTGATATGGATGCGGCGCATCATTCGCATCCACGTCTGACAACCAGCCCTTTACATCGGAGGCGGGACCAACCCGGAAAAGCATGCTGATCGCGCAAATCGTATTAATGGCAGGAACCTTTTTGATCGTGTTCGGCGCCGCCTGGATCGCGATGTCTGTACTTCGCCAGAATGTGGTGCAGCGGCGCGTGAGCCAGATCAACCAGGAAAATCCGCCGTCCTGGCTGGACAACAGACAAGCAGGCTGGCTGAAGAAAATCGAGCAGGTCACAACGCCGCTTGCCCGGCTATCGATCCCCAAAGAGGGCTGGGAATCCTCTTCCCTGCGCACTCGCTTCATGAATGCCGGCTGGCGTGCACCCGAGGCAATCCCATTCTATTTTGGTGCCAAGACCCTGCTGGCTTTCGGCCTGCCGCTGATCTTGTCTGCGTTCCTGATCGGGCGCTTTGACCACAGCCATCAAACATCAGTCCTGTATCTGCTGCTTGGTTCGGCAGTTCTGGGGTTCTACCTCCCCAACCTCATCCTTCGGATCAAGATTGACCGGCGCCAGCGCGACATCTTCGAAGCGTTCCCCGATAGCCTGGACCTGATCATGGTCTGCGTCGAAGCTGGCCTCGGACTAGATGCCGCAATCCTGCGCGTGGTCGAGGAAATGCGCGGCGGGCGCCGCGCGATGGCCGATGAATATGAACTGCTGACGCTGGAACTTCGCGCGGGATTGCCCCGGGAGAGGGCCCTGCGCAACCTGGCCATGCGCACGGGAGTGAGCGATGTCGACATGCTGGTCAGCATGCTGATCCAGGCCGATCGCTTCGGCACCAGCGTGGCCGACTCGTTACGTGTGCATGCCGACATGCTGCGTACCAAGCGCCAAATGCTGGCAGAGGAGCGTGCCACCAAGATCGGAACCAAGCTGATGTTCCCGTTGATCTTCTGTATTTTTCCTTCGCTATTCGTCGTGCTGCTAGGTCCTGCCGCCATCCAGATATCCACAGCGCTGAGATCGGTTGCAAATCAGTAACGCGTATTTTGACGGAGATTACTACCATGCCCACTTACGCAAGAGCTATGAAGCCACTGCATCGGCGTGGCGCGTCGAGCATGTCCGGCGCCGCTGGGGTCGAATTCGCCCTTGTGTTTCCCCTGCTCCTGTTGGTCGTGTTCGGGACCATCGAGTTCGGGACGGCACTCTATGACCGGGCCATCATCACCAATGCCAGCCGCGAGGCAGCGAGGGCGGGGGTAATGCTCCAGACGACCCCGATGACCACTAGCGCAATTCGCACAGTAGCGCTGAACTATAGCCAAAACAACCTCGTGAACTTCGGCACCGCCACAACTCCCACTGTCACCGTCACCAATCTTGACGGCAACACTAACACTGGAAGTCGCTTGCAAGTGCTGGTGTCCTATACGTTTAACGGCTTGCTGCTCGGCCCGCTCCTTGCCCCCCTTAACGGTCCACTACAGATCAACGCAGCAAGCATCATGAAGTACGAATAAAACCAATTCCAACAGTCACGCAACGAGGTGCGCAATGAGACCCCATGGAAATCGTACCCGCCGCCAGCGCGGTGCGGTCGGCTTGATGACCCCCTTTCTGCTGACCTTCATGCTCGCGTTTACCGCACTGGCAATTGACGTGGCCCGTTTGATGATCGTGCGCAACGAACTACAGAATGCGGCGGATGCGGCGGCCTTGGCGGGAGCCGGTGGCCTCTATCCGCCCGACCCAGCTAGTCCCACCTCGCCCAACTGGGCAAACGGCATAACGCAAGGCACCCAGGCGATCACGTTAAATGCCACCGAAGGCGTCAAGCTGGTTAGCGCCCAGGGTCAGGTGCAATCCGGCTACTGGGACCTGAGCCGTGCCAAGGGCCTGCAATCGCCCGGCACCCCGGGTACGCCTGGGCCGAACGATGCGGCTGCCATCCAGGTTACCGTCAGCCGCACCACCGGCACCAGCAATAGCCCGGTCAGCATGCTATTGGCTTCGTTCTTTGGCATCGCCTCCGAGCCGGCCCGAGCCACGGCGGTGGCGGTGATCGCCGCGCCAGGTGCCGTGGGGCCAGGAACTCTTCTCCCGCTGGCGATCGGCCTATGCCAGTACCAGAAGTACTGGGACTCCACCAAAGGACAACCCAAGATCGATCCCACCACCAACCAGCCTTATGTATTCAATATTAATGACAGTTACAGCTCCGCGACTGACGGCCCCTGCGATAACGGACAATGGACTGCCTTCAATGCTACCGGACAGGTTGGCGCGTCCACGGTTACCAGCCTGATATCAACCGGCAATACCAGCACGCTCTCAATTAATCAAAATATTATTTTTCTGAATAACGGGGTTGCTGACAGCGTATATAAGGCTGTTCAGCCGCTGATCGGCCAGACCGTGGCGATCCCAGTGGTGAGTCAGGTCGTACCCGGCCAGTCGGAACCCATAGTTGCTTTTGCTGCGTTCAAGATCACGGCAGTGAGCAGGACCGGAACTCCAAAATATATTTCTGGGTCTTTCGTTGGCAACTACAAGATACCCAACAGCGGCGGTGGCGTAGGGCCGTACTACGGCGCTTACGTGCCGCCGCGCCTGGCCGGGTAGAACTGATCGAGGAGGATGGAAGAGAGTACTGGATTCCATTTTCCCCATCCACGACCGAGACCCGCAGAGGCAAGGCATGAGAAAGATAATCAGGGAAGCACCATGTTTCTTTGACACTTGGCAGGCGGCATTCTCTATTGAACTAGTGGAGGCGCACCGTGGGCTCTGAATTCACAAAACAGGAGATTGAAAGCGCCATCGCCCGCATTCTCCAAGGCATTCCGACGCGAATTGGCCGTGCGCGGCGACTAAGTATCGCTGCCGTTGCCGAAGAAGCGGGCGTTTCCAACGCCACCATCCACAAACGCTATCCCGCGGTGGCGGCGCAGATCCGTGGAATCCTGAAAGATGGTCGCGAAGCCATCATGACTGAGCAAAACACCGAAATCCCGGTTCTGCATCGGCAACTGGCGGAGATGCGAAAGGCGCTGAAAAAGCGGGAAGGCGAAAACCGTCGCCTCAAGCTCGTGAACATCTTGTTGGCAAGAGAGATTCGGGCGCTAAGGGAAGAGCTGGAAGAATCCGTGCCCCTCCCCGACGGCCGAAGCCGTATCAGCGAAGCATCGACGAATTTAGAAGACAAGGCAACCATCGGTGGCTCGTGTCGTACTTGAACACAATCCGCGACGGAGGCGGTTGGGACAAACCAGTTTTGCAAATGCAAATGGCCGTTAATTACCGCAATCCTTAGCCTGCGCACGCAGCGATTGCCGTCAAGCTTCCCCTCGAGGCGAGGTCATGGGGATTGGGGCACACCACCTAAGAAAAATAAGAGACTTTGGGATAGAAATCCACTAATAAGACATTCAGGGGGCCCTATGTTTGACATTCAGTCTGCGCAGCTTGTAAAGGAACCGGTTCCGACGATGACGCGGCTTCGCGCAATGGCGATGGAAGTATGTCTACGAAGTGCCACCGCATTTCTGTTCGCTGCCTTCGCCTATGCGGCGGTCGAGCACTGGCTCGCTGACCCAACGCGCATCACGTTGCTGCTCATTGTAGCGACGGAGTGCCTGACAGTTGGTCTGTCGCTGATAGTACGGGTACCGGCCCGGCGCGACTGGAGCCCCGTCGCCGTGCTCTGCTCGCTCTTTGGCACTTACTATTTCCTTGCGATTCAGCTCGCACCCGGTGTGCGGATCTTGCCCGAGGCGATCGGCGCCGGTCTGCAGATTGCGGGGCTTTTATGGCAGATCTTCGCGAAGGTGTCGCTGCGATGCTCGTTCGGACTATTGCCGGCCAATCGCGGGATTGTGTCGAGCGGCGCATACCGGGTCGTGCGGCATCCGATATATCTCGGCTACCTCATCGCCGACATCGGCTTCCTGCTTGCGAATTTTGGGCTGCAGAATGTGCTCGTCTATGCTGGGCAGTTCGTACTACAGGGGGTTCGTATCGCACGCGAAGAGAAGCTTCTGTCTGACGATCCCGAGTATGTGGCATATCGGGACAAGGTACGCTTTCGCGTGTTGCCGGGCATCTTCTAAGCCAACCAGGCTTTTGACGTTCGCGATGTAGAATCCATGCATATCCGCGCCTAGAGCCAGCGCACGGACCGCATGGAGCCAGCATGAAGATCCGCATCCTCAGCGATCTGCACCTCGAACACGACATACCGGCGGCGATACCCGACTGCCCCGCCGACCTGGTGGTGCTGGCCGGCGATATCGCCAATGGCCGTGCCGGCGTCGACTGGGCCGCGCGCACCTTTTCGGGGCCGGTGGTCTATGTGCCGGGCAATCACGAGTACTATGAGAGCGCCTTCGAGCAAGTGGACGCGGCGATGGCGGAGGCCGCCGGGGCGGCGCCGCATGTGCGCGTGCTCAATGACGCGGTGGCTTGTTTCGACAACCTGGCAGGCGAGCCGGTGCGCGTGATCGGCACCACCTGGTGGACCGATTACTCGCTGTTTGGCGCCAACCGGCGCGAGGAGTCGATGCTGGCCTGCGCCGGCGTGATGGTCGACCACCGCCTGATCGAGGTGGCGGATGGCGAGGGCCAGCGGCGCCGCTTCACCACGGCCGACGCGCTGGCGCGGCACGAAGCGGCCAGCGCCTGGCTGGCGGCGCAGCTCGCCACGCCCTTTGCCGGCAAGACGGTGGTGGTGACCCACCATGCGCCGGATCTCGGCAGCCTCGACCCGCGCTTCTCCCACGATCTGGTCTCCGCCGGCTTTATCTCGCGCAGGCCGGATCTGGTCGCGCAGGCCGACCTGTGGGTGCACGGCCATACGCATACCGGCTTCGATTACCGCCTGGAAGATGCGCGCGTGGTGTGCAACCCGCGCGGCTATATCCGCCGCAAGACCGGCGAACTGGAGAACCCGGCCTTCGACTGGTGCTACACGGTGGAGCTGTAAGCCTTTCCCGCGACGGCGCCCCTTCGGCCGGTGCTGTCGCCCCATAAACAAAAACCCCCGCCGGCTCGCGCCAGCGGGGGTTTTTGCTACTACGGGTGATGCGGGTACAGCAGGCTGCCGTTTGGCAGGCCGGCAGATTTACATCATGCCGTCCATGCCGCCCATGCCGCCCATGCCGCCCGGCATTGCCGGAGCCGAGTCATCCTTCGGCAGTTCGGCAACAGCGCAGTCGGTGGTCAGCATCAGCGATGCGACCGAAGCAGCGTTCTGCAGCGCGGTGCGGGTCACCTTGGTCGGGTCCAGCACGCCCATTTCCACCAGGTCACCGTACTCGCCGGTGGCGGCGTTGTAGCCGTAGTTGCCGTTGCCTGCGATAACCTTGGCCACGACGACCGAAGCTTCTTCGCCAGCGTTCAGCACGATCTGGCGCAGCGGCTCTTCCATGGCGCGCAGCACGATCTTGATGCCAGCGTTCTGGTCAGCGTTGTCGCCGGTCAGGTTAGCGATGGCAGCGCGAGCGCGCAGCAGGGCCACACCGCCGCCGGGGACAATGCCTTCTTCCACGGCTGCACGGGTTGCGTGCAGTGCATCTTCCACACGTGCCTTCTTTTCCTTCATTTCGACTTCGGTGGCTGCACCAACCTTGATCACTGCAACGCCGCCAGCCAGCTTGGCCACGCGTTCTTGCAGCTTTTCACGGTCGTAGTCCGAGGTCGCTTCTTCGATCTGGGCACGGATTTGCTTCACGCGTGCTTCGATCGAGGCTGCGTCGCCGTGGCCGTCGATGATGATGGTGTTTTCCTTGCCGATTTCGATGCGCTTGGCTTGACCCAGTTCTTGCAGGGTTGCCTTTTCCAGCGTCAGGCCGATTTCTTCAGCGATCACTGCACCGCCGGTCAGGATGGCGATGTCTTCCAGCATGGCCTTGCGGCGGTCGCCGAAGCCCGGAGCCTTGACAGCAGCGGTCTTCAGGATGCCACGGATGTTGTTCACCACCAGGGTCGCCAGGGCTTCGCCTTCGACGTCTTCAGCGATGATCAGCAGCGGGCGGCCCGACTTTGCCACTTGTTCCAGCACCGGCAGCAGGTCACGGATGTTCGAGATCTTCTTGTCGAACAGCAGGACGAACGGGTTGTCCAGGGCGACAACTTGCTTTTCCGGGTTGTTGATGAAGTACGGCGACAGGTAGCCGCGGTCGAACTGCATGCCTTCCACGACTTCCAGCTCGTCGGCCAGCGACTTGCCGTCTTCCACGGTGATCACGCCTTCCTTGCCAACCTTGTCCATCGCTTCAGCGATCAGCTTGCCGATCACTTCGTCGCTGTTGGCCGAGATCGAGCCAACTTGCGCGATTTCCTTGCTGGTGGTGGTGGTCTTGGTCAGCTTCTTCAGCTCTTCAACCGCGTTCACCACAGCCTTGTCGATGCCGCGCTTCAGGTCCATCGGGTTCATGCCGGCGGCAACGTACTTCATGCCTTCGCGCACGATCGACTGGGCCAGCACAGTTGCGGTGGTGGTACCGTCACCGGCGTTGTCGCTGGTCTTGGAAGCCACTTCCTTGACCATTTGCGCGCCCATGTTCTGCAGCTTGTCCTTCAGCTCGATTTCCTTGGCCACGGACACGCCGTCCTTGGTCACGGTCGGGCCGCCGAAGCTGCGCTCCAGCACCACGTTACGACCCTTCGGGCCCAGGGTAACCTTGACTGCGTTGGCGAGGATGTTCACGCCTTCGACCATCTTGGCACGGGCGGCGTCGCCGAATACTACGTCTTTAGCTGCCATGTTCTGAATCTCCTAAATCTGTACGAATGGGGTGCGTGGATTACTTGTTCACCACAGCCATGATGTCTTCTTCGCGCATGACCAGCAGTTCCTGGCCATCCACCTTCACGGCCTGGCCGGCATACTTGCCGAACAGCACGCGGTCACCCACCTTGACGTCGAGGACGATCGAAGCGCCCTTGTCGTCCTTCTTGCCGGGGCCCACGGCGAGCACTTCACCTTGATCAGGCTTTTCGGCAGCGTTGTCGGGAATCACGATGCCGGAAGCGGTCTTGGTTTCATTGTCCAGACGCTTCACGATCACGCGGTCGTGCAAAGGACGCAGATTCATACGGACTCCTTGGTACAAAAAGTGATTTCAGGTTCACAAAAATGACCGCCAGCACTGACGGCCAGCAGAATTAGTACGCTGGGAGAGGTCTGTTAGCACTCATGCCCAACGAGTGCTAATTATAGGGACGGGGGGTAGCGTTTTCAAGTCAACGACTTGATACGTGTTTACCCTGGAGTCGTGAAAATCGTTATGGGGCCTGGCCGCGCGCCGAAATCTTTATTCGCGTCCTGATGGAATCCGGACGGATTTCGCCGACATGAAAGTTACCCATGAATCACCAGTCCAATGTCTCCGGGTCGGATCATCGTATACCACCCGTGGTGTTGCCTGCGGCACTTTCGCCTGCTGCACAATGCTCAACGTCACCCACATCCACGGCGACGTGACAAGAAGCCAGCCCATTCAAAACTGCATGGCAAGAGTACAGAAGCGTTGATTTACGAGCGCGCCGGCCTGGCCAAGAATGGTCACACCACCCCGTCTCAAACCCCTCGCTAGTTCATCGCCAACCCATCCGGAGCGCATCATGTCCCACCCCACCATGCAGGCCCTCATCGTCGAATCCGCGGGCGCGCCGTTCACGCCCGTCCAGCTTCCCAGGCCAGTGGCCGGCCCCGGCCAGGTACTGGTGCGCATCCTGGCCAGCGGCGTCAACCCGCTCGACACCAAGATCCGCGCCGGCCAGGCGGGGCACGCCCGCCACCCCTTGCCCGCCGTGCTGGGGCTGGACCTGGCCGGCGTGGTCGAAGCCGTGGGCGCGGGCGTGACGGCTTTCGCGCCCGGCGACGAGGTCTATGGCATGACCGGTGGCGTGGGTGGCCTGCAAGGATCGCTAGCGCAGTACGCGGCAGTCGATGCCGACCTGCTCGCGCGCAAGCCCGCCGCGCTGTCGATGCGCGAAGCCGCCGCGTTGCCGCTGGTGTTCATCACCGCGTGGGAAGGCCTGGTCGACCGGGCGCGCGTGCAGCCTGGCCAGAAGGTGCTGGTGCATGGCGGCGCCGGCGGCGTGGGGCATATCGCGGTGCAGATCGCCCACGCGCTCGGGGCGCAGGTATATGCCACGGGCTCGGCCGCGCAGAAGGCGATCATCGAAGGCTATGGCGCCACCGCGATCGACCATGCCGCGACATCAGTCGCGCAGTATGTCGACCAATACACTGCGGGCGAGGGCTTCGACGTGGTCTACGACACGGTGGGCGGCTCGGTGCTGGACAATGCGTTCCTCGCGGCGCGCACCTATGGCGGCCATGTGGTGAGCTGCCTTGGCTGGGGCGTGCACGCGCTGGCGCCGCTATCGTTTCGCGCAGCCACGTATTCGGGCGTGTTCACGCTGATGCCAATGCTCACCGGCAAGGGCCGCGCGCACCACGGCGAGATCCTGCGCGAAGCGGCGCGGCTGGCCGATGCGGGCAAGCTCTTCGTGCGGCTCGATGCGCGGCACTTCACGCTCGACAGCGCCATCGATGCGCATCGCGCCATCGAGACAGGCACAGCCAAGGGCAAGCTGGTGGTGGAGATTGCCGGGGACTAAGCGTCTGCGCTATTGCCCAGGCGCTCGATGGTTGCATCCAGGAAGGCGCGCAGCCGCCGCAGGCGGCGCAGGTCGCGGTGATAGCCCACCCAGACGTCGCGCCCCGGTGGCGCCTCGCCCAATTCGATGGCCTGCAGCCCGCCCAGGCGCTCGGCCAGCGCGCAGGGCAGGACAGCCAGCCCCGCGCCGGCCGCGCACAGCTTGGCCTGCGCCTCGCGGCTGTTGCTGCCGAATGCCACCCGGGCGTTCGGCAGCTGCTTGCGCATCCAGGCCACGTCGGGCAGGTCCGCGAAGCCCGCATCCAGCGTCAGCAGGGCATGGCCCTCGCCATCGCCCGCGCGCGGCGGTGCCACGCCGGGCGCCGAGTAGAGCGCGTAGTCCATGTGCATCAGCTTGCGCTGCACGATATCGGCCTCGTCGAACGCGCGGATGCGAAAGACCAGGTCCGCCTCGCGGCGTGCCAGGCTGAGCAAGCGCGCATCGGTGACCAGTTCCACCGCGACGCGTGGATGGGCGCGGATAAAGTCCGCGATCACCGGGGTCAGCATATGCACGCCAAACCAGTCGGACGAGGAGATCCGCAGCGTGCCGTCCAGCTCCCCTGCCTGGCCGGACAGCTGGCGCTCGAAAGCAATCGCCTCTGCCTCGATACGCTGCGCGTGGGCGAGCACGGCAGCCCCTTCATCGGTCAGCACGTAGCCGTCGCTGGTGCGCTGGAACAAGGCATGCCCGACGGCATCCTCCAGCGCCTTCAACCTGCGCCCCATGGTCGGCTGGGTCTGCCCGATCGCGCGCGCGGCGCCGCCCAGGGTGCCGGCGCGGGCGATCGCCAGGAAGATCTTGATATCGCTCCAATCCATCCGGGGAATTTGCTGACGTTACTGACGTTACGTTTGGGAGGTGTCGGATTCAGCGCGGCCAGGCAAGTCACAGGCGGCTAGGCAATGATGGCACGGCGGTGTGGCGGGAACAATAACGGGCACGCCGGGCACGGGCCGGTATCCCGCCAACTTCAGGCGGAAGGCGCCCAGCCTTCCAGAGCCCAGTAGTCAGGCACTTCCCGGCTGGGACTACGCAGCACCAGCGTGCAGCCGCACTGGCGGCAGCGGTAGGCATAGGCGGCGCCGTCCTGGGCCCGCGCATTGACGCCCGCGGCCTCCAGATCCTCGTGCGGCGGCAGGTGTCCTGGCCTGCCGGCCTGGCGCTTGCATCGCTCACACGGCAACATGGATTTACCTCAGGTTGACAGGGGGCATGGTTCCATCCTGCACAGCAGGGTGTAGGATGGCAGCAGACGAATTGGTGCAACGCACCATAATTATAGGCACTTTGCGAGCCTTTTCCAGATATATAGCGGGCTATGAGTTGCCTTGCGGCGCAACGAAAAAAAGCCTTGGCAGGGCCGCTGCCGCCAGGCTAGCGGACCGCAGGCGTGGGCACCGTGAGGAGGTCCCGCCGCGCATCTGGATTCGCTTCACCGCGCGCGGACGTATCGCCCGGAGGCCGCTCACGCGGCGGCTCGGCCAGCGGCACCGTGACGACGGCGAACACAGAAAACGGGCACCAGAAAGACGGCCTGAAGAGACTCATTCTGCGGATGACGATGGCGCCGGCAAGAAACGGTGAAGGCTCTGAAAAGCGAAGGACCAGCAAGGCAGCGCCCTGCCGGTCCGGCTTCAGGATTGGTAAGCCCTGCCCATCTTAACGACCGAATCGGCGGATGGTTGAGGCTGTCATCAACTATTCACGAAACCCGCAAAATACGGCGCGCCCCTGGACGGAATACATCCGGGGGCCACGCAATATACGCCGCAGCTTTACTGCCCGGAAGCCGCGTCGCGCGCCTTGCGCTTGGCGGGCCGGCCCGTCTTGACGGTCTCGACCTGAGCCACGACGGCCAGCAATTGCCGCTCCGGCAGCGACTCCAGCATCTTGAGCCCGGCCCGCAGCAACTCACTCTTCTTCACGTGCGCGCCGCCGTTCAGGCAGCGCCGCTTGAGTTCCGCCAGCTTGGCATAGTCCCACTCCGGCATGGTGAAGCTGTCGCGCACGACCTTGGCCTTGGCAGGCTTCTGTGCCTTCTCAGTCTTCTCTGCTTTCTCGGCTTTCGGTGCGGCAGCCACGGTCTTGACCGCTTCAGCCTTGGCAGCCTTGCCTGCCGTCTCCGTCTTACTGGCGCGCGTGACCGGCCGCTTCACTGCGGTGGCGGCCCTTTTCTGCGCCGCGGCGGGCGCGGGCGCACGCGTGCGCCCATTCGAAACCGTTGCCATGCATCCTCCTGTTTTGATCGCAGTGGTATCAAAACAGTATATATCGTTTATTTTGACAAGCGGCGCGAAAGGGAGGAAGCAGAGGAAGGGGAGGAAGCAGCCATCGCCGCCAATCGGGACGGGGCCGTGCAGACACGGATTTCGTCAAAAAACCTGCCATCCCCGCGAAGGGAAAAGTATCGCCCGGCCCCGCCACGATCTTAGCCGCCAGTTATTTCAGTCTTGCGACGAAGCGCAAGCTCCCACGCTACGTGCCAGGCGCGGACTCGCTGGCGATGGCCTGCAGCGCCGCCTTGTCGGATAACGTCAGGCGCCCGTATTCCAGGCGCAGCACGCCCTGCTTCTCCCAGTCCTTGAGCTGCCGGTTGACGCTCTGGCGGGACACGCCAAGCATATGGCCCAGGTCTTCCTGGGAGAGCTTGAGCGCGGCGGGGGCACCGGATGTCCGCACACCCGGCATGCCGTGGGTGGACAGCGCGTGCGCATGCTCGACGGCAAGCAGGCGCCGCGCCAGCCGCACCGGAAACGGCATCAGGATCACCTCGTCGATCCACTCCAGTGCGCTGCGGTAGCGCCGGCAGATCAGTTGCGTGAACTCCATCAGCCAGCGCGGCTCGCGCGCGATGAGCGTATGGAAGGTGGCGGCGGGAATCACCAATAGTTCGCTAGCCTCTGCGGCGCGTGTGTCGTACACGCGATGCGCGTCGATGAAGAGCGAGACCTCCCCGAACCACTGCCCGGGCTCCAGCAGGCTGACCACGGCCTCGCGCCCGTTCTGCGCCGTGCTGCTGACCTTGATGGCGCCGCGCTCGACGCAGAAGAGCGCGTCCGGGTTGGAGCCGTAGGTAAACAGCACCTCGCCCTTGACCAGTTGCCGCCGCATGGCATGCGACCGGAGCAGTGTTTCGAGCTCGGCCGAAAACTGTCCAGCGGCGGTGTCGTCTTCGTGCGGCTTCGGTCGTGTGCTCATGCCTTTTTCCCCGGGGTGCTGGTTACGCTGCTAATGCCGCTCGGGCGGTTCAGGCCTGATCGGTACGGAACCAGCCGGTGAGTGCCCAGCGCGTCTTGTGGCAGGGTAATACTTCGTGCGGAACCAGGTCGCTGCGAAACACGACCAGCCGCGCGCGCTGCGGCAGCACGCGGTTCAACTCGGTGGCGCCGTCGTCCTGTCCGTAGAGCGCGAGCTCGCCGCCATCGCGCTCGCTCCATTCAGGATTGAGGTAGAACACCAGCGAAATCTTGCGATGCAGTGTCGCGCGATGCTGGTCCACGTGCTTCTTGTAGGCGGTGCCGACCGGATAGTGCGAGAAGTGGAATTCCTCGCGCTTCAAGCCCAGGAAGTAGCGCTCGTTCAAGGCCTCGCGCAAACCCGCAGCCCAGGCCTGGAAATCCGCCCTGGCCGCGCCGGCGGGCGCGTCGTCGAGCCACAGGATCGAATCGCCGCGAATGCCGGCGTCGCGGGCGGTGGCTTCGCCCCGCCCGATGCGGGCCGGATGGAACAGGCCGGCCGCCCACGCCGCACGGCTCTCGGCATGCAGCCGCGCCGCCAGCGTGGTGTCGATAAGGTCGTCGGACACGGCCCAACCGTGCTCTTCCAGGGCAACAAACAAACGTTCCAGGGCTGACATGGGTGGGAGACTTCGTGCTGGGGAAACGTCAAAACGAAAAGGGCCACCTGGACAACAGGAGGCCCTTGGCGCGCAGGGGCGCATTTTAGCAGCCGCTGGTTGCAGCCATGCTGGCCGCTGGACTGTTACAGCCCGCTGCTGTCGAGATACTCCAGCGCCAGGCTCACCGCGCGGCGGGCCTTGAGCACATAGATCACCTGCCGGTCACGCACGACCAGCGCCAGCACATCGGCCTGCATCAGCTCATTGAAATGGTGACTGGCGCGCGGCAGGCTCAGCCCTGCGACGCCGGCCAGGTCGAACGCCGGCATGCCGGCTTCGCCCGCCTCCAGCAGCGCGCGGCAGATGGCGGCACGCGCTGGCACGGTCAGCAGCGCGTACGTCAGTGTGCTTTCTTGATCGGTCTCCATGGCCACGCCTTCCCGCTCGTCGTCCAGATGTCATGTCGATATATGCGTCAGCCGGCCGTGCGGATTGCCGCAGTCCTTCCGCCGCGGCCGCCTGACACCTACTTTCTACGCGGCAGGCGCAGCAAATGCAACCCGCCGGGGCTCGCTGGCGCACAATTACACAAGATTACAACAGGCTGCGCCAGCCCGCCCGTGGCCGCTCGCGCGGCGCCGTGGCGTCCTCTGCGGCGCTGATGCTGGCTCGCCTTTTGCCGCGCTGCACAAGCCGGCATCCACCCGACATCCACCCGCTGCAAGATACCGTAACAGGCACGCGCGCCCGCCGCTTGCCGCATCCGTGGGTGTATTTCGCGCTTCACTTGGCGGTGCAAGCCGTGGCGCCGCCCGGCGCATCGGCGTAAGCGAGTGAAATATTCAGTAATGCGCAGCGCGTTTCACACATTCCCGCGCCGCACTATCCTTGCCATAAGACCCGCCCGCGCGACGCCGCTCAGGCGGCGTGCGTGCGCGCGGAAACCAACCCGCCAGCCCGAGCAGGAAACGACAAACAACGGCATCGCCTCACAAAAGCCCTTCATGACTATCGCTTGCTTCTCGCCCTCATGAACGCCGCGCGTTTGGTCTCGCCGCGCCTGCTCTGCATCGCCCTGGCGTCTGCCTGGGTGGGCGGCTGCGCGGTCGGGCCGGACTATCAGCGCCCCCCGGTCGAGACCCCCGCCGCGTATCGCGAGGCCGTGCCGGACGATCACCAATGGAAGGTCGCCGAGCCCCGTCCGGTGGATCTGACACAGGCGTGGTGGGCGGGCTTCGACGATGCCCGCCTGAATGAGCTGGTGGGGCAAGCCAACGCAGCCAACCAGAGCCTGCGCCAGGCCGAGGCCCAGTACCGGCAATCCCGCGCGCTGGCGCAGGCGGCGCGGGCCGGCTTGTATCCCACGCTCGGCGCTGGCGTGGGAGTGGGGCGCGCGCGCACCAGCACGCTGGGCATCCAGACTGTGTCCAACACCCATTCGGCCAACCTCGATGCCAGCTGGGAGATCGACCTGTGGGGCCAAGTGCGGCGCAGCATCGAAGCGGCCCGCGACAACGCGCAGGCCAGTGCCGCCGACCTCGCCGCCGCGCGCCTGACGATCCAGGGCGAGCTGGTGCAGGACTATATCCAGTTGCGCGTCACCGATGTACTCAAGACGCTCTATGCGCGCACGCTGGCCGCCTACGAGGACTCCCTCAAGCTGACCCAGAGCCAGTTCCGCGCGGGAGTGGCCACCGCGGGCGACGTGGCGCTGGCGCAGGTCACGCTGAACGCAGCGCAAGCGCAGGCGATCGACCTCGACGTGCAGCGCAACCAGCTGGAGCATGCCATCGCCGCGCTGCTGGGGCGCGCGCCCGCCGAGTTCACGCTGGCGCCAGAGGCGTTTTCGATGCGCCCGCTGGCTGTGCCACCGGGGCTGCCTTCGGCGCTGCTGGAGCGCCGCCCCGACATCTCGGCGGCCGAGCGCCGCATGGCGGCGGCCAATGCCAATATCGGCGTGGCGCGCGCTGCGTACTTCCCGTCGCTGGTGCTCTCCGCGGTGGGCGGCGCCAGCAGCGGCAGCCTGGCCAACTGGTTCGGGCCGCCCGGCCGGGTGTGGTCGCTGGGCGCGACGCTGGCCGGCACCATCTTCGACGGCGGGCTGCGCAACGCGCAAAACGACCAGGCCGTGGCGGCCTACGACGGGGCGGTCGCGGCGTACCGGCAAACCGTGCTCAGCGGCATGCAGGAGGTGGAAGACAACCTCTCGGCGCTGCGTGTGCTCGACCAGGAAGTGGTGGTGCAGGACCATGCGGTGGATGCCGCCCGCGTGGCGGAGCGCGTGAGCCTGGCGCAATACCGCGCTGGCACCGCTTCCTACCTCTCGGTGGTAACGGCACAGGCCCTTTCCTTGTCTAACGAACGGACCGCGATCCAGTTGCGCGGCCGGGAGCTTGCAGCCAGCGTGGCGCTGGTCAAGGCGATCGGCGGCGGCTGGCAAAGCGACGCGCTGGCGCAACCCTGATCTCTTGATTCCCTGATTCCCTGATTCCCCGATCCACATCGGCAGACCACTTCCAAGGCAATCCATGGCGACCCAGTTCTCCCGCCGCAACCCCGTCCTGATCGGCCTGGCCGTGCTCATGCTGGCAGCCCTGGCGTGGTTCGCCGCCGGCCCGCTCAAGCGCATGGTGGCGCCGCGCGGGGCAGCGCCGCCAGCGTCGCCAGTATCCGTGACCAGCGCACAGGTCAAGCGCGAGGACGTGCCGATCGGCCTGGCTGGCGTCGGCACGGTGCAGGCGATGGCCACGGTGACGGTCAAGCCACGCGTGGACGGCCAGCTCGACCGCGTCGGCTTTGTCGAAGGCGAGGACGTCAAGGCCGGGCAGTTGCTGGCGCAGATCGACCCGCGCACGTTCCAGGCGCAGCTGCAGCAAGCCATGGCGCAAAAGTCGCGTGACGAAGCGCAGCTAGCCAATGCGCGCCTCGACCTGCAACGCTACGAGGGCCTCATCAAGGAAAACGCCACCACGCAGCAAACGCTGGATACCCAGCGCGCGCAGGTAGCGCAGCTAGCCGCCGCGGTGAAGACCGACGAAGCGCTGGTCAACGTCGCTCGCGTGCAGCTCGACTACACCACCATCACCGCGCCGCTGTCCGGGCGCGTTGGCGCGCGCCTGGTCGACCCGGGCAATATCGTCCACGCCGCCGACGCCAACGGCCTGGTGGTGATCCGCCAGATCGACCCGATCGACGTGGTATTCACGCTGCCCGACGGCGAATTCCAGCGCATCAATCGCGCCATGCAGGCCAGCGGCACACCGCTCGCGGTGCAGGCCAGCGAGCGCGCCAGCGGCCAGTTGCTGGGACAAGGCAAGCTGATCCTGCTCAACAACACCATCGACACCACCTCCGGCACCATCCAGCTGAAAGGGCGTTTTCCCAATCCCTCGCACACGCTGTGGCCCGGCCAGTACGTCAATGCGCGGCTGGTGCTCGGCGAGCGCGACCAGGCGCTGACCATCCCGGCCGCCGCCGTGCAACGCGGCCAGACCGGCACCTATGTCTATGTGGTGCAGGCGGACCATACGGTTGCGTCCCGGGCAATCGAGGTGGCGGAGACCCAGGACGCCAAGGCCGTCGTGGCCAAGGGGCTGGCGGTCGACGAGCGGGTCGTGGTGGACGGGCAGTACAAGCTCAAGCCCGGCACCCGCGTGAACGAGACGACCGCGGCCACCACCATAGCGGATGCCGGCGCAGCGCCCGCCTCCGCGCCTGCCGCCGCAGCCCCGGCAAATCGCGCCGGGAACGCACGGCCATGAGCGTTTCCGCGACCTTCATCAAGCGCCCGATCGGCACCTCGCTGCTGGCGCTGGCCGTGCTGCTGGTCGGCGTGGCCGCGTGGCCGCTGCTGCCTATCGCGCCGCTGCCGCAGGTGGATTTCCCCACCATCCAGGTGTCGGCGAACTTGCCCGGCGCCAGCCCGGAGACCATGGCGTCGAACGTGGCGCAGCCGCTGGAGCGGCAGTTCTCGCTGATCGCCGGGCTCACGCAGATGACGTCGACCAGCGCGCAGGGCAACGCCCAGATCACGCTGCAGTTCGACCTCAACCGCAGCATCGATGCCGCCGCCGTGGACGTGCAGGCCGCCGTCAACGCCGCCAGCGGCCAGTTGCCCAGCAACCTGCCCACGCCCCCCACCTTCCGCAAGATCAACCCGGCCGATTCGCCGATCCTGGTGCTGGCGGTGCAGTCCGACACGCTGCCGCTGACCGAGGTCAACGACTTCGCCGACAATGTGCTGGCGCAGCAGATCTCGCAGATCTCCGGCGTCGGGCTGGTCAACATCGGCGGCCAGCAAAAGCCGTCGGTGCGCATCCAGGTGGATCCGCAGAAGCTCTCGGCCATGGGCATGAGCCTGGAAGACCTGCGCGGCGTGATTGCCGCCACCACGGTCAACCAGCCCACCGGCAGCACCGATGGCGCCACCAAGGCCTTCAACGTCTACACCAACGACCAGGTCACCAAGGCGGCGGCGTGGAACGACATGGTGCTGGCCTACCGCAACGGCGCGCCGGTGCGTGTGCGCGATGTCGGCGTGGCGGTGGACGGGCCGGAGAACGCCAAGCTGGCCGGCTGGGGCTTTGCCGGCGCCGCCGCGCCGGCGGACAACACCTTTCACAACGGGCGCGCCATCATCCTGGCCATCACCAAGCAGCCGGGCGCCAACGTGATCGAGACCGTGGACCGCATCCGCGCCGCGCTGCCGCGCCTGCAGGCCGCGATCCCGCCCACCGTCAACGTCAACACACTGGCCGACCGCACCCAGACCATCCGCGCCTCGGTGGCCGATGTGGAGTTCACGCTGATGCTCACCATCGCGCTGGTGGTGATGATCATCTTCGTGTTCCTGCGCAATGTGGCCGCCACGGTGATTCCCAGTGTGACCGTGCCGCTGGCGCTGATGGGCACCGCCGGTGGCATGTACCTGCTGGGCTACAGCCGCGACAACCTGTCGCTGATGGCGCTCACCATTGCGGTGGGGTTCGTGGTGGATGATGCCATCGTGATGCTGGAGAACATCTACCGCCACGTGGAAGACGGCATGGAGCCCATGGAAGCCGCGCTCAAGGGCGCCGCCGAAATCAGCTTCACCATCGTGTCGATCTCGGTCTCGCTGGTGGCGGTGTTCATACCGCTGCTGTTAATGGGCGGCATCGTGGGGCGGCTGTTCCGCGAGTTCGCCGTGACAGTCACGCTCACCATCGTGGTATCGGTGCTGGTCTCGCTGACGCTCACGCCGATGCTGTGCTCGCGCTACCTGACCCCGCCGCGCGGCCATCATCACGGCCGCATCTACCAGTGGTTCGAGCATGGCTTCGACGCCATGCTGGCGAGCTACAAGCGCGGACTGGACGTGGTGATGCGCCACCAGTTCTTCACCCTGTGCGTGTTCATCGCCACGGTCGCCACCACGGTGGCGCTGTTCATCTACATACCCAAGGGCTTCTTCCCGCAGCAGGACACCGGCTTTATGTTTGGCATCGCGGAGTCCGCGCAGGACGCATCGTTCAAGTCGATGAACGCGCGCATGGTGCAGCTTGCCGATATCGTGCGTGCCGACCCCGATGTCGCCGCGGTGGGCATGACCGGCGGGCAGAATACGCTCAACACCGGCAACTTCTTCATCAGCCTGAAACCCAAGGACGCGGGCCGCACCGTCAGCGCCGACGAAGTGATCGCGCGGCTGCGGCCCAAGCTGGCGCAGGTGCAGGGCGCCAACCTGTTCCTGCAGGCCGGGCAGGACATCAACGTGGGCGGGCGGCTGTCGCGCACGCAATACCAGTACACGCTGATGGACTCCAACCTGGACGAGCTCAACCAGTGGGCGCCGCGCATCCTGGAGCGCCTGCGCGCCCTGCCCCAGCTCGCTGACGTGGCGTCCGACCAGCAGAACGCCGCGGCAGCGGCGCGCCTGACCATCGACCGCGCGCGCGCATCGAGCTTCGGCATCACGCCCGCGCTGATCGACTCCACGCTCTATGACGCGATCGGGCAGCGCCAGGTCGCGCAGTACTTCACCCAGATCAACAGCTACCACGTGATCCTGGAAGCCACGCCCGCGCTGCAGGACGACCCGCGCTTGTTCAGCAAGCTGTATGTGACCTCGCCGCTGACCGGCGAGCAAGTGCCGCTGTCCACCTTCGTCAAGATCGACACCGACAGCACCGCCTACCTGTCGATCAGCCACCAGGGGCAGTTCCCGGCCGTCACGATCTCATTCAACCTGGCCAAGGGCGTGGCGCTGGGCGATGCCGTCAAGGCCATCAACAGCACGCTGTCCGGCATGGGCCGCCCGCAGACACTCTCCGGCTCGTTCCAAGGCACGGCACAGGCTTTCGGCGCCTCGCTTGCCTCGCAGCCCTACCTGATCGCCGCCGCGCTGGTCGCCGTGTATATCGTGCTGGGGCTGCTGTACGAAAGCTACATCCACCCGCTCACCATCCTCTCCACCCTGCCGTCTGCCGGCGTGGGCGCGCTGCTGATCCTGCTGGCCGGCGGCTATGACCTCAGCGTGATCGCGCTGATCGGCATCATCCTGCTGATCGGCATCGTCAAGAAAAACGGCATCATGATGGTCGACTTCGCGCTCACCGCCGAGCGCGACCACGGCATGAAACCGGAAGAAGCCATCTACCAGGCGTGCCTGCTGCGCTTCCGGCCGATCATGATGACCACCATGTGCGCGCTGCTGTCCGGACTGCCGCTGATGCTCGGGCATGGCGCTGGCTCGGAGCTGCGGCGGCCATTGGGCTTTGCGATGGTGGGGGGACTGGTGCTGTCGCAAGCGCTGACGCTGTTCACCACGCCCGTGGTGTATCTCTACCTGGATCGCGCGCACTATTGGTATATGAACCGCAAGGAACGGCGGCAGGCACGGCGCGAGGGACGTGAGCACGCGAGCGGCACGGAGGCCAAACGCGAGAGCCAGCAGGTGCTGGCGTCCGGAGAGGGAGATTGAGGCACGGTCAATGAGATCTCGCGCTCTTGCGAGCGCCCGCCCTCTCCCCCGGCCCCTCTCCCACAAGTGGGAGAGGGGAGCAAACCAGCGGATATAGCGAACGATTCGGTGTAGCCGTGTTTCCCGCCCGAAGGGCGGGAAACACCCACGGCGATGCGAAGCGAGCCGTGGAGGTGTGCCAAGGCCGTATGGGGCGCCTCGGGCTTCGGCGAAAAGAGCGGAAAAGAGGGACCCATGTCTGAGTATCGCCTTAAGGCG
>NZ_JBWKVH010000060.1:0-37412 GCF_059421605.1 Cupriavidus sp. GW821-FHT02F09
CCTCGCTGCCGCGGCCGTCGAGCTCTGGCGAGATCGGCTCAGTGATCCGCTCCCCGCGCGGCTACCGCTGATTGCCTTGCCTGGCAACCAGTGCGGCAATCGACGCGGCTCGCCTCATCTTCCTTGCTGGCGGTATCGCCACATTTAAGGCAGTCTGTGCGCAAGTGATGCCTTCGCCCGCTTCGGGGGGCGAGGAGTTTGCACTATATCTGCCCAAAGTCAGTGCGGACAAGGCCATGGAAATCGCGGAGCGGTTGCGAAGGCGCGTCGAAGCCATGGTCATCGACGCGGCCGGAACACAGGTCCGGGTCACGATGAGCATCGGCGTCGCATGGGTCGACGCCGGCGACAAGCACTGGGACCAGTGGATTCAGGCTGCGGATCGTGCCTGCTACGTAGCCAAGCAGGCAGGCCGGAATCGCGTGGCGCGGCACGTTGGCGACACGGCTCACCGATTGCGGCTTGAGGTCACTAACCGGGCTTTCGACTAGGCCGCGCAGCCGTCGCCTTCGGGAGATCGCTAGCAGTCAGGTGAGGTCGCGCACCACTTCGTCCAGGACGCCATAGGGACGGTAGTAGGGACCAGGGTTGCGCCTGCGCTCGCGGCGCTCCAGCTGCTCGCGCAGCGCCGCGCCGCGCAGGGCATGGACCGACCACGGCTGTCCTCGCGATCGAGCTTGCGCAGCAGTTCGTCGCAGCTCATGGCGCGGCCGAAGCTGTAGCGCCACGCAGCAGTGGGCCAGCGAACGTGCGCTGCAGGGCGGCGATGAGCCCCCGCCAGCGGGCACGATGCCGCCCCGCGGGGGGGGGGCCTACTCTACCCGGATCCCGCGCGCCTTGACAAGTGCGTGCCAGCGCAATGATTCGGCCTGCACAAAGCGCTTGAAGGCTTCCGGAGCGTTTCCGACCGGATCCACGCCGGTGTGCTGCAGCTTGGCGCGCACGCCTGGATCGGCGACCGCCTTCTGCACGGCGGACGCGATGGCCTGCACGCGATCCTGTGCCGTGCCCTTGGGGACGAACACGCCGTTCCACTCGAGCACTTCATAGTCCGGCATGCCGCTTTCCGCAAGGGTTGGCGTATTGGGCAAGCCCGGTATCCGTTTCCTGGAGGTCACCGCGAGCGCCTTGAGCTTGCCGCTGGCAACGTATTGCAGCGTGGATGCCGAGTTGCCGAAATAAGTCGCGACCTGTCCCCCCATCACATCGGTGAGCGCCGGCGCGCCACCTTTGTATGGGATATGGAGCAGTTCGATCTTCGCCTGCTCGTTGAACATCTCCGCGGCAAGATGCGATCCTGTCCCGGCGCCGGCGGATGCGTAGGTCAGCTTGCCAGGCGTCTTCTTCGCCGAGGCGATGAAGTCTGCTACCGTCTTGTAGGGGGCATTGGCGGCTACCACGAGGATCTGCGGCGCTGTCACCACCAGCGAGACTGGAATGAAGTCCCCGAGCGGATCAAATGGCAGCTTGCGCAATGCACCGTTTACCGCGAATGCCGACGCGTCGTAGAGCACAGTGTAGCCGTCAGGGGCGGCCTTCGCCACCGCGTCGGCGCCGATGACACCGCCGGCGCCCGGCTTGTTGTCGATCACGATGCTCTGCCCAAGGATTTCCCCCATTTTCTGGGCCACGATGCGCGCCGTATTGTCGGCGCCGCCACCAGCCGAATAGGGCACCACCATGCGGATCGGTTTGTCCGGGAAGGCGATGGCGCCGAGGGGCACCAGGGCAGCCATGATCGTCAGGCCTTTGCAAAGGCCCAGCAAGGTCTTTCTCATGTTTTCTCCTTTTGGTCTGGCCGGCTCACGCGGCCTCGAATCCATACAGCAAGGCGGGGTTGTCCACCAGTATCCTGCGGTGGGCCCCCCGGGTACCTGCCCAATGGGCAAGCAAGTCGTACAGCAGGGCGTCGTCGGGCTTGTGTCGCGTCTCGGTGGGGTGAGGCCAGTCGCTGCCCCAGACAAGTCGTTCCGGGGCGGCCCGCACCCATGCCTTCGCCACCGGATCGACGTCGGCATAATGCCGGGCGGCGCCCGCGAGGGAGTCGAGGTAAGCGCCAGACAGCTTCAGCCAGGCCTTGCCGCGATCCAGCAGCTCGGACACGACCGCAAACGCCGGGTGTGCCGTTCCTCCGGGGAGCGGCATGCGGGCCAGGTGATCGAAGACCAGCGGCGTGCCCAGCCGCGACAGCAGGTCACGATGCGCGGCGATCTGGTCGGCGGTCCAATGCAGTTGCAGGTGCCAGCCGAGTTCGGCCACGCGGTTGGCGAGCAACTCCATCATCTCGAAGCCGACGACGGCATGCGCCTCCGTATAAAGGGAGAAGCGTATGCCCCGGATACCTCCCGCATGGAGGTCGTGCAACGCCTCGTCCGTCACATCCGGGCGTACCACTGCAATCCCGCGGGTATTGGCGGGGCCCAGCCGCTGGATCGCATCGAGCGTACAGCTATGGTCGGTCCAATAGCATCGCGGCTGTACCACGACCGCGCGGCTCGTCCCGAGCAGCGCCTGTATACCCCGATAGTCTTCCACGGTCGCGTCCGCCACAAGGGGTGCAATGGCCGCGAAGCGCGCGTCGTAGATATGCAGATGGGAGTCGCAGGCATGCGCTATTGCCACACTGTGCGGCGCGGCAGTAGCCGAGCTGTTCGTCACCAGCGGGGCCGCGCCGCCATGGGTGAAATCAGGCATCCCGCCCCAGCCTGTCCGCGGCATCCCGGACCATGTCCCCGTGTTGATCAAGCACGGGTGCGGCGAACGGCTCCGGGCCGGGCGTGCGGCCGAACTTGACCGCACGCGTGAAGCCTCGATAGCGACCCACCACCGGGTGCTCGAACGTTGTCACCATCCCTTCGGCGGCAACCTGGGGAAAGTCGAACATGTCCTCCACCGAACGAGCGGCCGCGCACGGCACTTCCTCGCCGAACATGGCTTCCCAGTCCAGCGCCGACCGCTGCTGCAATGCAGCGTGCAGGCGGGGTACGATTTCCTCATGATGCTCGGCGCGCTTGCGCACGCTGTCGTAGCGATCGGTCGACAGAAGATCGGCCAGGCCGGTCTTCGCGCACAGCGCTTGCCAGAAATGCGGGGTGTTGGCGGAGATGTAGAGATAGCCTTCCCTGGTAGGATGGATGCCTGTGATCCCGCCGGAGCGCATGTCGCGTCCGACATCCCGGGGTTCCGAATCGGCCCATACCATGCGGGCGGATTGCATGGTCAGGGCCGCACGCAGTAGCGACACACCCACATATTGCCCCGTGCCGCTCGTCTCGCGCTCGTAGAGCGCCGAGGAAACAGCTCCGGCGACTAGCGCCGCGGCGTAGTAGTCAACCACGGAGCCATACAGGATCTCCGGCGGACCGCTGTGCTCGCCCTGCAGCGCGCACATGCCGGTCATGGTCTGCAGCACCTGGTCGTAGCCGGCCTTGTCCTTCAGCGGGCCCGTCTCGCCGTAGCCGGTCACGGCGCAGTAGATCAGGCGCGGATTGACGGCGCTGAGCTGCTCGTAGCCGATGCCGAGCCGGCCCGGCACGCTGGGGCGGAAATTATGCACCAGCACATCCGCGTTGCGCACCAGCGCCAGCAGCCGCTTCAGGTCGGCCGAACGCTTCAGGTCGAGCACGACGCCCAGCTTGCTTCGGTTGACGCCCAGGAAAGCCCGGCTTTCGGCCTCCAGCGTCGAGGGATACTTGCGCAGATTGTCGCCCATAGGCGGCTCGACCTTGATGACGTCCGCACCCTGGTCGGCGAGCAGCGAGCAACCGTACGGCCCCGCGATATAGGCGCTCAGGTCCAGCACGCGCACACCGCTCAGTGGTCCTGGCTGTCCCGTCCGGGTTGCGCCGAATACGCCATCCCCGGCAGTGGTGTTGATTTGCATACAGACTCCGAAATCAGCTAGGAAATCAGTCAGCGACAATGTTCTGCTGCCTGGCCAGTGCCGTCCACCTGGCCACATCGGCAGCTATCGTATCGGCGAACTGGTGGGGGGTGCCCGACTTCGCCACGGCGCCTTCCCTGAGGATCGCTTCCTTGACGGATGGCGTCGCCAACGCGTGGTTCACCGCAGCATTGAGCCTCGTGATGACCGCTGGCGGCGTACCCGCCGGCGCGAGAAACCCCCACCAGAGCTCAAACTCGTAGCCGGGGACCGCGCTCGCCATCGGCACCAGGTCCGGCGCGATGGGGCTCGGCTCCAGGCTGGTGATGCCCACCGCCCGCACCTTGCCGGCCCGGACCATCGGCAGCAGCGACGGTCCGCTCGAGATCAGCAGCTGCGTCTGGTTGCCGATCAGGTCGGTGATGGCGGGGCCCATGCCACGGTAGGGTACGTGCGTGATAGCGAGCTTGCCGGCCTTGGCCTTGAGCAATTCCGTGCCGAACTGATTGACGCTGCCGGGCCCGGAAGACGCATAGTTGAACTTGCCCGGATTCGCCCGGATCGCGTTGATCAGGTCCTGGGGCGTCCTGGCAGGGAAGTCATTGCTGACCGCAACGATGAAGGGCCCCTGGGCCAGCATCGCGACCGGCGAGAAGCTCTTGATGGCGTCATAGGGCAGCTTGCCCTGCACCGCAGCGTTGGTCGTCATGCTCGAGGACACTGCGACCAGGGTATAGCCGTCCGGCGCAGCCTTGGCCACGATGGCGGTTCCCGTGTTGCCACTCGCGCCTGGCCGGTTGTCGATGATCACCGGCTGCTTCAGGTCCTCGCCGATTTCCATCGCCACGATCCGCGCGAAAATGTCATTCGAGCCTCCGGGCGGATAGGGAACGATGAGGGTGATGGGCTTGGACGGATATGCATTCTCCGCGCCCGCATGAGGCGATACGGCCAGCGCGCCGGCAGCGGCGATCAGCGCGAAGCATCCCGCGACCCCACGTGACGGTAAGGTACTGATGGTCTCATTCATGCTCTGTCTCCTGTCATTATTCTGTGCAGGGTCGCGTCAGGCTGTGATCAGCCCCAGCCGCCTGCCGATCTCGACAATGGCCTGCGCACGCCGGACGAAGGGTGGGTCGATCATCTTCCCATCGACGACGTAGGCCCCGATCCCCCTGGCCTGTGCCTGGGCGGCGGCCTCAACGACCCGCACCGAATGCGCGATCTCCTCGTCGGACGGCCGATAGACCGCGTTGGCCAGCGCGATCTGGCTCGGGTGGATGCAGCTCTTGCCGAGAAAACCCATCTGCCTGGACATCTCCGCCTCGGCGCGGAAGCCTTCGGCATCCCGAATGTTTGCGAACACCGTGTCGTAGGCAAAGACGTTGGCCTCGCCCGCGGCCATCCGCACGGCGAACATGGCCGCCGCGATGGCCGCCGGGTTGCGCCGGTGAATGCCGATCGGCTCGAACAGGTCCCCAAGCCCAAGCTGAAGACCCGCGACGCGCGGATGCGCGCCTGCCAGTTCGGCGGCGCGGCGCAGTGCCACCGGCGATTCGATATTGAGCAGCAGGCGGACCTTGGCGTCGGCTTCCCCAAAGCCGTTGGCCCGCTCCACCTGCTCGATTGCCGCCGCCGCACGCCGGACGTCGTCGCCGGTCTCCGGTTTCGGCACATTCACCAGGTGCAGGCCCGGTACCACGACGGCGGCGAGATCTGCTTCGAAATGCCCCGAGGCGATGCCATTGACGCGAACGATGAGCGTCTTGGACGCCGCCCGTGCTTCCGTGGATCGCAGGAGATGCGACAGCAGGGACCTGGCTTCGGCTTTGCTATCTTCGGCAACGGCGTCCTCCAAGTCAAAGGACAGCCCGTCCGCATCGCTTGCCAGCGCTTTCGGGAAAAACTCGGGGCGCGAAGCAGGAACGAACAGCTTGCTTCTCATGGTCAGTACCTGGCTCTGTGTCTGTGGAATGCTGTGCAGTGTCGGCCAATCCATAAAAAAGATAAACTATGCTTTCCCACATTCATTCAGTAGTAAATCTATGGAAACCGCTTATCTCAAGGCGTTTGCCCTAGTCGTCGAGACAGGTTCGCTGGCCGAGGCGGCGAGACGGCTCGACGTCACGCCGGCGGCGATCTCCCAGCAGATTCAGGTGCTCGAACGAGAGCTCGGGTCTAAGCTGCTCGGGCGGGCCGGCAGGACGGTGGCGCCCACCGAGTCAGGGAGCCGTCTCGCAGAGCGCTGCATTTCACTGCTCAGGGAAGTCGACAGCCTGAGGGGGTGGGTAAATCAGGCCGACGAGATTCGCGAGCTGCGCATCGGGACCATCAATACGGCGCTCCACAGCCTGCTGCCGGATGCGCTTGCGCGCTTCACGGCTGAACACCCGCGCGTGTCGGTCTACATACAGTCAGCGATGTCGGGCGAGTTGTATGACGCGGTCAAACGGTCGGAGCTAGATGCCGCTGTCTGCCTGCATCCGCCTTTCCCGATGCCGAAAGCGATCGCATGGGAACTGCTTCGCCAGGAGCCGCTGGTCGTGCTTGCCGCGGAGCGCGACAGGAAGGCCGATCCCCACGAGCTTCTGCGAACCAGGCCGCTGATCCGATATGACCGGACTCTCGGTGGCGGAAAGCAGGCTGATGCCTACTTGCGCAAGGCCGGTATTTCCCCATCGCAGGAGCGCTTCGAGCTCAGCTCCCTGCTCGCGATCGCAATGATGGTGGATCGTGGCCTGGGGGTTTCGCTGGTTCCGGACATCGCGTCTCCGTTGACGTCGGCGCTGCGCATTGCCAAGCTTTCGCTGCCGTCGGAGCCGGAACCACGCCGGTTCGGCGTGCTATGGCGCAGGACCTCGTCCCGCGCAAGCTTGATCGGATCGTTCCTTGAGCAGGCTCGCCTTGCTGCCCGATTGTGATCAGGCGGTGCGCCGGATAGAGACACAGGAAGCCGCGATTCGGATTGCCGGCATGGCTGTCCGCTTCCGCTCACAGAGGCGGCAATCTATGCTTTGGATGATTGCGCATGGTACTGGCGGTGGTCTGAACGGCCGGCGTTACGAGCTCATCGCTGATCAGCGTCGCTCAGATGGATCCCGACCGTCTCGCCCTCTTTCCGCAAGTGAGGCAACTCCAGGTAGGGATCGGCTTGGAGATAACCAAAAATCGCCACGGTATCCCCGTCGCTGTCGTGGGAATGATCCACCACCAGGAGGCCCCATTGCGTCCGCAGCGCGCGCCGCGGGCGAAGCGCATCTTCCAATTGCCCAAAGTCGTCGCCGCCTTCGAGGGCGGCCGCAGCCCGGGCAACGCCAATGACATAATCTGGCAGCGACGTCAGCGGCCAGGTCTCCAGCGCCTCCGGACCGATGCCCTTTGCCAGGATTCCGGCAACCTCTTCGGCCGAGTATTTGCGGTCCTCGTGCATGTCCTTCTCCAAGTTGGTCGGCGACGGTCAGTCGCCAGGGGGGTTATTGATGCTCGGGGCCTTCGCCAAGATGCGATACAACGCCTGCCGTGAGATCCCCAGCTTGGCCGCCGCAGCCTTCTTCTCTTGCCCGCAGCTATCCAGCGCGGCCCGGACCTCTTCGCGTAACGGCCGCTGCCGGCGCGCGCGATGTTCTCGAGGGCGATCCCCGTGGTCTGCGCCGAGCCAACGAAATCGACAATCGCACGGATGCCATGTGGCGCAGCCCGGCGCAATGCGATGGCTGAATCCTCCGAGTGCGATGCGTGCAGCGGATTCGAAGCGATTCGGATCGCTGAATGCGACCACGTCGACAGCATCCGCATCGATGCGGTAGCAAGGGCAGAAGTCGACGCGGCAAATTTGGTCAACGAACCTGTCGAGCTGTGAGCCGAACGTGTTGGTGCCAATCGCCCTGATCGCATCCGCTGTGAAGCCTTCAACTCTCGATCGTCGCCCCAGGGTTTCTACCAACTCGCGCAAATGATCTACTTCGCTACAATTTGGTCAGACCAACATGGTCGTACCAATTTGGTCTGACCAACTCAATATTGCCCGGCGCATGCCCCGAGGTAGGAATGCCTTGTCGAGTCATGTCGACGGTTCTGGCTAGCGGGCGGCAGCGTCGGCTTAAATGAAGAATGGAGGGACAGAATGATCCAGAAGACCCCGGTGCTGATCGTGGGAGGTGGACCGGTCGGCCTGGCATTGGCGGGCGATCTCGGATGGCGTGGTGTCAAGTGCACCCTGATCGAAAGGAGCAACGGAGTCGTTCCTCAGCCTCGCATGGACATGGTCGGCATCAGAACCATGGAGTTCTGTCGGCGTTGGGGCATCGTCGAGGCGGTGGAACAGGCCGGCTACAACCGGGACTACCCGCAGGACTGTGCCTGGGTGACCGATTTGAATGGATATGAGTTCGGCCGGGAGACATTCCCGGCACCAAGAAACGAAACATGTCCGCCGCAAAGCCCGCAAAAGCGTGAGCGCTGCCCGCAGAACTTCTTCGATCCGGTGCTGCAGCGCTTTGCCGCCAGCACGGGGGCCGCGGAGTTGGTGTACGAGACGGAGCTGGAAACACTGGAAGACCGTGGTGACCACGTAATCGTGACGGTCAAGGATGGGAAAACCGGAACACGCCACCAGATCGAAGCGCAGTACCTGGTGGGCTGCGACGGCGGTGCCAGCGCCGTGCGCCAGGCCCTCGGCATCGGCATGTCGGGCGATGCCGTGCTGACTTACACGACCAACGTCATCTTCCGCTGCGACGGGCTCGAGCGGCTTCACACCAAGCAGCCCGGCTACCGCTATATCTTCATCGGACCGGAGGGCACCTGGGCGACGCTGGTGGCCATCAACGGCCGTGACCAATGGCGATTCTCTCTGGTAGGCAACGCCGAAAAGCGCACGCTCGGCGATGAAGAGATCCGCCGCGCCATCATTCGAGCCGTGGGACGGGAGTTCGACTTCGAGATCCTCTCGGTCCTGCCCTGGGTCAGGCGGCAACTGGTGGCGGACCATTACCGCAAGGGACGGGTTTTCATCGCCGGCGACGCCGCGCACCTGACCTCCCCGACAGGCGGCTTCGGTATGAACACGGGCATCCTTGATGTGGTCAACCTCAGCTGGAAGCTGGCTGGCACGCTGCAGGGCTGGGGCGGCCCCCTTCTGCTCGATTCCTACGAGGATGAGCAGCGGCCTGTCGCGGTGCGCAACGTCACAGAAGCCGGAGAGAATCTCCGGCGGATGCTGTCGCCGCGGGTGGTCAAGCCTGAAGCGGCCATCTTCGATAGCAACAACGTGCATATCGATGCGGCACGCCGTGAGTACGGTGCGCGTTATACGGCGATGATGAAGCGCGAATGGTTCTCCATCGGCATCCATCTCGGTTATGTCTACGAGGATTCGCCGATCGTCGTTCCCGATGGCACGCCCTCCCCGCCCAACGAGGTGGCGCGGTACACGCAGAGCGCGAGGCCGGGATCGCGCGCGCCCCACGTGTGGCTTTCCAAAGGAAAGTCCACGCTGGACCTTTTCGGCAAGCACTACGTACTGCTGCGCTTTGGCGATCATCCTCCCGGGGTGGATGCCATCACGCAGGCGGCTGCGGAGGTCGGTCTGCCGCTGGAGGTGGCCGATATCGCGCAAGGCGAAGCCCAGGCCATCTATGGACGCCGCCTGGTGCTGGTGCGGCCGGACGGCTCGGTGGCATGGCGTGCCGACACTGTCCCCGCAGATGCCCGCCGCATCGTCGATGTCGTGCGGGGCATGGGTGCCGCCGGCAGTCCTGTTGCGCGCCGCGCTTACCAACTGGCCGAGGTCTGATATGTCAGACGAGCTCATCGGCCAGGACGCGGATCGCAGACGTGCACTGAAGCAGGACCTGGCAAAGTACCACTGCCGAGTGCACCAGCCAGACGATCCCCCATTGTTCACGCGCAGCCCGCGGCCTGCGACCCAGTCCGTGCATTGGCGCTGGGAGGATCTGTGCCCCTTGCTGGAACGCATCGGTCAGGAGGTCGACCTGACCGCAGGTGGGCCGCGCCGGACACTGCGCCTGCACAACCCCGGCCTGCCGCGCGGCACCACCAATACGTTCTGGGCGTCGATCCAGGTCATCCTGCCCGGCGAAGTCGCCACCGCGCACCGCCACACTGCCAACGCCCTGCGGTTCATCATGCAAGGCGAGGGAGCATGGACGACGGTGGATGGCGAGTGCTATCCGATGCGCACGGGCGATCTCGTGCTGACGCCATCGTGGGCGTGGCACGATCACGTACATCGGGGCGACCAGCCGATGATCTGGCTTGACGTCCTTGACATCTCGCTGATGCAAGCGCTGGAAGCCACGTTCTTCGAACCCTATACGGATGGCCTGCAGCCGGTGGACACGGTGCCGGATCGGAGCTGGCGCCAGTTCGGCGCCGGCTTGATGATGCCTCCTGGGGCGCAGCCTCGCGCCGGCGGCGCCAACCCGTTGCTGGCCTACCCTTTCGACATGGCCGAGAAGGCTATCGCAGCCGCCGCGGGCATGCCGGGTGATGCGTATGACGATGTTGCGCTCGAGTATCGCAATCCGCTGGGCGGCGGCCCTGCCATGCCAACGCTCGCCATGCGGATGCAGCTGCTGCGGTCCGGCTTTGTGGGGCGGAAGCGGCGCCACACCGGCAGCAAGCTCTACTACGTCATGCGCGGCGAAGGGGCGACCAGCGTCGGGGACCAGCGCTTCGCGTGGTGCGCGGGCGACCTCTTCACGGTTGCGCCCTGGGATTGGCATGCACATGAGAACACCGGCGGGCAAGACGCCCTGCTGTGGCAGGTCAACGATCTGCCGGTACTGAAATCATTGGGTTACTTTAGAGAGGAATTGGCATGAAGATCGGGTCGTTCGACGATTACCGGATTGGTCTGGTGGAAGGAGACCAACTGTACGATGTCACCGCGGTGGTGCCTTCCGGTATCGACGCATTTCCGCAGCAGCGGTTGAACTGGCTCATCGCCAACTGGGACAGTGTTCAGGAGGAACTCAAGCGATGCCGCGCGGCAAGCCTCCCTCGACGCCTGGATGCGGTGCGCCTGCTTCCTGCCGCGCCCTGCCCGCCGCATGTATTTGCCGCTCCGGCAAACTACCGCAAGCACATCGGCGAACTGGGAGACCGCGTCGTCACCAAGGGCGGCCGTAGCGCCAGGGAACAAGGCTTTTTCTTGAAGGCACCCGGCTCCTTGGTTGGGGCTGGCGGTACGATTTTCCTGCCCAAGGGTTCCACCCGGCGCTTCGATCACGAATCCGAGCTGGCGGTCATCATTGGGAAAGCGGGTCGCGATGTTCCGCGCGAACACGCCATGGAATACGTGTTCGGCTATGCCTGCCTGATCGACGCCACCATGCGTATCGAACCTGGCGTCGCGGAAGAAGAGCGCTCGATGCGCAAATCCTTCGAGGGTTTCACTCCGCTGGGGCCATGGATCGTCACGGCGGACGAGGTCGGCGATCCCCACGGGTTGCGCAACCAGCTATGGGTCAATGGCGAACTGCGCCAGCAAGCGTCAACACAGGACATGATCGTCGGCGTGGCGGAGCTGATCGAGTTGATCTCGTCGGTGCTGCCGCTGTCGCCCGGCGATGTCATCGCCACCGGCACGCCGGAAGGCGTTGGACCGTTCGCGGCAGGCGATACGTTGAAGATCGCCATCCAGGGCGTGGGTGAAATGAGTCTGGACGTCAAGGAACGCGAAGCCGTTGCACCACGTGCGTACTAGAACGGACCGGGCCTTGTGGCCCGCGTCGCGACGACCGTGCCGCGGTGTCCGATAAACCGGTACAGGCAAGGACTGCCGGCGGCACCCGGACAAGAAAATCAGGAGACAACATGTTCAAGAAGATAAGTCTGTTCGCATCCAGCGCCTTGCTGCTCGCTGCCGCGCCGGTGCTGGCCGCCTATCCGGAAAAGCCCGTCAACGTCATTGTCCCGTTCGCCGCCGGGGGCGGCATCGACGTGCTCGTCCGCGCCATGACAAGTCGGTTGGCTGCCCGCTGGAAGCAGCCGATCGTCGTGGATAACAAGGCCGGCGCGGGCTCCGCGATTGGCGCGGCATTCGTGGCGCGCGCGCCTGCAGACGGCTACACACTGCTGGCAACGGTGAACCAGACTGTCGTCTCGAACCGCTTCCTGTACAAAAGGCTGCCGTACAATCCCGAGACGAGCTTTGCGCCGGTCATCATGATGGTCAAGGCCGACCAGTTGATCGTGGCCAATGCCAAGCTGCCCGCAAATTCCCTCAGGGAGCTGGTGGATCTGGCCAGGAAGAAGCCGGACAGCCTGAACTTCGGCTCCTACGGGAACGGCAGCCAGCCGCACCTGCTCTTCTCCGCGATCAACGATCACGAGAAGATTCAACTCCTGCATGTCCCCTACAACGGCATCTCGCAGAATCTGACTGCATTGCTCGCGGGTGACGTGCAGCTTGCCAGCGGCAGCGTCGCCGTGATGGAAACCCATATCAAGTCCGGCAGGCTCAAGCCGCTGGCAGTGGCAGCCGATACCAGACTGAGCCAGTACCCGTCCGTGCCGACCACGGTGGAACAAGGTTTTCCCTATGCCAAGAGCTCGATCTGGTATGCGCTGTTTGCGCCGGCCGGTACGCCCGACGCCGTAGTCAAAGAGATCCGGGCGGCCGTAGCGGAAGTGCTGAGGGATCCGGTGTTCGTCGAGCAGCAAGTCCATACGAAGGGTCTCACCGTTGTAGCCGGCGATGGCAAGATGCTGGCTGATACAATCCGAGCCGAAAGCCAGCAGACCTCCGCCATGATCAAGGCTGCCGGCGTAGTTGCTGAGTAGCGCCAGTGCGACAAGAGAGTGCTGTTCATCCTCGGCCCCACATTTTGCTTATCTATCCAGTGCGATTTCCAGGTATGGTGCCAACTCCAGATTCAAGCGCGACGACTGACAGGCCGCCACGGGTCTTCGAGGACATCTGCGGAAAGATCAAAGAGCAGTTGGCAAGCGGCGCCCTCAAGCCAGGCGACAGGCTGCCTTCGGAACGGGATCTCGCCGAGGGATTTCAAACCTCCAGGTCGGCAGTCCGGGAGGCACTGAGAAGCCTCGAGCGTTCAGGCGTGATCGAACTGCGCAAAGGTCCAAAGGGCGGAACCTACATCTCGCAGGTTGGCTCGTCCGTGGTCTCCAGCTCGCTGAACGACCTGCTGAGTTTTGGCAGCATCTCGATCCAGGATCTGACGGAGAGCCGGGCCATCGTTCAGGACGCGGTCATTCGCCTCGCCTGCATGCGCGGCACCGAGGCGGACTTCGACGCGCTACAGCGCAGCATCGAGTTGACTGAGGCGCTCACCAAGGAAGGCAAGCTGATAGAGCGCCGGGCCCAACTGCTGGACTACTATCGCGTCCTCGCACGGGCCACACACAACGAAGTGATGGTGCTGCTGGTCGGCGCCCTTACCGACCTGGTTTCCTCGCTGCTGCAGCGGGACAATGTGGTGCCCTTGCCGACGACCGTTAAGACCCACTTCCGCATCCTGCAACACCTTCGGGAGCGCGAGGCCGAGCAAGCCTCCCTGTTGATGTCCGAGCACCTTAGGAAGCTGCACTCCTATCTGGCCAAAGCGGAGAAAGCACGGCTCAAACAGCCATCTTAGCCGGCGACTGCAGGTTTCGGCAGACGCCCATCCACGCTGCGAGTGGTTTCAGGACCGACACAACCTCGCGCGCGCGTCGGCTTTGACGGCGATGCTGCCGCGATGTATTCCCTGCTGCCGCGATGTATTTCCCGGGACACGAGGCGGCTATCTCGAACGCTGAGATGCGGTCGGGTGATACCGCGGCGTACGTACCTTGTGGGCAACGCTAGGGGCAATTCCCCCACCAAAAAGAGGCGCTGACGTCACTCACGCCAACATAGGCCCAGCCCGCACCGTTTGTGACAAAGAGGTGAGATTCGGGAATGCTGCGCTAGTGCTGCTGCTTCTGCCTTGCCACCTATGTTACATTCGATAACATTCAAGTCAACGATCATGCCCCATGAACGGCGAGGGTACCGGGCGTTATCCCGATTGGGAGCTTCTCGAAAGCTGGGTGGCTGTTGTTGAGTCGGGATCCATTTCCGACGCGGCGATTCGCCTGAGGATTTCTCAGGCCGGGGTATCCCAGCGGGTGAAAGCGATGGAGTCTTTGCTCGACACCTTGCTTCTGGACCGGTCCACGCGGCCTGCCCGGCCCACCGCCGCCGGACAGCGGCTGTTCGAGCATGCCACCGCCATCCTGCAGAGCGCTGACCAGATGGTGGAAAGCGTTCGCAACGTAACGCGTGCGAAGCGCGTCATTGTCCGACTGGGCTGTGTGGATTCGTTCGCAGCTACTGTCGGACCGATCATCATCAAGGCGCTTACGGGAACGTCCCAGCAGATCCGCCTGTGGTCCGGAATTACCCCCACCCTTGATGCGCTGCTCGATACACGCCAGCTCGACATGGCGGTCACTACCACCGGCGTGGGCAATTCGATCGGCATCCGCCGGCAGCGGCTGTTCTCGGAACCGTACTATGTCGTGTTGCCGAAGGGCTTTGCCATCGACCGCTTCGCCTCGCTGACCGACCTGGGGCGGCACCTTCGCTTCATTCGCTATAGCGCCCGCTCTGTCATCGGCCAGCACGTGGACGCCTACCTGATGGCACACACGGACAACATCGAGCGCACCTGCGAATTCGACGCCACCGATCCGATGATGAGCCTGGTGGCGGCCGGCCTCGGATTTGCGATCACGACACCGCTCTGCATTTGGCAATCCCGGCATTTCGTGCCGGACATACGCGTAGTGCCATTGGGGCAGTTCGCCCGTCACGGCCGGCCCTATGAGCCGTTTACCCGCACGTTCTATCTCAGTTCACGTGAGAACGAGCTGGGCAACCTGCCGAACGAGATGCACGACCTGCTTTGCAGCGCCTACGAAAAACAAGTGGCCCGTGATATCGGGGAAGCGCTGTCACTGGAGCCCGAAGAGGTGTTTTCCCTCAGTCCCTCCGGCTCCGGCGCCTGACAGAAACGCACGCAGCCTGGGGAACGACGACGACACATAACCAGCGCCAATCCTGAACATAAGCGCCGGTTAACTTACGGGTGGGCCCATGGGACCCGCTTACTCTCGAATTTGGTATCGGGCTTTCGTGCGAGCGCCAGCCTGCCGCTGACGGACAGCCAGTCCTCCGCAATTCGCCCGGTTTTGGTTCCAAATTCGACGTAACAAGGAGTCCGCGTGATTTCAGGTCCTCAACTTCCGTTTCCCGCAAACGAGCCCGAAATGTCGTTTCGGCAAGGTACGGACGCCGCCAATCAGCTCAAGGAGGCACTCGCCCAGTTCGAGGTAGTGGAAATTCCTACTGTCATCGGCGGCAAGCGGCTGTTCTCCAACGATGTGGTAGAAGTGCGTGCGCCGCACGACCATCAGCGCGTGCTGGCGCGCATCCACCGTCCGACCGAAAACCAGATCCGTGACGCCATTGCGAATTCTCGTTCGGTTGCACGGGATTGGGCCAGCCTGAGCCTGGCAAGCCGTACGGCCGTGCTGCACCGTGCCGCCGAGATTATCGCCACGCGCTATCGCATCCGGATCAATGCGGCCACGATGCTCGGCCAAAGCAAGACGATCGAAGAGGCCGAGCCCGACAGCGCCTGCGAGCTGATCGACTTCTTCCGCTTCAACGCCTACAACGCCCAGAAGGTCTACGCTGAACAGCCGCTGTCGGTGCCGACCGCCGCGAACCGGGCAGACTGGCGGCCGCTGGAAGGTTTTGTCTATGCCGTGTCGCCGTTCAACTTCACCGCGATCGGTGGCAACCTGACTACTGCCCCGGCCATCATGGGCAACACGGTGCTGTGGAAGCCATCCGAAAAGAGCGCGCTGGCCAACTTCCTCTGCTACGAAGCGCTGGAGGAGGCGGGGCTGCCGTCGGGCGTCATCAACTTCGTGCCGGGCGAGGCTGAGCTGACGACAAGGATCGCGCTGGGTTCGTCGGATCTTGCCGGCATCCATTTCACGGGCTCGTCAGCCGTGTTCACGTCGCTCTGGAAACAGGTGGCCGGCAATGTCGACGCCTATCGTTCGATTCCCCGCCTGGTGGGCGAAACCGGAGGCAAGGATTTCGTGCTCGCGCACCCGTCGGCGGATGTCGATGCCCTGTCGATTGCATTGATTCGGGGTGCGTTTGGCTACCAGGGACAGAAATGCAGCGCAGCATCGCGCGCCTATATCCCGAAGAGCCTCTGGCCTGAAGTCAGCAAGCAGCTGTGCGCGCGGCTGGCCGAACTCCAGGTTGGCGACGTGGCGGACCCCAGGTCGTTCATGGGCGCAGTGATCAGCGAGGCGTCGCACAGCAAGCTGGACAACGCCATCGCATCGGCCCGGCAGGACACCGGTGTGGAGTTCGTCTATGGCGGCAAGACCTGGAAGGATCCCGGCTACTTCGTCGAGCCTACGGTACTCAAGGTCGCCGATCCTCGCCACAAGCTCATGCAGGAAGAACTGTTCGGGCCCGTGCTGGCGGTATTCGTCTATGACGACAACACGTGGTCCGAGACGCTGTCGCTGATCGATGCCACCAGTCCTTATGCACTGACGGGGTCGGTCTTCTCGACGGACCGATTTGCACTGCGTGAAGCTGAAGAGGTGCTCATCCACGCCGCAGGCAACCTCTACGTGAACGACAAGCCGACGGGTGCCATGTTGGGGCAGCAGCCCTTCGGCGGCACACGTGCCAGCGGCACCAACGACAAGGCGGGCTCGTTCATGAACCTGCTGCGCTGGACGTCGCCGCGCGTCGTCAAGGAAAACTACCTGCCCGTACGCAACTGGAAGTTCGAGGCGTAGTCTCCCACGCCGCTGTTGTGCTGGCACCGCTGTTCCCCAGCGCTGTGCCAGCATTCCATTCGGCGCACCCTTTCAGGGCCTGCCGCGGCCCCTTCTCAGGGTTATTCCCTAAAGCCGAGCATTCATGCCGCGTCCGGATGGCCGGCATTTTGCTTCCCTGGTTGCGCCCGAGCCGGCCGAGGTGTTGCTTGAATAAGATGGCGTTATGTAGAGCGTCAGGCCCACTGATGTTTGACTGGCGCAAATGGCAATGACTTATGGTCAAGGCAGATAGGAGTGGAACGGCTTTTCTGCCACTCCCCGCGCTGAGACCCCAAAGAAGGAAGCGAAGAGACATGACCACGCAACACAAGTATTCAGGCATCCTGACTGCCCTCCCGACCCCATTGACCGAAGCACTGACCGTCAACGTCGGTCCGCTTGTGTCCCATATCAGGCGCCTGGCGGAAGCAGGCGCTGCAGGCGTGGTCCCGCTTGGCGGCACGGGCGAATACACCTCGCTGTCGGCGCGTCAACGGATGGAGGTCGTCGAAGCTTCCCTGGAGGCGGGCGCCGGAGACCTCCATGTAATTCCGGGCATTCTCTCGCCGGGCCTAGGCGATGCCATCGATAACGCGAAGGCGTTCGTGTCGGCCGGCGCCAAGGCGCTGATGGTGGTCACGCCTTACTATTTCCGTCCGACGCAAGACGGCATTGTCGAATACTTCCGACGGTTCTCCGACGCCGTGGATGCGGACATCATCCTTTACGAGATCCCGTACCGCACCGGCGTTGCACTGCAATATCAGACCGTGGACCGTCTTGCCGACATGACCCGCGTGGTGGGCATCAAGGCTTGCAACCCGGACCTTGCCCAGCAGATGCGCGTGGCGGAACTGGCCAGCACCAAGATTGCGATTCTCACTGGCGAGGAAGACGTCATGCCGTTGCACGTGGCAATGGGAGCGGTGGGCGCGATCATCTCCAGCTCGAACATCGTGCCCCGTCAATGGCAGCGCGTACTGGACCTCGCCATGAGCGGCAAGCTGCAGGAGGCAGTGGCGCTGCACGCTTCCTTGCGCCCGTTGATCGATGCCATCTTTGCTGAACCGAACCCTGCACCGCTGAAAGCCGCCATGGACCTGCTCGGCTGGGGTATCGGCAGCCAGGTATTGCCCCCGATGCTCCCGGCAAGTGTCCAATTGCGAGACCGGCTGGCTAGCGTGACCCCGTCGCTGCTGGCACGCGAGCAATCCCACTGACCCCATTGATCCCACTGACCGCAGAGGTATTGAAATGTCATTTGACAACAACGCGAAACCTGGCCGCCGCCGATTCCTCCAGACCACCGGTACGGCCCTTGCCGCCGTCGCGGTGGGCGCGCCGATGGTGATGACGTCCCGCAAGGCCATGGCCGCTGGCAATCTTGTCGTTGTGAGCTGGGGCGGAAACTACCGGGCAGCTGTGGAAGAGGCGCTTGCCAAGCCGTTCGAGAAGGAATTTGGTGTGCCTGTCACGATCGTGGACACGCCGGACCTCGCCAAGGTGAAGGCGCAGGTCATGACCCGCAATGTCGCCTGGGACGTTTTCGACGCGGTAGGGCCGATGGCCATGACCGGATCGAAGAACGGCTATTGGGAGCCGCTCGACCCGAGCCTGTTCGACACGAGCGACCTGATCGCGCCGATGACGAAGGACGCCGTGCCGTTCTACGGTTTCACGGGCGGCATCTGCTGGGACGACAAAAAGCATCCGGCCGGAAAGCATCCCGAGACCTTCGCGGACTACTTCGACGTCAAGAAGTTTCCCGGCCAGCGGACGCTGCGCAACCGCGCAAGCGAGACGCTCGAGATCGCGCTGCTGGCCGATGGCGTGCCGCCCGAGAAGATGTATCCCCTCGATGTCGAACGCGCGTTCAAGGCGCTGAATCGCATCAAGCCCTACATCGGGAAATGGGTCGACCAGACGCCCCAGACCACCACGCTGGTGGAAACCGGGCAGGTGGATTTCAGCTACACGTATGCCACACGGGCCAAGGCATCGCAGGAATCGGGCAAGCCGATAGGCTTTTCGTTCAAGCAGAACATCGTCGGCCTCGAATATCTCGTGGTTCTGAAGAATGCGCCGAACAAGCAGAATGCCCTCAAGTACCTGCAGTTCGCGATGCGGCCCGACCGGCAGGCGGCGCTGATGAACCTGCACGGCAACACGCCGGCCAGCAAGAAGGCCGTGGGGCTGATGAAGCCCGAGGTGCGCAAGTGGTTGTCCGATCCCGCCAACAAGATGAACCTGGTCAGCAACGATGCATGGTGGGCTGACCACTACGACGAGTTGACGCTCAGGTTCAAGGAGTGGGTACTCAGCTGAGTGCCACAGCGGGCGCGCACCGCCCCCAGCTTTAGCCCCCGCGGCGGTGCGGTCGGCCCCCCCACAAGCAAAGAAGGACGACATCATGAAAGCACGCAACGACGGCTGGCTCTACGTCGGGCCGGCAACAGTTTTCCTGTTCCTGGTCATGCTGGTCCCCTTGGCCTATGTGGGCTACACCAGCGTGAGCTCGCCCGACGGGGGCATCACGCTTTCTGCCTATCAACGCCTCTTCCGCAGTGAGCTGTTCATGCGCACGCTGTGGTCCACGTTCGAGATCAGCATCTTCGCATCAGTGTCCAGCCTGCTGCTGGGATATCCGATCGCCCTGCACCTGGCCAAGCAATCACCCAGGAAACGCGCCATCTACATGGTGCTGGTGCTCGTGCCGTTCTGGACCAGCATCCTGGTCAAAAGCTACGCCTTCACGGTGCTGCTGGGCCGGGAAGGCTTCGTCAACCAGTTGCTGACATGGCTGCTGGGCACGCAGGTGCAACTGCCGATGCTCTTCAACCGGTTCGGCGTGATGGTCGGGATGACCAACTATCTCATTCCGTTTATCGTATTCCCGGTGCTGGCGAGCCTGCTTGCCATCGACAAGTCGCTCTATCGCGCCTCGGAGATCATGGGGGCAAAGCCGCCGCGCATCTTCTTCCAGATCACACTGCCGTTGAGCCTGCCGGGCGTGGTGGCGGCGCTGCTCAGTACTACCATCATGTCCATGGGGTTCTTCGTGATCCCGGCACTGCTCGGCGGCCGCAAGGACGTCATGATGTCCAACCTGGTGGATTTCTATACGCGCGAAACGATGGACTGGAACATGGCATCGGCCATCGGTGTCATCCTGCTTGGCATCGTGACGCTTGCCGCGATTGGCGCGGGACAACTGAGGAAGGCTGGCAATCGTTCGGAGGTACCGGCATGAGCACCGCCATGACAATGACGGTCGTCGACAGGCAGGAGCAGACGTACCGTACGTTGCGCAACATCGTCGCGTACGCCGTCTACGCGTTCATCCTGGTACCGACGCTGATCGTGATTCCCATCTCGTTCGGCGGGTCCGGAGAGATGACTTTCCCGCCGCGCGTCTTGACCTTCGAGCTGTATCAGCAATTGTTCACGTCCGCCAACTGGATGGCTCCTATTCTGCAGAGCCTGGAAGTCGCTGTGATGACAATGGTGTTCTCGCTGCTGATCGGTGTGCCGGCTTCGTATGGGCTGGTCCGTTTTGACTTCCCGGGCAAGCAGTTCGTCACCTTGCTGCTGATGAGCCCGATCCTGGTGCCTGTCATCGTTATTTCGCTCGGCCTCTACCTCTATCTGTCGCGCCTGCAACTGGTGGGGACGACAGCGGGTGTGGTGGCCAGTCACGTCGCCTACGTGACGCCGTTCATGATGATGACCGTCATGGCGGGTGTGAAGAAACTGGATCCGGCGCTTGAGTTTGCCGCCACCATCATGGGCGCCAACCGGCGAACCGTGTTCTTCAAGGTTGTTCTGCCGCAGTTGCGCCCGTCCATGTTTGCCGGGGCATTGTTTGCGTTCCTGGTCTCGTTCGACGAGGTCGTGATCGCGTGGTTCCTGACCAGTCCCGCCACCACCACGCTTCCTGTGCGCATGTACAGCAGTATCCAGTGGGATATCTCTCCCGTTATCGCCGCAGTGTCAGCACTCCTGACCGTTCTTTCCATAGTTTTCTGTTGCGTCTCGGCATTCCTGCAGCCGTCGACGCCAGACGCCTCTCATTAAAAGGAGTGTTGACGATGACTTCCGCACTGAACAATATCAGTCGTGCTACCGTGATAGTTCCGGCGCCAGGCAGCGAGAACGTCGGGGTCGCGCATCGTTCCTCCGTTTCCGCCCAGGACATGATTGTCTTCGATGGCGTCAGCAAAGCATACGGTGATGCCATCGCCTTGCACACCACTCATCTCAATGTGAGGAGAGGGGAGTTCCTGAGCCTGCTGGGGCCCAGCGGCTCAGGCAAGAGCACGATCCTCAATATCATCGCGGGTGCCATCGCGCCGTCGGGCGGAAGCATCTATCTTGATGGCAAGGACGTGTCGACACTGCCGCCGCGCGAGCGCCAGCTCGGGATGGTGTTTCAGAACTATGCATTGTTGCCGCATCTCAACGTATTCGACAACATCGCCTTCCCGCTGCGCATCCGCGGTGCGAGTGCGACGGAGATCCGGCACAAGGTGGGCAATGCACTGGAGCGGGTGGGCCTGGTCGGTTACGAAAAACGCAAGCCGCGCGAACTGTCCGGCGGCCAGCAGCAGCGCGTTGGCATTGCGCGCTGCATCATCTACTGTCCGTCGGTCATCCTGATGGACGAGCCTTTGGGCGCGCTGGACAAGAAATTGCGTGACCAGTTGCAGGGCGAGATCAAGCGCTTGCACCGCGACCTCGGCACGACGCTGGTCTATGTCACGCATGACCAAGAGGAGGCACTCAATCTGTCGGACCGCGTTTGCCTGATGAACGGCGGGCGTATTGCCCAATTGGGTACGCCGGACGACCTCTACTTCGAGCCACGCAGCGAATTTGTGGCCGACTTCGTCGGGGAATCGAACCTGTTCGATGCCGTGGTCATCGAAGACGGCAGCGTCCGCGTAGATGATGGCTGGAACCTACGCGTGCGTGATACGGAGGGGTGCACGCGCGGCGACAAGGTCAAGGTCATGGTGCGGCCGGAGAAGATCATGGCGTCGTCGGCACTTGAAGCAGAACCGGGCAAGGAGAACCACTGCGCCGGCAAGGTGGCACAAATTTCGTTTGTGGGCGGCATGACCCGCTTCGATGTCACCTTGCCCGGTGGACGGACGGTGCTGGCCAAGGGCATCTCCGACCGGTCCGCCGAACGCTTCGCCATCGGCTGCCCGTTGACGCTGAGCTGGTCCTGCCGCGACAGTGTCGTCATCAAGTGAAGGACTCCGCATGAACGCAAATTTTGTTACCGCACTGCGCGAGCTGATCGGCAGCGCACAGATTGTCGATGCACCAGCCGACCTTGCACCCCATCTGATCGACTGGCGCAAACGCCATACCGGCATTGCCGCGTGCCTAGTGCTCCCGCAGAATGCGGAACAGGTAACAACCGTGCTGCGATACTGCGGCGCCAACGGCATCCGCGTGTTCCCGCAAGGGGGCAACACGAGCGTATGCGGGGGTTCGGTCCCGGCCGAAGACGGCGAGAACATCATCCTGTCGCTGGCTAGGATGAACCGGATCCTCGACGTCAATCCCCGCAATAACTCGATGACGGTGCAGGCGGGCTGTGTGCTGGCGGACCTGCAGCAAGCAGCATCGGACGCCGACCGGTTTTTCCCGCTTTCGCTCGGCGCCGAGGGCTCGTGTCAGATCGGGGGCAATATCTCGACAAACGCCGGCGGCACGAATGTCGTGCGCTTCGGTAACACACGCGACCTTGTGCTTGGACTGGAGGTGGTATTGCCGGACGGTCGCATCTGGGACGGCCTGCGTACGCTGCGCAAGAACAACAGCGGCTATGACCTGAAGAATCTGTTCATTGGCGCCGAAGGCACACTCGGGATCGTGACCGCGGCTACGCTGAAGCTGTTCCCCAAGCCTAAATCGGTGGCTACGGCGCTGCTCGGATTTTCGACGGTGGAAGCCGCCGTGGACGAGGGCATCCGCCTGCAGGGCCTGTTTCCGGGGGAACTCGTGGGCCTGGAACTGATGTCGCGCTCCGAGTTCGAAATATCCGTCCGACATGGCACGAACCTGCGCAATCCGTTTGCCGGCGGGACGCCGGACTGGATGGTGCTGTTGGAACTGGCGTCTCCGGAGACTGGTCATGGTATCGCCGACCGTCTTGCAGCCGTGCTGGAATCGGACTTCGAAGCCGGCATGTTCGTCGACGTGGTGGTGGCTGCCAGCGAACAGCACCGCCACGACCTCTGGAAGATCCGGCACAACGTCACGGAGGCGAACGGGCACGAAGGGATGGGCCTGACGCATGACATCGCTGTGCCGACGTACCTGATCCCCGCGTTCATCGAACGCGCCGCGGCCACGCTCGCCGCATCGTATCCGCAGGCGACACCGGTCGTGGTGGGCCACATGGGGGACGGCAATCTGCACTACATCGCCATGTTCCCGCATGCATTCTGGGCCGACGTGCAAAACAAGGTGGCATTCCAGCGTGACTTGAGCCACGCGCTTTACGATATCGCGGCCGAGCTCGACGGTACGTTCAGCGCCGAGCATGGCATCGGCTCGCTGCATATCGAAGAGATGCGCAAGTACAAGGACGCGGTCGAGGTGGACCTGATGCAACAGATCAAAGCGCTGATCGACCCACAGGGGATGATGAATCCAGGCCGCGTGCTGCCGCGTTAAGGGAGACCATGCTGAGACGACCACGCGCCAGCGTCAGCGATTACCGCGAGGCTGCGAGACGCCTGCTTCCCGCATTTGCATTCGGCTATCTGGAGGGAGGGGCGGAGGACGAAGTGACGATGCGACGCAACCGCGACGCATTCCGCGAGCTTGTCTTTTCCCCACGCGTGCTGACGGATGTGACGGAGGTCTCGACGGCGGTACGGATCGGCGGGCGCCCGCTCGCCTTGCCGGCGGCGGTGGGCCCCACCGGCTTGAATGGCCTGTTCCGGCATGACGCGGATGTCCTGCTCGCGCGCGAGGCTGCGCGTGAGGGCATTCCTTTTGTCCTGTCCACGGCCTCGACCAGTCTGATGGAACGCGTGCGTGAGGCCGCCACGGGCGAGCTGTGGCTGCAGCTCTATGTGCAGCGCGACCGGCGCGTCGCCGAGGACATGATGCGTCGTGCGCTGGCTTGCGGCTTCACGACATTGCTGGTCACCGTCGATACGCCCGTCACGGGGCAGCGCGATCACTACCTGCGTACGGGCTTTACATTGCCGATCCGGTGGACGCCACGCCTGCTCTGGGACGTGGCCGCCCATCCGGAATGGCTATTGCGCGTGGGAAGGCATGGCGTGCCGGCACTGGTGAACCTGGCGCAAAGCGCCGAACTAGACGGTGCCATCGAGCGGCAGGCTGCCGCGCTTGCTCGCCAGATGGACACCGCGTTTTCCTGGTCCGATCTTGCATGGCTGCGCCGGCATTGGCACGGACGGCTCCTGATCAAGGGCGTCCAGCGTGTGCAGGACGCCGTGCTCGCGAGCCGGCACGGCGCCGACGGTGTCGTCCTTTCCAACCACGGCGGCCGGCAGCTCGATGGGGCGCCCAGCGCGCTCGATATTCTTGCCGGCACAGTCGATACCGTACCGGCGTCATTCGACGTGCTTGTCGACGGTGGCATCAGGCGCGGCAGCGATATTGCGAAAGCAATCGCGCTCGGCGCGAAGGCGGTGCTGCTCGGCAGGGCGCCGCTGTACGGTCTGGCCGCCGATGGACAAGCCGGGTGCGCACACGTGCTGACGCTGCTGCGCAATGAGCTGGAGATCTGCATGCGGCTGATTGGGTGTACTGATATTTGCCAACTGGACCGAAGCTTCCTCGCCCAGGCGGATGCGCAAGGCCGATCCGCCCCCACCCGGCATTCGCACCGCGAATGTCTTTCCTTGACGACCTGACGATGACCGAACAGCCGTTCAGCTTCCGCGCGGGCACTGCCCCGCTGCTGATTTCAATCCCCCACCTGGGTACCCATTTGCCTGACGATGTCGCGGCCGAGATGCATCCGTATGCCACGAAGGTATGCGATACCGACTGGCATCTCGATCGACTCTACAGTTTCGCCGACGCCATGGGCGCGTCGGTGCTGGGCGCACGGTACTCGCGCTACGTCGTCGATCTGAACCGACCGTCCACGGGCGAAAGCCTGTACCCGGGACAGACCACAACGGGCCTCTTCCCGACCGAGACTTTTCGTGGCGACCCGCTCTACAGGAATGGCACTGCACCCGCGCAGCCCGTGCAGGCTGCCCGCCTGCAGCAATATTGGGAACCATACCATGCACAACTCCAGGCGGAGCTGCAACGGCTCAAGGAAAAGCACGGTACGGTGCTGCTGTGGGAAGCCCATAGTATTGCCAGCGTGCTGCCGCGCTTGTTCGAAGGCAGACTGCCTGACCTGAATATCGGCACGAACGCGGGGGCAAGTTGCGGTGCCGATATCCTCCGAGCCGTGGTGCGGACGCTCGAGCGCCAACCTTTCAGCTGGGTGGCGAACGGGCGCTTCAAAGGCGGCTTCATTACCCGTCGGTACGGTGATCCCGCGCATGGGATCCATGCGATCCAGCTGGAGATGTGCCAGTCCACCTATATGAGCGAGTTCGCGCCGTTCAACTATCGCCCCGACCTGGCCAGCCGCGTCGGGCCGGTAGTCGAACGGATGGTGGAGGCGGCCTTGCGTGCGCTACCGGCACGCACGCACTCGGCCTGATGTGCACGCAATGAAAAAGCCCCGCTCCTTACCGGGCACTGGGGCTTCGGTACCGTCGATCAGACCAGACGCGAGAGTTCCGGCACGACATCGAACAGATCGCCAACGATGCCATAGTCGGCAATACCAAAGATCGGTGCTTCGGGATCCTTGTTGACGGCGACGATATAGCGAGAGTCCTTCATGCCTGCAAGGTGCTGGATGGCACCGGAGATGCCCACGGCGATGTAGAGTTCCGGTGCCACAATTTTCCCGGTCTGCCCGACCTGGTAATCATTAGGGGCATAGCCGGAGTCCACTGCGGCGCGCGATGCCCCAATGGCGGCACCCAACTTCTCCGCCAACTGATCGAGTAGCGAGAAATTTTCCGCACTGCCCAGACCGCGACCACCTGATACCACCACGCGTGCGGCGGTCAGCTCCGGTCGGTCGCTCTTGACGATCTCGCGCCGGACGAACTTCGACAGGCCGCTGTCCGCCACGGCAACCACCGTTTCCACCGGCGCACCGGTTTCGCTGCTCGATGCGGCTTCGAATGCCGTGGTGCGCACAGTTGCCACTTTCACCGGATCCTGCGACTGGACGGTCGCGATCGCGTTGCCGGCGTAGATCGGGCGTTTGAACGTGTCGGCGGACAGCACCGCGATAATGTCCGAGATCTGGGATGCATGCAGCTTCGCGGCCACGCGGGGTGCGACGTTCTTTCCGGCTGCCGTCGCGGCGAAGAAGATATGGCTGTACCCCGGGGCCAGCGACACCACTTGCGGGGCGACGTTCTCGGCCAGATTGTCCGCCAGTTGCGGTGCATCCGCAAGGATGACCTTCTCGACGCCAACGATACGGCTGGCCGCCTGTGCCACCTTGCCTGCATCGTGTCCGGCCACCAGGACATGAACTGGTGCGCCAATCTCCAGCGCGGCAGCGACCGTATGGCGGGTGGCCGCCTTCAGGCCGGCGTTGTCGTGTTCGGCAATTACGAGCGTCGTCATTCAGATCACCTTTGCTTCGTTCTTCAGTTTCTCTACGAGCGTGGCCACGTCAGGCACAATCACGCCCGCATTGCGGGAGGCTGGCTCCTCCACGCGAAGCGTCTTGAGGCGTGGCGCCGGGTCGACGCCCAGTTCGGCCGCGGAGACCAAGTCGAGCGGCTTCTTCTTCGCCTTCATGATGCTTGGCAGCGTGACATAGCGCGGATCGTTCAGGCGCAGGTCGGTGGTCACAATGGCGGGCAGCTTCAGCGATACCACCTCAAGTCCGCCATCCACTTCGCGCGTGACGCTCGCCCAGCCGTCGCGGATGTCGATCAGGCTGGCGAAGGTGGCCTGCGGCCAGTCAAGCAACGCTGCCAGCAACTGGCCGGTCTGACCTGCGTCGTCATCGATGGCCTGCTTGCCGAGAATGACAAGTTGTGGCTGTTCGCGATCCACGACGGCCTTGAGCAGCTTGGCCACGGCCAGCGGCTGCAGGTCCCCATCCGCCTGCACCAGTACGCCCCTATCGGCGCCGATGGCCAGCGCCGTGCGCAGGGTTTCCTGGCTTTGTGCCGTGCCGCATGACACCGCCAGCACCTCTGTGGCGATGCCGGCCTCCTTGAGACGAGTGGCGGCCTCCACCGCGATCTCGTCGAACGGATTCATCGACATCTTGACGTTGCCGATATCCACGTCGGACCGATCGGACTTCACGCGGACCTTCACGTTGTAGTCGACCACCCGCTTCACTGCTGCCATTACTTTCATTGCTTCTTCCTCATACTGGATGATTCACTGTGTTGTCTCGCCTGAGTCGTTCTATCATCACGACGATCGATGGCTTGCTTCCCGCATTCGACTGCCGGACAGCCAACGGGTGGAGCGGCTCGTGGACGACAAGATACTGGCCCGGCACAATGCGCGCGGTTGCCTGCGACGGACCGCCAGACACCGTGCAACCGCATTGGCCCGCAAGGATGATCGCGGTCATGCCTGCTGGGACGATCACGTCCGCATCGAGCCAGGCATGCACACGGTAGTGCCTGTGACGTACCATCGTATTCAGGGCGACCGACGGGCCATCGATCAGCGATGCCTCCCATTCGATGTCGCCGTCATAGCGTGTCGGTGTCATGGGACGGAGCGGAATGACCGTGGCGCCGGTACGCAACATCACGCCCTGGCCCGACACGATCACGGACAGGCGAACCATGCCCGCGAAACGCGAATAGGGCCCATCGCGCGTAATGTCAGCGAGGCTGACGCGCCACTCGCCGTCGACAGATGCCAGTGTTCTTGTCGTGCCGCCACCGTTACGCCATGGCTCGGCAGAGACCTCGTCGAGCCATCGAATTGCCCGTGCTTGCATCGTGGAGAGCCGTCACGACACGGCGCCCAGGCCGTACTTGCCGGTCAGCAGTTCGCCGGTGCGAAAGCGTTCGATCGAATAGGGTTGCAGCGATACGTCCGTTGGCATGCCCAGCGCTTCCTGTGCCAGTATGCGACCGACGGTGGGCGACAGCTTGAAGCCATGGCCGGAAAACCCATAACCCACGACCAGACCCTCGATGCCCGGCAGCTTGCCGAGTACGGGATTCCAGTCTGGTGTGACGTCATACACACCGGTCCACGACGAAGCAATGCCCGCGGCTTCATACTCGGGAAAGCGCTCGGCAACCTGGGCGCCGACCTCGACTATGTAATCCATCGGAATGTCCCCTTGCTCCACTTCGGCAGATTTCAGCTTTTCGCCGACGATGCCTTCGCTGACCAGCATTTGGCTGTCGCCATAGCTGCGGCAATAGAGCATGCCGGGCGACGCCAGATCCTTGAATACCGGCATCGTGAAGCGATACTTCGCCGGTTCGCATTCCAGCGCCAGAACGGCATGACGCTCCGGCACAACCGGCAGGTCTCGACCGGTCCAGCCGGCCAGCTCGGGTGTCCAGATGTTCTGGGTGCTGATTACCATCGACGTCCGGAAATCGCCAATCGATGTGGAAACGCCAACGACCTTGCCATTCTCGATCCGCAGATTCCGCACGTCGGCATTCTCGCGGATCGTCACACCGCCACGCCGGGCGGCACGGGCAAAGCTGGTGGCTACCAGATAGGCATCGGCAAAGCCAGCTTCCGGCTCATAGCCGATCAGCGCGGCATCATCGAATCGTGCAATTGGCAGTAGCTCTTGGGCCTGTGCCTGCGACAGGATTTCCAGCGGAATGCCTTGGTCCCGCTGCTGCCGGAGTGCAGCACGCAGCGGTTCGAGCTTGTCGCCCTCGGGCGCGACGATCATGTATCCGCATTTCACCATGCCGCAGGAGGCTTCTTCGTCGCCCAGGTACTGCGCGAAATGATTGAAGACGTTCCAGGACTGGCGCGCCAGTTCCACATTCTCCTTGACGGAGTAGTGGGTGCGAAGAATACCCGAGGATTGGGACGTCGTGCCCGCGCCGATGGTACCGCGGTCCAGTACGAGCACCTTCTTCGCGCCAAGGCTGGCGAGATGGAACGCTACCGAGCTGCCGATGACGCCGGCACCGATGACAACTACGTCATATGTATTCACTTGGTCTACCTTCCTTGAGGAGTGGTAGACCCAGTGTCGTACAGCCGAACAGCACGGCGTTCAATATAAGTGCCGCCGATCCTTAGCAAAACCCGCGGCTAACCTATGCTCCACGCTCGAGCCAGTCGAAAGGTTGCGACGGCAGACCGGGCAGGCGCAGCGCCAGTTCGCTGTGGCTCCTGTCGGTGACTTCGCGGCAGACAGCGCGGCGGGCGGCCTGCACCTGGGCCGTTGACCATTGCTCGCCTGGGACTTCAGGCGCTCGCTGGAGGAATCTCCGGGGTTTAGCCCGGGGAGGAAGTCAAATAATCCGGCAAGGACGTCAGCGGCCAGTTCTCCAGCGCTTCCGGGCCGATGCCCTTTGCCAGGATTCCGGCAACCTCTTCGGCCGAGCATTCGCGGTCCTCGTGCATGTCCTTCTCCAAGTTGGTCGGCGACGGTCAGTCGCCAGGGGGTTATTGATGCTCGGGGCCTTCGCCAAGATGCGGTACAACGCCTGCCGTGAGATCCCCAGCTTGGCCGCCGCAGCCTTCTTCTCTTGCCCGCAGCTATCCAGCGCGGCCCGGACCTCTTCGCGTAACGGCGGCTGCTTCCGTTGATCGAGACGTTCGGGACTCGTTTCACCGATCAGCGATCGTTCGTTATCATCCTATATCGAGTATCTTGCGTTGGGGTATTTGGCGCTGCGCGAGGGAATATTAATCGCCTCTCGATACTATTCTTGTTAAATATAATCTTTGCTACGTAGGATTCTGACGCATCCCCACCATTTAGCAGAAGATAGAATGCCTTGCCATTCCTCGTCAATGTTGCCGTGCTGATATCTGATAAATCGCTGTAAACAGATCGAGGAACAATAATTTCCACTCCATCAACCTCAAGGGTGATGGAGATTACGCGACTGCATGGATATCTACTGTAGGCGCATCCATTTTTTTCATCCCGCTTGGAATCATCCTCTGCCCTGCCGAAATCAACGCTTCGCGTTTCGACTATAACATCGATACGATGGCCACTTAGATTGTAGGAAATCTCCGTTTTCCCAGCTTCCGAAATAGTGGTTGAAACTGCTGGACCGGTTGTGTCGACACTTGGTGGCCATCGGCGTGCGCAAGTGCAATCCAGCCGGCCAATTGGTCCGCGACGGTGATCGGCCGAAGGACGAGCCGGACCCTATCTACCTGCCCGAGGACACCGACGCCCGCCCGCTGGCATGGGTGCAGCCGCGCGCCGGGGATAGACTGGCGGCCTTGCGCAACCGCGCCATCGTGGCAATCTTCCTCGGCACCGGCGTCACGGCATTGGAAGGCTGCACGGCTCACCGGGATTACCTGCCGCCCAATGCTGCCCCGCCCTACCTGCGCGTGCCAGCCCACGGCGCGCACGACACCCGCAAGGTCCCTCTCGCGTCCTTCGCGGTGCCGATCCTGGCGGTATGGCTCGTTCGCCGACAGACACGGTCGACCTCCAGCGACCTCGTCTTCTCACTCAGGGCCAGCGGCGAGCCGATCACTGATATGAGCTTTGGCAAGATTGTGCGAGCGGCGCTCGTGGCCGTCGATTTCGAAGGCGACGGCATGAGCCAGCGGGTGCTGCGCAACACGTACTGCCGGCGTCGACTACTTGCTGGCCACGACAGCGATGAAGTCAGCAGGCTGCTTGAGCGGGCCAGCACGCGAATCTGCGACCGGATCAGTGCTACCATCGGCGCGCAGTTGTAATTGTTGGTTTCACACAGTCGCACACACCGCATGAAATTTGCTATTCTCTCGAACGCCTCCACGGCGAAAAATCAACGAGTAACCAGACCACTGAAGAATCCATGGCAACCAAAGCGAAAGCTGTCGTAAAGACCCCGGCCAAGCCTGCCGCCAAGAAGGCAGCGCCGGCCAAGAAGGCAGTAGCACCGGCAAAGAAGGCCGCAGCGGCTGCACCGGTGGCGAAGCCGCTGAAGGAAACCTTCACCAAGGCGAGCTTGCTGGCCCACCTGGTCGCCCAGACCGAGCTGGACGCCAAGACCGTCAAGACCGTGCTGGCACACCTGGAAAACACGGTCCTGAGCGCGGTGCACAAGAAGGGGGCAGGCGAGTTCACGCTCCCTGGCCTGCTCAAGGTCACTGCCCTGCAAGTGGCGGCGACCAAGAAGCGTTTCGGCAAGAACCCGTTCACTGGCGAAGATCAGTGGTTCGCAGCAAAGCCCGCAACCGTCAAGGTGAAGGTCCGCCCGCTGAAGAAATTGAAGGACGCCGCCCTGTAAGGCGTACCAACCTGCTGAACGAATGGAGCCCGCGAGGCTCCATTTTTACTTATGCCCGGCTGGCAAAAGAATAGGCCCCCTTACATGGCGGCCCGAAGGGCGGGCGCACGGCGGATATCAACGCAGGCAGACGGCTGAGATCGGCCACAAGCGGCCGCTCGCGAGCGTCGGCTCGCCGCCGGCGCGATCGCCGACAACCGCGCCAGCAGCGGGCTTGACGAGCACCCGCATTCGCTGGATTGCCGTCCTTGGCGGAACGCCGCCCGTTGCATCGGCTGATGACGTCTGCGGATCGGAGTGCTGCGGCGCCTCGACGCGGGCCTCCCAGGAGCCGTTCGCTCAGGGCCGAACAGCGGACGCTCGGATGCTGGCCTCACCAGAACGCAACCTGCGGTCGCCTGCAGGACTGCTTCCAGCGGCCGTGACCGGCAGCCGGGCGTGGACTCGAGCAGCTCGTCGCCTTCTATTGCTCGAGGGGCTGCGCTGACAGGAGTTCGTTACCGTCGTGCACCCACACCTGTAGGCCCGTTGGCAAGCAGGCCGTCCCCATAATCACGAAGACAAGCCCAGACAGTTGCGGAATCGCGGCCAGGGCATGCTCCTTGGCCAGCGCCTTGTCTTTGCTGCTGGGGACGGGCCGAGGCTCCGGATGCGTGTGCCACAAGCCGATGCAGTGCAAGCCATCCGCCAACAGGCGAGTGCGCTCGGTCATTGCGGTCTTGGGGTCGAACTTGACTCCGGCGAACGACGCCCATTTCGGCGACAGCTTGGTCGCATGCACGATTTCCACAGCGTCGCCGGTGAGGTCACGCGTGAAAAGCTGGCCAACCTGTTCCCTGGACCGCGTGCCTCGCTGGACGCACTTGATCAGCACGGCGAGGGCCTCGGGCGCGAAATACATGCGCCACTTGGCGCCGGGAATCTGATACGAAATACCGGGTGGAATCATGCTGCCAACAGTTGCTCGAGGGAACGTTCCATCATGACGGACGAGAACTTGCTGCCGTTGGCCGGCACGATGTCGCGCAGGTCAACGGGCACGCCCAGAGACTCGAAGAACGCCCTGGCGCGAACCCAGGAGTAGACCACTGCTTCGGCCTCTGGGGTGTCGAGCAAGCCGATGACGCGTTCCGCGGTGAAGGCTGCCGCCTGCATCACGTCCGCAGCGCCATAGGGGTGAAATCCGTCGCTGCACGCGGGCAAGAGTACCTTCGCGCCCGCGTCGAACCTAGCGGCGTTGACCAGCGCGTCAGCGGGGTCGAAGGCCGGCCACGGCACGCTCAACGGACTGAAGACGACATGCGCCGCGGAGCAGAACGGCTCAACCCACGCGTGCACCAGTGGAACCGGGCCGAGCAGGTCGGGGCGAATTGCGGCTAGCAAGGTGCGCACCGAGGATTCCCCGGTGCAATCCACAACGAGGTCGTAATCGTCCGGACGAAAGCGTACTTGCATCCAGGTGGCGGCCGGGGCACCGTAACCGCGAACTGTGCACCCCGGCACCAGCTTTTCGATGCGAGCTGCCATCTCGATGGCTTTGCCCTTGTTCAGCGAGTTCAGGCCGAGGCTATGCCTGCCAACGTTGGGAGCCTCGAGATCCTCGAAGTCGACGATGTCCAGGGAGCCGACGCCCGCGCGCGCAAGCAGCTCAGCCACCGGACTGCCGAGGGAGCCGCAGCCGACCAGCAAAACTCGCATCGCGCGACGCGCGTCGAGCACGGTGAGTTGATGATCGCGCACCAGGGCCCAGTTGCGGTCGACGCGTGCGACCTTCAGGGGCGTGAGCTGTGGCTGGCGGGACAGGACGCCGGATGGGGAAATCTGCAAGCCGTAGGCGAACGGACCGTCGACCACGACTACGAGGCGCGGCGAGTAGCCAATTGGGGCCTCGTCGCCCCAGACGGTCGTCTTCCACGAAGTTCGCTTCTGCACCTGCTTTGCACCGGTCATGGTCCAGCCCAGCTCGCTGACCCACGCGCTCAGGTGGATGACGCCTCCCGTGCTCGCAAGCACCAGCTCCTCCAGGGCTGCGAAATCCGTTGGCCAGGTCTTCGGCGTCCACGACCTGTCCGCCGGCAGTCGCACCACCAGCGCGTTCCCGCGTACGAGGGTGCCCGACGCCCACTGGTGGCGCTGCGCGAGGTCGTTGGGGTCGCCTTCCGCGGTGGAGACCAACTGCAGGCCGTAGTGGCGCTGCTGCCGGCCGGGCTGCGCGTACACCGCAGTCTTGCACTCGAGCCAGCCATGGACGTCGAGCTCGGTGGCCTCGGTGAGCGATAGCCACGTGGCGCGCGGCGCCTTGGGCGCGGTCTTACGCGCTCGGTCGCAATGGCGCGACCAGTAAGATAGGCGCTCGCGCTGCAGCTCTTGTTCGACCCACGCGGGGTCGACAACGCGCTGCAGGACTTCCTCGTTGAACCGCGTGAGAACCGCGTTCACTGCCGATGCGCCGTTTTCGTAGGCCGACGGCGGCGACCCGCTGCCGAGACACACGCGGCCGTCTTCTTCGACATGCGGCAGGGCCAGGCACAGTCGCTTGTCGACATGGATTTCACAAGGCTGCGCGGGGAAGCTACGCGGCAGCGAAATCCTGAAGCTCGCGATGAGCGGATGGTTGCCCTGGAGGTCGACTTCCCAGGCCAGACAATGACTGTCGGCACCGGTGTGCACCTTCTTCGCGAACGAAGCACCGCCGCCGTTGAGCCATTGCTCAACGGCCAGGCGGGCGGCCTCGAAGGCGGACGTGGCCACCCGGGTTAGCCCAGCGTGCCAGACGAGCCCGCGTTGGTGGGCGTCCGCGGGTTGGTCTTGATGTACGGGCCGGCGCTTCCGAGCAGGCTGTCCATCACGTTGACCTTGGGCTTGCTGGCCTTCCACGCTTCCACGCCGGCGCCACCGAACACGGCGCGCACCTTGTCTTCGCTCGCGTGGGACTCGTCCTGGTGCAGCAGCGCGTCCAGGTCTTGTTCGAGTTGCTTGTGCCAACGGGCGAACTGTTTGGCGCGCGCGCCTTGGTCGCTGTTCCACTTGTCGGCGAAGTTCTCGTACTGCAGCGCGGGATTGCGGACCTCGTAGCGGCCGTTCATGCACTGGATGAACGACGGGAGCTCTTCGACGATGGCGAGCGCGACTTCAATGGCGGAGGTGAACCGGCGGCGGCCTGCCTGTTCCTCGGCCCACAGCTTCTCGCAGGCATGACCTGCCAACGTCACGAGGATGACCGAGATGGGCTGAGCCTTCTTGACGGCCTCGTCCGCGTACCAGTGCATGCCGTCGCGATGCAGCTTCATCAACTGCACGACGCGGCGGAGGATGTCGTCCATGGCGATGTCCGTATCGGGCAGAGGTTCGACTGTGGTGCGGGCATCGAACGCCTTGCGCACGATGGTTTGCTGGAACCGGAAGCGCAGGTCTGCGCGCTGGCAGAACCAGTCAGCGAAGGCGACCGGGTTGGATGGCGACCAGTTCGTATCGGGGTCGCGCACGCGGAGCACGGAGTCCGACGTCGCCATCGGTTCGCGGACCGCGGGCGTGACATCGAACGAATACGCCTTGCCCGGGTAGTTGAGGAACCAGCAACGACGCTTGGCCTCGGGGACGCCCGTGACCGATTCGTTGCCTTCGAGCGCCTTTCCGAAGTGCTCGAACAGTTCGTGCGGGTCCATCTGCGTCAGCCAGGGGTTGGTCAACTTGACGACGACGTCGAGGTCGAACTTGGCCGGGTGACGCTGCGGAATGGTCGTCTTCGTGCGCACCGAGCCCTGCACGAAAATCTCGATGTCGGTGCGCGGGATGTTGAGCTTGCGGGCGATGGAGTTCGCCAGCAGCAGGTAGTCGGCCTCAGCCTCGGCGTACGTCGCCGCATTAAGCTCCAGGCGCTGGAGCAAGGTTCCGATGAGCGCTTCCCACTGCTTGGCGTCGTTGCGTGCCAGCAGGGCGGCCATCATGCGCTGCGAGAAGGTAGGCGGATTGGTAGTCATGTGAGCCCTTTCAGGGTTGAAGCTCGAACACTTGCCCGGACCTGGGCTCTCGGACCTGCGTGGAAGAAATCTCGACGGTCGGCAGGAAAACACCGTCGCGGCTTTTGGATTCGTGGCAGGCATAGGTGGCCTGGTCACGCGCCTGCATCTTCTGGCCCATCGTCACGACGGCCGTCGTGGGTGCGCCGATGAACAGGTTCACGCGGTCGACGTGCCACTCGTCGTGAAGAATCTGTACTGCTCGGTCAAGGGTTCGGCCGAGGTCTTGCAGGTCTTGCGGCGCCCCGATGAGATGGATGCCGCGGTCTCCGGGCTCGACGTAGACCTCGAGGGTCGGCAGGGCGAGCGAGTTCGTCTGCGCATCGAAGCATCCGGGCGGCAGGCGGCTTGGCGCAATGCCGAAGGTCAGCGACACGATGAGGTTCGCCGCGGTCATGCCGGGGTCGCGCCCCTTGAGCACCCGCCACTTGAACTTGTCGGTGCGACGGCTGCGCTCGGGCCGCGGCCACGCCCAGCGAGTCGACTGTGCATCGGTGGCTATGCTGCGTTGCGGCTGGAACAGGTGCGTGCCGCTGTTCTCACCCAGGATGCGGCCGGCCACCAGCAACACCGATGTCGTGTGCAGCGGGAAGATGGCCAGCCTTGGGCGCGGTGAGCCGCCCCGACCGGCGCCGGTGAGCATCCGCTGGAGTTGACCCGAGTCGGAGCGCATAGAGCGGAACAACGCTGACCAGTACTCGGACGTGTGCACGTCATGAAGCTGGTGGTCGACGTGGAATGCGAACTCTGCACTGTGACGGGTCGAGCGCAGTTGGCTCTCCCACAGGGCCAGTTCCGCATCGCGCATGTTGAACTGAGGCACCTGGCCGGCGATGCTGCCAATGATGGCGACGACCTCGGCGTCGGGGTACTGCAGAGTGTCCAGCAGCCGCTTGACCCCATCGACGCTGCGCTGGCGCATGCCCTGCAGCATATCTTCGGTGTAATAGGTGGGGTCGATGCGGTCGACGAGGCGGTGGCACGCGTCGCACAGCAGCATGATGTTGTCTGGCTCGTCGGCGAGCAGGGCGGAGCGCGTCGCGTGCCCGCGCGGGCCGTTCCGCGACGAGGCAACGATGTGCGCGTAGTAGCTGAACCGACCATTGCGGCCGGTCGGCGCGTGCGTGTGCAAATCGACTCCGCAGCCGCTGAACTGGCAACGCCAGCCGGCCCGGTAGGCCACCTGCTCGCGGGTCGATGCCGACACCTCGCCCTCGCGGCCGGTCAGCGCCTCGGCCATGCCAAGCCACTGGCGCAGCTGCTTTACCGTGGGGCGTGCGGCCGTCAGCGAGGCGGGCGGGACGGCCAGCGGAGAGCCCTCTGTTTGGGCCCACGTCAGACGCTTGAGGCCGCGCAGTCCCGTTGTCGCGTCAAGGATGGACTCGGACAGCTCGCCGCGGCACACCGGAATCCACCCGTCCTTCTCGGTGTGGCGCTGGTAGGCGCAGGCCGTGAACCCGTTGACCACGAGCAAGACCTGGACGCCCACACCCTCCAGCCTCGCCACAGCACGGGCGAAATCCTCGCCGTCCACGGCGGTGTCAAGGACCTCGGCAGTCGGCTCGATTTGCTGCGGCGGTTGGGCGGGCGGAGCGGTCATGGATGCGCTGATAAGCTGGCAATACGTCCGACTTTATAGCACATCGCAAGTTGTGCACAGGTTAAAAATACACTAAATAGTGTAAGCTTCGTGTGAGTAAACACTACCGGTAGTACCTGGCTGGCCTCGTGCGGTCAATTTGCAGAGGGATACCGTCCTGCACGGCAAAAGTCGACAGGCCAGCCGCCGGTCAGGGCCGCTGGAACAGGTCATGCAGGCGGCCATAGGTCGCCGTGCTGCTGAGGCAGTCAACCTAGCGTCCGCTTTTCGACCTTGAGCAGACGGCTCCGGGGCGGGCTACCGGGGATGCGATTCCGACGCTCCAATATGCGGCGTCGCCAGTCGATGCAAACGGGTGGAGTTCCGCCAAGCCGCGGCAGCTGCGCTTCCCTCCGGCCGCCCCGAGCGTTGGGTTTCGGACAGCCAGTTCCACAGCGCGAGTGGCTGCTGTGGGTCGAGGCCGTGTGGAAACGTCTCTCGAATCGCACCAATGCGCATCCCCTCCGGAGCGTAGCCTGCCTTATCGA
>NZ_JBWKVH010000061.1:0-36775 GCF_059421605.1 Cupriavidus sp. GW821-FHT02F09
ACCGTGCTGCGCAACCTGGAACGCCTGACCGGCGACATGCGCTACCGCCCCAGCCCGTGGCTGTGGCGCCGCGCCGGGCTCGGCCTGTCGCTGCTGGCCGAAGAGCAGTAAGAACCGCGACCGCAGGCTTGTTTCTGGCCTGCGGTCGTTTCGTATCCGACACCGCGTTGCATCGTTGCATTCGCGCATCCGCACAGGCCGCCATGACCGCACAGCTGCTATCCGAACGCGTCGACACCACCCTGGTGCTGACCATCTCGAACCCCGAGGCACGCAACGCGCTGCATCCGGACATCTACGCGGCCTCGCAGGAAGCGCTTGAGCTGGCCTCGCGCGACGACGAAATCCGCGCGGTGGTGATCACCGGCGCCGATGGCGTGTTCTGCGCCGGCGGCAACCTCAACCGCCTGCTCGGCAACCGCGCCAAGCCGCGTGAGGTGCAAGCCGAGAGCATCGAAGTCCTGAACCACTGGATCGAAACGCTGCACGCCTTCCCCAAGCCGATCATCGCCGCCGTGGAAGGCCCCGCCGCGGGCGCCGGCTTCTCGCTGGTGCTCGCCTGCGATTTCGTGGTGGCCGCCAGCGACGCCAAGTTCGTGATGGCCTACGTCAACGTTGGCCTGACGCCTGACGGCGGCGGCTCGTACGAGCTGGCCCGCGCCCTGCCCCGGCAGCTCGCCTGCGAACTGATCATGGAAGGCAAGCCCGTGGATGCCGCGCGCCTGGCGCATTTCGGGCTGGTCAACCGCGTGGTGCCGCCCGGCCAGGCGCTGACCGAAGCCCTGCGCCTGGGCGAATCGCTGGCCACGCGCTCGCCGCACGCCATGGGCCGCATCAAGGGCCTGATCAACCACGCCGCTACCGCCAGCCTGACCGAACACCTGGCGCAAGAACGCGACAACTTCGTGGCCGCGCTGCATCACAAGGATGGCGGCGAAGGCATCGGCGCCTTCCTGGAAAAGCGCAAGCCGAACTACCGCTGAGCCGCCCTGCCCGCCGGGTTCGCCAATGCGCGCACCCGGCCTCGCAATGCCACGCCAACGATGCCCGCGCAGACGGGCACGGCAGCACAAGCACCGGAGACTTGCATGGAATTGCCGCCCTCGCCCCGCCGCCGCGTCTACCTGATGCGCCATGGCGCGGTGACCTACTTCGACGAGACCGGGCGCCCTGCGCTGCCCGAACTGGTGCCGCTCAACGAGACCGGGCGCGAACAGGCCAGCGCGGCTGGCCGAGCCTTTGCCGCCGAGAACATTGGCTTTGACCGCATCATCGTCAGCGGGCTGCCGCGCACGGTGGAAACCGCCGAGCGCGTGCTGGCGGAGTTGCCCGGCATGGCCGATGCCGCGATGGAAACCTGGCCCGAGCTGCAGGAAATCCGCGGCGGCAAGCTGCAAGGCATCAGCGACGACAAGCTGCGCGACGCATTTATTGGCGCCTTTGAAGGCGAAGTGCCCGAAGACAAGCGCTTCCTCGATGGCGAGAGCGTAGGCGAATTCCTCGACCGCGTGCTGCCCGCGCTGCGCCGCCTGCGCGACGACCCGAACTGGGACACCGCCCTGCTGGTCCTGCATGGCGGCACCAACCGCGCCATCCTTTCCCACGCCATCACCTGCGGGCGCCGCGTGTTCTACGGCAGCCTGATGCAAACCGCCGGCTGCATCAATGTGCTCGACGCGGGCGACGATCCGCTGGACTGGGTGGTGCGCATGATGAATTACTCGCCGCCCACGCCCGTGCACAGCGGTTCGCGCCACACCACCATGGAAGTGTTGCTGCATCAATACCTGCGCTTTCGCGACCTGCGCGGGCCGGCCAGCTAGCCACGCCGCACAGAGATAAAGATAAAACAGACAAGACGGACAAGACGGACAAGACAGACGTAATCGAATCTCGGAAAACCCGGAACATACCGAAAACATGGAGACAGCATGAGCACCAACGTTTCGAATTTCGAAGGCACCCGCGAGGTAGCCGAGCAGCAACGCTTTGACCTGGCCGCGCTGGAAGCCTGGATGCGCGAGCATGTTGCCGGCTTTGCCGGCCCGCTCTCCATCGAGCAGTTCAAGGGCGGCCAGTCCAACCCCACCTTCAAGCTGATCACACCTGGCCAGACCTACGTGATGCGCGCCAAGCCGGGCCCCAAGTCCAAGCTGCTGCCTTCGGCCCACGCCATCGAGCGCGAGTACCGCGTGATGGCCGCGCTGGCCGGCACCGACGTGCCGGTGGCCAGGATGTACGCGCTGTGCGAAGACGAAGCCGTGATCGGCCGCGCCTTCTACATCATGGAATTCGTCGCCGGCCGCGTGCTGTGGGACCAGTCGCTGCCCGACATGACGCCGGCCGAGCGCGCCGCCATCTACGACGAGATGAACCGCGTCATCTCCGCGCTGCACACCGTCGACTACAAGGCCATCGGCCTGGGCGACTACGGCAAGCCGGGCAACTACTTCTCGCGCCAGATCGAGCGCTGGACCAAGCAGTACAAGCTGTCCGAGACCGAGAGCATCCCGGCCATGGACTCGCTGATGGCCTGGCTGCCCGAGCATATCCCGCAGGAAGACGCCGATCTCACGTCCATCGTGCATGGCGACTACCGGCTGGATAACCTCATGTTCCACCCCACCGAGCCGCGCGTGCTGGCCGTGCTCGACTGGGAACTGTCCACGCTGGGGCACCCGATGGCCGACTTCGGCTACCACTGCATGAGCTGGCACATTGCCCCGGGACAGTTCCGCGGCATCGCCGGCCTGGACCATGCCGGGCTTGGCATCCCTGACGAGGCCACGTACCGCCGTACCTACGAGCAACGCACCGGCCGGCCGATCACCGGCGACTGGAATTTCTACCTGGCGTTCAGCATGTTCCGGATTGCCGGCATCCTGCAGGGAATCATGAAGCGCGTGGTGGACGGGACGGCTTCCTCCGCGCAGGCCGCGGATGCAGGAAAGCGCGCCCGGCCGATGGCGGAAATGGGCTGGGAGTACGCAAAGAAGGCAAAGCAATAACAATCTGGCAATCTGGCGCTTTGCCGGGATCATCGGAAAACCTCTTCCCCCAGCGCGGGGAAGAGGTTTTTTTACGGGGCAAGTTATCGTATCAGATGATGTGTAGGCCAGTTTTCGGCAACGACTTCACCGCGACTCTCGCCAGGCTCGCCATCCGTCACGCCTGAAATCCTGCCAGAAAATGCCCTGGACCCGCCCAGGACTTCCGGCTATGATCCAACACATACGACAACATACAACACGTACAAAGAAAACAAAGCCGGAGACAACGCCCATGCCAAGCAGCCGCCGCACCTTCCTGACCCAACTCTCGTCCCTCGGCGCAACCGCCACGCTGGGCAGCCTCGGCGCGGCCGGCACGCTGCTGTCGTCGCCGGCGCAAGCCGCCGACTGGCCTACCCGCCCGATCCGGCTGGTTGTGCCCTATCCCGCCGGCGGCTCCTCCGACATCATTGCCCGCCTGATCAGCCGCCAGCTCGGCGAAGCCCTCGGCCAACCCATCGTGGTGGATAACCGCCCGGGCGCCAACGGCAATATCGGCGCCGCCATGGTCGCGCAGGCCGGCACCGACAATCACACGTTGCTGCTGTGCGATGTCGGCGCGCTGGCCATCAGCCCGTCGGTCTACACCAAACTCACGTTCGATCCGGGCAAGGACCTGAAGGGCGTTTCCATGCTGGCGTACTCGCCGCATTTGCTGGTGGTCCATCCTTCGGTGCAGGTCAGCAACCTCAAGGAACTGGTGGACCTGTCCAAGCGCACCCAGCTCAACTTTGCCGTGACCGCCATCGGCAGCGCGCCGCACCTGGCGGGCGTGGCGGTGGCGCAGGCTACCGGCGCGAAGTGGCAATACGTGCCTTACAAAGGCGGTGCGCAGGCGGTGGCCGATACCGTGGGCGGCACCGCCCAGGTGCTGATGAACGGCATGCTGGCGACGCTGCCCCAGGTGCAGGCCGGCAAGCTGAAGGTGATCGCGGTGTCCAAGAAGACCCGCATGCCGCTGGTGGGGCAAGTGCCGACCATTGCCGAGCAAGGGGTGCCAGGCTTCGAGTCGGGCACCTGGCAAGGCGTGATGGCGCCCGCGGGCATGCCCGATGCGCTGGTGGCACGCATCAGCAGCGAACTGATCCGCATCATCCGCTTGCCGGACGTGCGCGCGCAGCTCGCCGGCCAGGGTGCGGAAGTGGTGACCATGACGCCGCCGGAGACGAACAAGTTCTTCAGCGCCGAGCGTGCGCGCTGGGCCACCGTGGTGAAGCAGGCCGACATCCGGCTCGACTGACCCGCGTGCCGGGCCTGCCGGGTCTTGGCGAGTTCTGATTTTTTTGATCGCGCTTAACCCCTTGCGCCAGGCTGCCTCGTTTCACTGACAGCGCCCTGCCGCCGGCATCGCCGGCGCGGCCCTTCAGGAGAAAAGCACATGCTTAAGCGCTTGGGAGCCTTGGCCATTGCCTTTGCGGTGGCCGCTTGCGGTGGTCATTCCACCACAGCCTCCACCCCGCCGGATTTGCCCGCGCGCGCCGACAACGCGCCACCGGCCACGCAGCCGGTGGCAACTCCCCCGGTTGCGCCGGTTGCCCCGGCCGCTCCCGTGCAGTCCGTGGCCACCGTGCCGACGGCAGAAGCCCGCGACACCGCATCTGCCGCCAAGGAGGCGGTCGCCGGCGCCGTGGCCAATGCATACGCGCCTGCCATGCGCGCCATGCCTGCGGCGCCCATGACCCTGATGGCACGCCCCATGCCCTACCCGCAGCCGCAGCCTGGGCCAGACCGTGAGCGCTATGGCGCCATCGACGAGAACGGCGTGCAGCAGGTAGCGCAAGCGCCTGTCTCCACCTTCAGCATCGACGTCGACACCGGCAGCTACAGCAATGTGCGCCGCCTGCTCAATGCCGGCCGCCTGCCGCCGGCCGACGCGGTGCGCGTGGAGGAAATGGTCAACTACTTCCCGTACGACTACGCGCAGCCGCGCGATGGCCGCCCCTTTGCCGTGCACGCTGACGCCGCGCCCGCGCCATGGCAAGCGCGCAACGTGCTGCTGCGCATCGGCATCAAGGCCGCCGACGCGGCACGCGACAGCCTGCCGCCGGCCAACCTGGTCTTCCTGGTCGATGTGTCGGGGTCGATGTATTCGCCCGACAAGCTGCCGCTGCTGAAGTCCTCGCTCAAGCTGCTGACCAACGCGCTGCGCGCGCAGGACCGCATCACGCTGGTGACCTACGCCAGCGGCACGCGCGTGGTGCTGCCGCCGACGCCAGGCAGCGACAAGGCTACCATCTCGTCGGCCATCGATTCGCTGGTAGCGGGCGGCTCGACCGCCGGCGCGAGCGGCATCGCGCTGGCCTACCAGGCTGCGCAGCAGAGCTTTATCGCGGGCGGCATCAACCGCGTGCTGCTAGCCACCGATGGCGACTTCAACGTGGGCATCACCGACTTCCGCCAGCTCAAGGCCCTGGTCGCGGAGAAGCGCAAGTCCGGCGTTTCGCTGTCCACGCTGGGCTTTGGCACCGGCAACTACAACGACCAGCTGATGGAGCAACTGGCCGACGCGGGCGACGGCGCCTACTCGTACATCGACAACCTGATGGAAGGCCAGAAGGTGCTGGCCGAGGAGTTCAGCTCCACGCTGGCGACGGTGGCGCGCGACGTCAAGATCCAGGTCGAGTTCAACCCCGCCACGGTCAAGGAATACCGCCTGATCGGCTATGAAAACCGCGCGCTCAAGCGCGAGGATTTCAACAACGACCAGGTCGACGCCGGCGACATCGGTGCCGGCCACACCGTGACAGCCCTCTATGAGCTGACGCTGGCGGGCCAGCCCGGCCTGATCGACCCGCTGCGCTACCAGCCGGCGAGCCCTGCCGCCCAGCCAGGCAAGGGCGCCGCTGGCGAGCTGGCCCACATCAAGCTGCGCTACAAGCTGCCGCAGGCGCAAGCCAGCGAGCTGATCGACCTGGCCGTGCAGGACAGCGCGGTGCGGCCGCTGGCGCAGGCCGACGACGCCATGCGCTTCGCCGCGGCGGTAGCCGGCTTCGGCCAGATACTGCGTGGCGGCAATCATGTCAACGGCTGGACCTACGCCGACGCGCGCACCCTGGCGCTCGGCGCGCGCGGCGCCGACCGCTTTGGCTACCGCGGCGAGTTCATCAAGCTGGTCGACCTGGCGCAGGCCCTGTCGACGCGCGCACCGCTGGCACAAGGCGGCGAGCCTGCCAGGGAGCCGCCACGCTGAGGCCGCCTCGCCCACCATCCGCCGGGTTGCCCGCGCGCAGGCACCCGGCACCGACAGCCCCTCGCAGCGGCGCGCGGGGCTGTCATATACTCCCGCGCATGCATGCCCCCTCACCTGGCGCCCCGCCCTCCCCATCCTCTGCCGGACTGTCCGCGCTGCCGGATACCGACCTGATGCTGCTGGTCGCCAACGGCCTGATCGAGCAGCCGGTGGCCGAGCTGTTCCGCCGCCACAACGCGGCGCTGTACAACTACGTGGCCTGGCTTTGCCAGGGCAACACCAGCGAGGCCGAGGACGTGACCCAGAAGACCTGGGTCAAGCTGATGACCCGCTGCGCGGACTACCAGCCCAGCGCGGCCCTGCGCACCTTCCTGTTCCAGATCGCGCGCAATACCTGGCTGGACCAGTTGCGCGGCGCCTACGAGCGCCAGCGCGACACGCTCGACGAGACGCATCTCGCCATGCCTGCCGACGACCTCAGCCCCGAGGCCGAGGCGCAGTTGCGCCAGAACCTGCAGGGCGTGCGGCAAGCGCTGCTGGCGCTGCCGGCGGCGCAGCGCGAGGTGATCGTGCTGCGCTTCTTCAGCGAGATGAGCGTGGAGGACATCGCCCTGACGCTGGGCGAGAAGTTCGAGACCATCAAGAGCCGGCTGCGCTACGCCTTTGCACGGCTGCGCGAGAACCTGGTGGCCACGCCATCGCAGGAGCGGCTGCCATGAGCGCGGACGAACGCTTCATCGCCGGCGAGGACCGGCTCGCGGCATTGTTGCGCGAGTTGCCCGCTTTTGTACCGCCGGCCTCGCTGGAGGCCTCGGTGATGGCTGCGGCGCGTGCGGAGCAGGCGGCGCGCAACGCGCCAGCGCCGCTGCCGCCAGCCTCGCTGCCGGCCAAGGTCCGGGCCTACGCCGAACAAGCCGAGGCGCCCGCCGACGATGACGATCTGGATTTCACGCCGCCGGCGGGATTGCAGGCAGCGGTCATGGCGCAAGCCGCGCGGATGCAAGCGGCGCAGGCCACGCGCCGCAATGCCGTGCTGGAGGAAATCCGGCGCGGCGACGTGCCGCAAAGCGTGCTCGGCGCGCCTGTCAGCGAGGCGGCGCAGGCGTGGCTGCGCGAGCAGGCGCTGCCCGCACAACCGGCCGCCGGCGCAGAGCCAACTGGCAAGCCGCCCCGTGCCCGCCCCGCACGGCGCTGGTGGCCCGCGCTGGGCGCGCTCGCCGCCACCCTCGGCGTGGGCGTCTTGTCACTGCAGATCGTCATGCGCCAGCTTGACCTGCGCCACGGCGAAATCACGTTACCCGCCCAAGCCCCGGCCCCCGTGGCGGACACGGCGGCAAACAAGACGGCAAAGCAGGCGGAACCCGCCAAGCCGGTTGCACAAGCGGCGGTGCAGCCAGCGGCTCCGGCCCCGGCTCCAGCTCCGCAAGCGGAATCCGCGGGACAGCCGGCATCGCCGCGCGCGGATGCGCCAGTGCCTCCGTCCGACACTCAAGCCGCTCATGCCGCACAGCCTGCGCCTGCACCGGCCCGCCCCCCCGCCGAGGCACAGGCCAAGGCCGCGCCTCGCGAGCCGGACCGGCTAGCGGAACAGCGTGCACCTGCATCCAGGGAAAGCGCAGCGGGCGCGACCGGCTCACTCTCTGCCGGAGCGCCTCCCGCCGCAGCGGCAGCGCCTGCGGTACCTGCCCCGGCACCCATGGCGCCGATCGCGCCGATGGCTGCCATTGCGCCGCCAGCCCCGATCGCCCCCATCGCCCCACCGGCGCCAGCGCCCACCATCGATGCACCCAGGTTGGCACTGCGCGCCAGCCCGTCGCAGCAGGCCGATGCGGCACGCGCACCCGCGCCTGCCGCACGCGTGCAAAGGGTGGGAACGTTGACGATGAGCTTGCGGGAAGAACCTCAGCTAGCGGTGGAGCGCTTGCTATCCGCCCCGTCGGGGGCCGAGCCCGCCGCCGGGGCGCAGCTGGCGCTGCGTGTCACGGCGTCGGCGCCGGCCAGCCCCGAGGTCAGGGCGTGGGTCGAGCGGCTATGGCAGGCGGTGCCGGCGCAATACCGGCCGCCGCTGCCCTATGCGGTGCAGGCCGACAGCACATTGCCGCCAGCCACCGTGCGCATCGAGCGCCAGGCCGATAGCGCATCCTGGTAGGCGCAGGGGACGAGGCTCGGCGCGCTCAGTCCAGGGCCACCTCGCCCACACCGCCGCCGAGCGAGTTGATCACCGCCAGCAGTTGCTCGCGCAGCCAGCGATTGGCGCCATCATTCTCGCCGCCGGCATGCCAGTAAAGGTGCAGTTCCAGCGTAGGCACCTTGAAGGGCAGCGAGAGCAAGCGGTTGGCATATGGCTCGTTGGCGATGCGCGCGTAGCGCAGCGGCAGCGTGGCCAGCAAGTCGGTGCAGCTCACCACCCGGCAGGCCGCGGCGTAATGCTGGCAGCGCAACCGCACCCGGCGCGTCAGGCCCATGCGGTGCAGCGCCTGGTCTTCCAGGCCGGCCCCGCGCCGGCGGGACGACACATGCACGTGCTCGGCGGCCAGGTAGCGCTCCAGCGTCAGCTCCTTCTTCATCAGCGGATGGTCGCGGCGGGCCAGCACCACCATCGGGTCGGCCATGAAGGGCGTGTGATGGATGGCCGGCGACACCGGCAGCAAGATATCGATGGCCGCGTCGAGCGTGCCGGCCAGCAGTTCCGACTCCATCTCGCGCCGGTCGAAGCGGATCGCCGCGATCTCCACCTGCGGCGCCATCGCGGTCACGCGGGCCATCAGGGGCGGCAGCAGGGTGGACTCCAGCGCATCGCGCATGCCAATGGTGAAGCGGCGCACCGTGGCCGCCGGATCGAAATGCGGCGTGTCCTGCAAGGTGCGGGCAAAGGACTGCAGGGCCGTGCGCACCTCGGCGGCCAGCGAGCGCGCCAGCGGCGTGGGTGCCATGCCCTGCCCCCGCCGCTCGAATAGCGGGTCGTCAAACAAGAGGCGCATGCGCCCCAGCGCGTGGCTGACCGCGGGCTGGGTCAGGTTAAGCTGGCGGGCGGCGGCCGTGATGCTGCCTTCGCTATAGATAGCGTCGAACACCACGAAGAGATTCAGGTCGATGCGGGATAGCTGCATGATGGGCATTCTGGCATGGAATGCACGGTATTGATACTGGCAAATCCAGAAAATTCATTTTTCTAATTACCTGGATTGCGGTACAGTCCTCTCCAGTCGGCGCAAACCGCGTCCGCCGGTGCCGGAAACGGCCCACCGCAACCCGCGGCGGCCCAACCGATGCCGGCCTCATTCAGAGGTGGAGGAGACAACATGCAATTCGAGTACACCCCCAAGGTCAAGGAAATGCAGGCTCGCCTGCTGGCCTTCTTCGACAAGCACATCTATCCGAACGAGAAGCGCTTCTACGCCGAGATCCAGGCCAACCGCCAGGCCGGCAACGCCTGGGTCCCGACCAAGGTGATCGAGGAACTCAAGCCGCTGGCGCGCGAAGCCGGCCTGTGGAACCTGTTCCTGCCCCATTCCAAGCGTGCCCCGGAAGGCCTGTCCAACCTGGAATACGCACCGCTGTGCGAGATCATGGGCCGGGTGCCCTGGTCGGCCGAAGTCTTCAACTGCGCGGCGCCCGATACCGGCAACATGGAGACGCTGGAGCGCTACGCGTCGGAAGAACTCAAGGACAGGTGGCTGGAGCCGCTGCTGCGCGGCGAGATCCGCTCGGCCTTCCTGATGACCGAGCCGGCCGTGGCTTCGTCGGACGCCACCAATATCTGCTGCAGCATCCGCCGCGATGGCGACGAATACGTGATCAACGGCACCAAGTGGTGGTCGTCGGGCGCGGGCGATCCCCGTTGCGAGGTCTATATCGTGATGGGCAAGACCGACCCGGAAGCGGGCCGTCATGAACAGCAATCGATGATCGTGGTGCCGGCCGATACCGCGGGCATCACCATCAAGCGCTTCCTGCCGGTGTTCGGCTACGACGACGCGCCGCACGGCCACATGGAGATCGAGCTGAAGGACGTGCGCGTGCCGGCAGCCAACATCCTGCTGGGTGAAGGCCGCGGCTTCGAGATCGCCCAAGGCCGCCTCGGCCCGGGCCGCATCCACCACTGCATGCGCAGCATCGGCGTGGCCGAGCGCGCGCTGGAACTGCTGTGCAAGCGCGCCCTGTCGCGCGTTGCATTCGGCAAGCCGGTGGCCGCCCAGGGCGTGACGCGCGAGCGCATCGCCGAAGCCCGCTGCGAAATCGAAATGGCGCGCCTGCTGACGCTCAAGGCCGCCTACATGATGGACACCGCCGGCAACAAGGTGGCCAAGGCCGAGATCGCCATGATCAAGGTCGTCGCCCCCAACATGGCGCTGAAGGTGATCGACTGGGCCATCCAGGTGCACGGCGCCGCTGGCGTCTCTGACGAATTCCCGCTGGCCAACTGGTGGGCGCACCAGCGCACCCTGCGCCTGGCCGACGGCCCGGACGAGGTGCACCGCAACGCCATCGCCAAGCTGGAGCTGGCCAAGCACATGGGCGTGAGCCCGGACGACATCAGCATGCCGGTGGCACGCGGCTTCTAAGCCGCAACGATCCGCAATCCGCCACAAGCGGCCACAACCGGCCACAACCGGTCTCACCGCCGGCCCTGCTGGCAACATGGAAAACGCGCAGCCAGTCTGCGCGTTTTTTTCTTCTGTGCTTAAATCGCGCGGTTCGCCGCGCCAGTGGTTGATGTGGCGATTCACCGATTGCACGATCGCAGCCAGGAGCCCTTCCCGATGATCGACGTCTACAGCTGGCCCACGCCCAACGGCCACAAAATCCACATCATGCTCGAGGAGTGCGGCCTCCCGTACAAGGTCCACCCCATCAATATTGGCGCCGGCGACCAGTTCGGCGAGGACTTCCTCAAGATCAGCCCGAACAACAAGATCCCGGCCATCGTCGACCCCGATGGCCCGGACGGCAAACCCATCTCGCTGTTCGAGTCCGGCGCCATCCTGCTTTACCTCGCCGGCAAGACCGGCAAGTTCCTGCCCGAGGACGTGCGCGGCAAGTACGACGCGCTGCAATGGCTGATGTTCCAGATGGGCGGCGTCGGCCCGATGCTGGGCCAGGCGCACCATTTCCGCATGTATGCGCCACAGCAGATCGAGTACGCCATCAACCGCTACACCAACGAGGCCAAGCGCTTGTACGGCGTCATCGACAAGCAACTGTCGGAACATGCCTGGCTGGCTGGCAGCGAATACTCCGTGGCGGATATCGCGACCTTCCCGTGGCTGCGCAGCTGGCAGAACCAGGGTGTGGAGCTGGACGACTATCCGCACCTGAAGCGCTGGTTCCTTGAGATCGCCGAGCGGCCCGCCGTGCAGCGCGGTGTCGCGGTGCTGGCACAGGAACGCAAGCCGCTGAGCGGCGACAAGGAACGGGAAATCCTGTTCGGCGCCACGCAGTACCAGCGCCGCTGAGCAGCCCGTCAGCGCGGCCATGGCGCCAGGCGGTCAATGGAGGGAAACCACCTGCATCTCGCCAGCGCCGGCCACGCGCGCCGGCGCCTGCAGGCAGCACAGCAGGCTCGCCACGGGATGCAGCGCGTCGATCCGGTACGCCTCATCGGGATCCGGCGCGAAGACCATGCCGGGCTGCAGGTACGCCACCTGCCGCTCGACGTGCGGCCATGGCGAATGCCACTGCAGGCATAGCGTGCCCGCATGGCAGGCCGCCCAGTTCAGCCCGCCCGCGCGCAGGCGCAGCGCCCATTCAGGCTCGCCCTCGGCCAGCGAGACAAAAGCCGCATTGGCGCGCGGCACGCCATCCGCACCGCGCTGTGCGCCATCGGCCCGCCAGAAATCCGCCTGGCCCACGGCAAAGGCATCGTAGCTGCTGGTCACGCCCGCTCCCACCAGCCCGACGGCATTCGGGTCCAGGATCGCACGGATCAATACCGTGTCCTGCAGCACCGCCAGATGCACGCGCTCGGCCTGGCGCAGCGCATAGACGCCGCCCGCCGACACCAGCACCGGCTCGCCACCCACCGGGGTCAGCTTGATCGTGCCGTGCAGGCAAGCCCACCACTCGGCACGCGTGGTGACAATGCCGGACTGCATCGCGCCTTGGCGCAAAAAGACGTAGTCCCCGCTGCTGCCCAGGCCAGCGGCTTCCGGCACCACCCTCACCTGCAGGCCCACGCGCAACTGCGACGCGGTTCCGCCTGTCAGGATTTCGCCACGCATCTGCGCGTCGAACAACGAAAAAATACGCATGGCACTCACTCTCCACGTAATGGAAAAATACAGCGCCGCGCTTCCCCGGGGATTTGAGTGCCTCTATGTCGAGGTCGTAATCTTTTTTGGCCTGGTGCTTCGCTGCTTTAACAAGATGCCGAGGCGGGGCGCCTCTTTCCTTGTGGCTGCGAAACCCATTCGTAACATTTGGACAAGCTTTTACCCTTCGCCGGCGGGCATCATCCGCAGGTTGCCGGCGACGCATTGGCGCCGCGCTTCGTCCGGCATGCAAGGACGTCCGGCGACGTCCGGCGACGTCCGGCGACGTCCGGCGACGTCCGGCGACGTCCGGCGACGTCCGGATACATGGGATTACATGCGAGGACATGCGAGGGCATGCGGCGAGTGCCAGGTCAGTGACCTATAGTGCGTACTACTATAAGGCGTCGCTACAAAGAGGTCAAACCCTTAGCCTCGATCCGTTCTCAATCACGTACAGAGCCATGGTCGCCGATCCTCTCAAGCGCTTCGGGCTGCACCTTGCCGAGCTGCGCAAACAGCGTGGCTGGTCACAGGAAAAGCTCGCTCTCGAAAGCGGCATGGCGCGCTCCTACCTCAGCGGCATCGAGCGCGGCGTGCGCAATGTCTCCTTGATCAATATCTGCGCGCTGGCCGGCACGCTGGGCGTGGACGCCAGCGAGATGCTCAACTTCAGCGAGGCCGACAGCGGCGGCCGCGGCGGCGCGCTCGTGCTGGAACAACGCTGCGCCGAGTTCAACATCACGCCGGCACAGCGTGTCACGGTGCGCCATATGGCCTTGATGACCGATGCAGAGCAGGACGTGATCGCATCGGTGGCACGCACGATCGCCGTCCGGGCCATGCAGGCCTGACGGCGCCGGATTCAGCTAGCGCAGGCGGGCTCGTCCACTGCCAGCAGTTCGGCAAAGCGCGCTGCGTCGAGATTGGACCCGCACACGATCAGCGCGACCTTCTTGCCCGCCAGTGTCTGGCGCAGGGGCCCCAGCAGCGCCGCGGTGGACACCGCGGTAGCCGGTTCCGTGGCCAGCTTCATGTCGCGATAGAGGATGCGCATGGCCGCGCGTATCGCCTCGTCTGAGACGCGCACCATGCCGTCGACAAACTGGCGGCACACGCCGTAGCTGTAGTCCAGCGCATAAGGCGCGCCCAGGCTGTCGGCAACCGTCGTGACGCGCTCCAGCGTTTGCGGCCGCCCGGCCTCGAAGCTGCGGTTCATGGCATCGGCGCCATCCGGCTCGACCCCATAGACCCGGCAAGCCGGATTGATCTGCTTGACCGCCGCGGCAATGCCGCCGCACAGGCCGCCACCGCCTACCGGCACCACCACCGCATCCAGCCCAGCCACCTGGCGCATCAGCTCAAGCCCGACCGTCGCGGTGCCCTGCGCGATCAGCGGGCCATCGTAGGGGTGCACCATGGTGCGGCCTTCGTCGGCCACCAGCTGCAGCGCGTGGTCAAAAGCGGCATGCACGTCCGGCAGCAACAGCACCTCGGCGCCTGCCTCGCGGCAGGCCGCCACGCGCGCGGGGCTGGCGGTGGCCGGCATGGCCAGCTTGGCGCCGACGCCGGCCACCTTGGCCGCGTAGGCCACCGCCATGGCATGGTTGCCAGCGCTGGCCGCCACCACGCCGCGCGCCCGCGCAGAGGCATCCATGTGCTCGATGCTGTTGAGCGCGCCACGTACCTTGAAGGTGCCGGTGAGCTGGAACAGTTCCAGCTTGAGCCAGACCTCGGTACCGGCATCGAGTTGCAGGGCCGCCCCGGTCTGCCAGCGCCACACGGGTGTCTCCAGCACCTTGCCTTGCAGGCGCCGCGCGGTGCTCTGGATTTCGGTCAGCAAGGGATAGCGGGCGTGCGCGCGCAGGTCTGAAAGATCGGACATCGGGTGTTCTCCATCGAATCGGTTGGTCGCGTGCAAGCCCCTATGGCCGTGCACGGCAAGGGAGGGACCACGGGCCACCAAGCACCAGCCAAAGCCGCAGCTCAGCGACCCCGGATAATTCGAATAATGGAGAACGAGAAGGAAATCGACGACGCGCCGGACGTGCAGGCAACCCCGACCGGCAGCTCGGCACCCACGCATGCAGCAGCGCCACCGGTATCGGTGGTACGGCACAGCGAAGAAGGGGCGAGCGCTTGGAACGTCATGGAGCGGCAAGTATGCCACAACCCGCGGCGCCGTGGCGGCATGCGTGCGCGTGGCTGTCGCGCGCGCCCTGCTTCCTGTGCGTGCTCGCACGCCGCCGTTGAAGACGCGGTCGCGGCAGCCCGGCGTTACACGCCCAGCATGCCCTGGCGCTCGATGAATGCGATCACCTCAGCCAGCCCCTGCCCCGACTTCACGCTGCCCATCACAAACGGGCGCGCGCCACGCATCTTGCGCGCATCGCTTTCCATCACGTTCAGGTTGGCGCCAACATAAGGGGCCAGGTCGGTCTTGTTGATCACCAGCAAATCAGACTTGGTGATGCCCGGTCCGCCCTTGCGCGGGATCTTCTCGCCGCCGGCCACGTCGATCACGTAGATGGTCAGGTCCGACAGCTCCGGGCTGAAGGTGGCCGCCAGGTTATCGCCGCCGGACTCGATGAAGACGACGTCGGCATCGGGAAACTTGCCCAGCATGCGCTCGACCGCTTCCAGGTTGATCGAGGCATCCTCGCGGATCGCGGTGTGCGGGCAGCCGCCGGTTTCCACGCCCATGATGCGCTCCGCCGGCAAGGCGCCGGAGATGGTCAGCAGGCGCTGGTCTTCCTTGGTGTAGATATCGTTGGTGATGGCGACCAGGTCATAGCGCTCGCGCATGGCCTTGCACAGCATCTCCAGCAAGGTAGTCTTGCCGGAACCGACGGGGCCGCCCACGCCGACGCGCAACGGGGGATTCTTCTTGGTACGAGCCTGGGTCATGGTGGACATCTTGTCTTGGGGAATCGTTTGAATGCTGCCGTGGTTCGCTTCAGGAACGGAACAGCCGCGAGTACTGCGTCTCATGGCGCGCAGACAGCAGCCCCAGCATCGGGGAAAAAGTGGACAGCTGCGGTGGCTCGGCAGCGGCGCGCCGCACGGCCTCGTCGACAGTCTCCAGCACCGCGGGATGCAGCCGGCGCAGGATGTGCTGCCCGGCCACCTGCCCCAGCGGCACCGCCTTGAGCGCCGCCGACACCTGGTTCTCCGCCCAGCTGAAGCAATAAGCCGCCAGGCCGTCGCGCTCATTCACGTCCAGCGCCACGCAAGCCGCGGCAAAGGCGGTAGGCAGGCACACCGGCGACAACGCTGCCAACTGCGCGCGCAGTGCGGCATCGCCCCACGCCATCTGCGCCACCAGCCGCGCCAGCGACCAGCCCATCTGCTCGGTCTCCAGCCGCAACTCGGCGCTTTCGCGCGTGGCATGGAACCAGTCGTTCCATTCGGCCAGCCGCGCTGCATCCAGCGTGCGCCAATGGCGATACAGCAGCAGCCACACGGGCGCTTCGCACTGCGCCTGCACGTCCAGCAGGTTGCTGCGCACCCACTGCTCCGCGCTGCCGGCATCGCGCACCATGCCGCACTCGATGGCAGCCTCCAGCCCTTGCGAATAGCTGAAGCCGCCGATCGGCAGCGCCGGCGAGGCGAGGTGCAGCAGGGAGATGAGTTGGGCGAGCTGGGTCATGGGCGCTTGCGCATAAGGCGCTGACTTGCGTCGCCCGGGGGCTCGGAGGCCGCAGGCTTCGGCGAGCGCCCGCCCTCTCCCCCCACCCCTCTCCCGCGAGCGGGAGAGGGGAGCGTTGGCGAAGTCGACGATATCGATCTAGCATGCTCCGATGCGCAGCCGGTTTGCTCCCCTCTCCCGCCTGCGGGAGAGGGGCTGGGGGAGAGGGCGGGCGCATCCATATGCCCCAGCTCCAAAACTACCTCACGCACTCTTTCCAGCACGGCATCCGTTTGCGCCAGCACTTCGTTATTCCAGAAACGCAGGAGCGTATAGCCGCTGCGCTTGAACCACGCGTCGCGCGCGCCATCGGACGCATCGCCGTGTTGCCCGCCGTCAGCCTCGATCACCAGCTTCAATTCCATGCACACAAAGTCGGCAATAAAAGGACCGATCTGCTTCTGGCGCCTGAACTTGAGGCCCATGAAGCGATAGGCGCGCAGGCGATACCAGAGTCGCTGCTCGGCATCGGTCTGGCTGGCACGGAGCAACTTGGCGAACTGGGGCTTCGGCACCCGCTCGCCCTCCTCCCCCTCCCCTCTCACGCAAGCGGGAGAGGGGTGTTCAGGCATCGGAGTTTGGGTGCGCGGTGGCTTGCTCATACGTGTGGGACAAAGCCTCAGTGCTTGTGCCCGCAGCTCTCGTCGTGCACATGCGGCGCGTGGTCGTGGCCATGTTTATCGCCGTGGTCATGACTGTGCGCATGGCCATGATCGTGATCGTGGTCGTGCCCATGGTGCTCATGGAACACCGCCTGCGCCGCGGCATAGTCCTCGGCAAACGTCGCCTCATGCCCATGCTTGTGCCCGCCGCCGTAGGCGCCGGCTTCCGGCTCGAACGGCAGTTCCGCGCGTTCGGCCTGCACGCCGAGGCGGGCCAGCATGTCCGCGAGCACCGGGTCGAATTCCAGGCGCAGGTAGTCGCGGCCCACTTCCACCGGCGTGTGGCGATTGCCAAGGTGGTAGGCCGCGCGCATCAGTGCCTGCGGATCGCTGGCGCCGACTTGCAGCACGGATTCCGGCGCGGCCTGCACTTCGACAAAGACGCCGCCTTCGGTGACCAGCAGGTCGCCGCCGCGCAGCACGGTGCCGCGCGCAAGGAACAGCGCCACTTCTTCGCCGTTGTCGAGGGTGGCGCGCAGGCGGCTTTTGCTGCGCTCGGAAAAAGGCAGCACCAGCTTGGGCGCGCGGCGCACCAGCACGGCGGCGATGCCGTGCGGGGCGGCGAGATGTTTGTCGATCTTTTGCAAAGCGGCCCTTCAGAAGAGGAAATAACGCTGCGCCATCGGCAGTACGGTAGCCGGCTCGCAGATCAGCAACTGGCCGTCGGCCACCACCTGGTAGGTCTCGGGATCCACCGTGACGTTCGGCTGCCAGTCATTGTGCACCATGTCGCGCTTGCCCACGGTGCGCGTGCCTTGTACCGCCGACAGCACCTTGTTCAGGCCGTAGCGCCCGCCCACATCGGCGGCCAGCGCCGCTTGCGAAACGAAGGTCAGCGATGACTTGTGCAGGGCGCGTCCGCCGGCGCCGAACATCGGGCGGTAGTGCACCGGCTGCGGCGTGGGGATCGATGCGTTGGGGTCGCCCATCGCTGCCGCGGCGATCATCCCGCCCTTCAAGATCAGGCTCGGCTTGACGCCGAAGAAGGCCGGCTTCCACAGCACCAGGTCGGCCCACTTGCCGACTTCTACCGAGCCCACCTCGTGCGCGATGCCGTGCGTGAGCGCGGGGTTGATCGTGTACTTGGCGATGTAGCGCTTGACGCGGAAATTGTCATGCCCGCCGCGCGCGTCGTTGGGGTCGCCGGGCAGCTTGCCGCGCTGCGCGGCCATCTTGTGCGCGGTCTGCCAGGTGCGGATGATGACCTCGCCAACCCGGCCCATGGCCTGCGAATCGCTGGAGATCATCGAGAACGCGCCGAGGTCGTGCAGGATGTCCTCGGCGGCAATGGTCTCGCGCCGGATGCGGCTTTCGGCGAAAGCGATGTCCTCGGCGATCGACGGGTCCAGGTGGTGGCAGACCATCAGCATGTCGAGGTGTTCGTCGAGCGTATTGATGGTGTACGGCCGCGTCGGGTTGGTCGACGACGGCAGCACGTTGGGCTCGCCGCACACCTTGATGATGTCGGGTGCATGGCCGCCGCCCGCGCCTTCGGTGTGATACGTATGGATGGTGCGGCCCTTGAACGCGGCCACGGTGGCTTCGACGAAGCCAGCCTCGTTGAGCGTATCGGTGTGGATCGCCACCTGCGTGTCGGTGGCATCCGCCACGCTCAGGCAGTTATCGATGGCCGCGGGCGTGGTACCCCAGTCCTCGTGCAGCTTGAGCCCGATGGCGCCGGCCTCGACCTGCTCCATCAGCGGCCCCGGCAGGCTGGCGTTGCCCTTGCCGAGCAGGCCGATATTCATCGGATAGGCCTCCACCGCCTGCAGCATGCGCTCCATGAACCAGGGGCCGGGTGTGACGGTGGTGGCAAAGGTGCCGGTGGCCGGCCCGGTGCCGCCACCGATCATGGTGGTGACACCGCTCATCAGCGCCTCCTCGATCTGTTGCGGGCAGATGAAGTGGATGTGGCTGTCGATGCCGCCAGCGGTGACGATCATGCCCTCGCCCGCGATCACCTCGGTGCCCGGCCCGACGACGATCGTCACGCCCGGCTGGATGTCCGGGTTGCCGGCCTTGCCGATGGAGGCAATGCGCCCGTCCTTGAGGCCGATGTCGGCCTTGACGATGCCCCAGTGATCGACGATCAGCGCATTGGTGATAACCGTGTCGACGCAGTCCTTGGCCATGCGCTGGCTCTGCCCCATGCCGTCGCGGATCACCTTGCCGCCGCCGAATTTCACTTCCTCGCCGTAGACGGTGAAGTCCTTCTCCACCTCGATGATGAGCCCGGTGTCGGCCAGCCGCAGGCGGTCGCCGGTGGTGGGGCCGAACATCTCGGCATAAGCCTGCCTGGAGATTTTCACGCTCATCACAGCGCTCCCATGATCTTGCCGTTGAAGCCGTAGACGATGCGCGCGCCCGAAAGCGCCACCAGCTCCACCGTGCGGCTCTGGCCCGGCTCGAAGCGCACGGCAGTGCCGGCGGCGATATTCAGGCGGAAGCCGCGCGCGGCCTCGCGGTCAAAATCCAGCGCGGGGTTGGTCTCGTAGAAATGGAAATGCGAGCCGACCTGGACCGGGCGGTCGCCGGTGTTGGCCACCGCCACGCTGACCGTGGCACGGCCGGCGTTCAGTTCGATCTCGCCCTGCGCGGGCATCAGTTCACCGGGGATCATGATGGGTTCCTTGTCGAGGTCAGTGCGCTCAGGCAACCATCAGGCCGACGCCATACAGCGCCACGCCCGCACCGGCCAGCCGTGCCAGCCAGCCCGCGTGGCGGCGCAGCGCGCCGCCCAGGCCGATGCCGGCCGCGTGCAGCACCATCGTGGCCACGCTGAAGCCGCCCACATAGGCCGCTACCGCGGGCAAGGCGCCGGCCGTGGCCGGCAACTCGGATCCGTGCGCATAGCCGTGGAAGACGGCGAAGCCGCCCACGATGGCCATCCCCGCCCATGCCGGCAGTTTGGCGCGCAGTGCCACCAGCAAGCCGATCACCAGCAGCGACGCGGCAATCATCGGCTCCACCAGCGGCAGGCTCATGCCGGCGAGGCCGAGCACCGCGCCAGCCAGCATCAAGGCCACGAAGGCAAAGGGCATGCGCAAGGCTTCGCGCGGCGAGCGGGCACCCAGCGCGCTCCACACACCCACGCCCACCATGGCGAGCAAGTGATCCATGCCAGTAAAAGGATGCAGCAAGCCGGCAAACAGGCTGGCGCCAACGGTGGTGGCGTCATGGCCCGGATGCGCGACGGCGGCGGCGCTGGCGAGCGCCAGCGAAGCGCCCACGGTGGCGAGCCTCACGGCGCGCGAGCGGTTGGAGTGGTTCATGTCTTGACCTCGTGTCTTGTTCAAACGATGGGATGGTGCACGGTGACCAGCTTGGTGCCGTCGGGGAAAGTCGCTTCCACCTGAATATCCGGGATCATCTCGGCCACGCCATCCATCACGTCCTCGCGCGAGAGCACGGTCGTGCCCTCATGCATCAGCTCCGCCACGGAGCGGCCGTCGCGTGCGCCTTCCATGATGGCGGCGGTGATCAAGGCCACCGCCTCGGGATAGTTGAGCTTGAGCCCGCGCGCGCGGCGGCGCTCGGCCAGCAGCGCGGCGGTGAAGATCAACAGCTTGTCCTTCTCTCGCGGAGTGAGTTCCATCTTGGTATTCCCGTTGTTTTTTGTGTTGTCCGTGCGGTGTGCGATGAACAATGCTTGCGTCGGCACCTACGTCGCCCACAGCCTCAGGGGCCTGGCCGGCACACCGTGGATCGGTTCGCGCAGCGCGCTCCACGCCGTGACCATCAAGTGCCTGACCGCTTCCATCTGCGCGCCCAGCACGCGCAGCAGCAGCATCGGCTGGCCGTCCTGCTCGAGCCGCGTCACGCCGGCGCGCAGGTCCGGCCGATACGGCAGCTGCTCGGCCAGCATCTCGGCGAGTTCCTGCGTGGCACCGTCACCTACCGCCCACAGCGTGCCCATGACATTGAGCCCGTCCAGCCCGGCCACCGCCTGGCGCAGCGCAGACGCCGCGTCCAGCTGCGCGCTCTCGATCCACAGCGCGCGCTTGCCGCCGCCCTGCACCCGGGTCTCCATGCCCAGCGTGCCGCGGCTCCAGGTCTCGCCGCTGGCCTGCCGGCCCAGCACGACCGCATCCCAGCCGATCGCGCTGGCACCGGGTGCCACCGTCACGGTGGTGGCAAGGCGCGCGTGCGCGTCATCGAAAACGATGTTCTCCTGCGGCAGCCAGTCCACCCGCGCGCCGGCTTCCAGCGTCAGCGTGACGCGCTGCGCGGCCTCCCGGCCGAGCGACTTGTACCACTTGGTGGCGCCAGGCGTCGCCAGCACCGCATGGGCGCCGGCGCCCACCGTCACGTCGATGTCCAAGCTGTCGCCGCCGGCCACGCCCGCGGGCGGATGCAGGATCACCACGTGGCAGATCGAGCCCTCGGGATAGAGTGGCTTTTGCACCAGCAACGGCCCCTGGTGCCGGCGCTCGACCAGCGCGCTGCGCTCGGCGCGCGCGGCAAAGCGCAGGCGCAGGCTGGCCTCCCATGCGGGTGGCACGGCGAGGGTCGAAGGAAAGTCGGGATGACGCATGAATGTTGGAATGGCGGAGGCAGCCGGCAATGCATCGTGCCCTGGATGCGGGCATCATAGCGCGCAGCCGGGGGCACTGGAAGTGGTATTCGAGGGCGCATTCGAAGCGGCATTCGAAGCGGCATCCGAGGCCGCACTCGAGGCCACAGTCGGGACGGCACCCGATCGGCTGCGGGCAAGCGTCCGTCCTCTCCCGCACAGCGGGAGAGGGGGAACACACCAGCACTACGATCATGCGGCACCGCGTGTCGCATCACACCGCGATGAGCTCCCGCACGCCCTCCTCTTCCATCTTCGCGCCCTCGCCCCTTGCCACCACTTCGCCGCGGCTCATCACCACGTAATGATCCGCCAGGTGCCGGGCGAATTCGTAATATTGCTCCACCAGCAGCACCGTCATGCCGAACTCGTCCACCAGCAGGCGCAGCGCGCGCCCGATGTCCTGGATGATCGAGGGCTGGATGCCTTCGGTCGGCTCGTCCAGGATCAGCAGTTCGGGCTCGCTCATCAGCGCGCGGCCGATCGCCAGCTGTTGCTGCTGGCCTCCGGAGAGATCGCCGCCGCGGCGCTGGCGCATGCTGCGCAACACGGGAAACAACTGGTAGATGCGGTCCGGCACGCCCGACGGGCTCTTGAGGCTGGCCGCGCCGATCAGCAGGTTCTCTTCCACCGTCAGGCGCGGGAAGATCTCGCGGCCTTGCGGCACGTAGGCCAGCCCCGATGCGACGCGCTCATACGGCGGCTTTTTCTCCAGCGCCTGCCCCGCCCAGCTGATACTGCCGCTCTTGGTCGGCACCACGCCCATCAGGCATTTGAGCAAGGTGCTCTTGCCCACGCCATTGCGGCCAAGCAAGGTCGTCAGCTTGCCTTGCGGCACCTCGAAGGTGACGTTGCGCAGGATGTGGCTGCCGCCGTAGAACTGGTTGAGTGCATTGACCTGCAACATAGTCTCGTTCCTTTTTTCGATCCGGCCCTGCGCCTAGCGGCCGAGATAGGATTCGATCACGCGCTCCTCGCGCTTGACGGCGTCGAGCGTGCCTTCGGCCAGCACGCTGCCCTCGGCCAGCACCGTCACCTTGCCCTCATCGCCGGCCAGTGCGGCGACGAACTCCATGTCGTGCTCCACCACCATCATCGAGCAGGTGCCGCGCAGGCTGTTGAGCAGCTTGGCCAGCTGCATGGTTTCTTCATCGGTCATGCCGGCCACCGGCTCGTCCAGCAGCAGCAACTGCGGCTTCTGCATCAGCAGCATGCCGATTTCCAGCCGCTGCTTCTGCCCGTGCGACAGCAAGCCGGCCGGACGATAGGCCTCGTCCTCCAGCCCCGTCAGCGCCAGCGTTTCCTCGATGCGGCGATGCCCTTCGGCGCCCAGGCGCGCGCGCAATGCAGTGAACCAGCGTTTGTCGCCCTTCGTCGCCAGCTCCAGGTTCTCCCACACTTCGTGCTGCTCGAACACGGTAGGCTTCTGGAACTTGCGGCCGATGCCGGTCTGCGCGATCTTGGGCTCGGTCATGCGCATCAGGTCGATGCTCTGGCCGAGGAACACGCGCCCGCTCACGTTGGCGTTGCGCGGCCCGGTCTTGCCGGTGATCACGTCCATCATGGTGGTCTTGCCCGCGCCATTGGGCCCGATCACGCAGCGCAGCTCGCCGTGGTCGATCGACAGCGTAAGCTTGTTCAGCGCGCGGAAACCGTCGAACTGCACGGTCACGTCTTCCAGGTAAAGGATGGGGCCGTGCGAGACGTCGATGACGCCCGGCTCCATGACGCGGCCAAGGCCCGTGGTGCCGCCGCTTTCGGCCTGTTGTGCTCCCAGTGCTGCGTTCATGCTTCCCCTCCGCTGCGGGTGGCGGCCGCCGGCGCATTCGCCGCGTTGCCCGGCGTGGCCTGCGGGCTGGCGCGCAAGGCACGCGCGCGCTTGAGCAGGCCGATCACGCCATCCGGCATGTACAGCGTCACCAGCACGAACATCGCGCCCAGCAGGAACAGCCAGTACTCCGCGAAGTAGGCCGTGAACATGGTCTTGGCGCCGTTGACGATAAAGGCGCCGATGATCGGGCCGATCAGCGTGCCGCGTCCGCCCACGGCCACCCAAACCGCCATCTCGATGGAGTTGGCCGGCGACATCTCGCCCGGGTTGATGATGCCCACCTGCGGCACGTAGAGCGCGCCGGCGATGCCGCACAGCACGGCCGAAAAGGTCCACACGAACAGCTTGTAGCCAAGCGGGTTGTAGCCCGAGAACATCACGCGCATCTCGGCATCGCGGATCGCGGTCACGACCCGGCCGAGCTTGGACGTCACGATGTAGCGGCAGGCGATGAAGCCGGCCAGCAGGGCAAGGAACGTCAGCACGAACAAGGCGGTACGGGTCTGCGGCGCGGCCACGGCAAAGCCGGCGATGCGCTTGAAATCCGTGAAGCCGTTGTTGCCGCCAAAGCCCGTCTCGTTACGGAAGAACAGCAGCATGGCGGCGTATGTCATGGCCTGCGTGATGATGGACAGGTACACGCCCTTGATGCGCGAGCGGAAGGCGAAGAAGCCGAACAGCCACGCCAGCACGCCCGGCACCAGCACCACCAGCAGCATCGCGTAACCGAGATGCTCGGTGCCGTGCCAGAACCACGGCATCTCCTTCCAGTCGAGGAACACCATGAAGTCCGGCAGGTCGCTCTTGTAGACGCCTTCGCGGCCAATGCTGCGCATCAGGTACATGCCCATGGCATAGCCGCCAAGCGCGAAGAACAAGCCGTGGCCGAGGCTGAGAATGCCGCAGTAGCCCCATACCAGGTCCAGCGCGATCGCGGCCAGCGCGAAGCACATGATCTTGCCGATCAGCGTCAGCGCATAGGCCGACAGATGCATGGGATGGCCTTCGGGCACCAGCAGCGCGCACACCGGCACGCCGATGCCCACCACCAGCGCGATCACCAGCAAGGCGGTCCAGCTGCGCCCGGAGAACAGCGGCTGGCGCTCCGGCACGGCCAGCCGGAAACCCGCCGTGGATGGATTCGAGAGTGAAGTCTTCATCATGCCTCCGCGCTGCGCCCTTTGAGCGCGAACAGTCCCTGCGGGCGCTTCTGGATGAAGAGCACAATCAGCACCAGGACAAAGATCTTGGCCAGCACCGCGCCATAGAACGGCTCGATGAACTTGTTGATCAGGCCCAGCCCGAAAGCACCAATGATGGTGCCCGCGAGCTGCCCCACGCCGCCCAGCACCACCACCATGAAGGAGTCGATGATGTAGGCTTGCCCGAGGTCAGGGCCGACATTGCCGATCTGCGACAGCGCGCAGCCGCCCAGGCCAGCGATGCCCGCGCCAAAGGCAAAGGCGTAGCTATCCACCTTCCAGGTGCGCACGCCCACGCAAGCCGCCATGGTGCGGTTCTGCGTGGTGGCGCGCACGAACAGGCCAAGGCGGGTGCGGTTGAGCACGGCCCAGGCCACCGCCACCACCGCCAGCGCAAACACGATGATGACCATGCGGTTGTACGGCAGCACCATGCCGGGCAGCCATTCGATGCCGCCGCTCATCCAGGATGGATTGGCCACTTCCACGTTCTGCGCGCCAAACAGCGTGCGCACCGCCTGCATCAGCAGCAGGCTCACGCCGAAGGTGGCCAGCAGCGTTTCCAGCGGGCGGCCGTAGAGATGGCGCAGCACCAGCCGCTCCAGCACGAAGCCAACCACGGCGGACGCGAGGAACGATGCGGGCAACGCGAACAGCAGGTACCAGTCGAACGCGCTGGCGAAGTGCGCGCGGAACACGCCCTGCACCATGTACGTGGCGTACGCGCCGATCATCAGGAATTCGCCGTGCGCCATATTGATGACGCCGATCAGGCCGTAAGTGATGGCCAGCCCCAGCGCGGCGAGCAGCAGCACGCTGCCCAGGCTCAGGCCGGCAAAGAGGTTGCCGATCAGCTCGGCGCGGCGCTGGTCGCCGCGCAGGGCGTCGAGCGCCTGCTGCGCGGCGCCGCGCAGTTCGGCGTCGGGCTCGCGAAAATTGCCGGCGGCGTCCTTTTCCAGCAGCGGCTGCAACTTCTGGCGGCTCTGCGGATTGCTGTCGCGGCCAAGGATGCGGATGGCTTCGAGGCGATCGTCGCGGCTGCCATCGGCCAGAACGATATTTGCCCAGATCACATCGAGCTTGGTGCGCAGGCCGGCGTCGGCCTCGGCCTTGCGCGCGGCCTCCACCACCGGGCGCGATGCGCTGCCCGGCTGGTCCAGCAGCGTATTGACTGCCTGCGTGCGCACCGCCGCATCGGGCGATTGCAGCAGCGTGCTGCTGGCGGCACTGTCCACCATCGCGCGCAGGCTGTTGTTCAGGGTGAGCGCTTCGAGCGCATCGGGCTTGACCGTGACCGGCGTGCCGCTGATTGCGTCCACCAGCTTGTCGCCGTCCTGGCGCACCATGCCGACGCCGGGCGCATATTGCAGCGTATCGTCCTGCAAGGCCTTGAGGATGGGGCCGGCCTGCGCCACCGGCGCCTTGGTCAGTGCGGTGATCGCGGCGGTCTTGGCGTCGAAGTCGTCTTCGGCCAGCGGCTTCAGGTCGGCCTGCGTGAGCGGCGCGGCCCACAGCGGGCACGCAGCCAGCAGGAGCAGCGCGGCCAGCATGGCGCGCAACCGTGAAGCGAGAGAGAACGATAAGGGTCGGTGCATAAGGTTTGCGAGTCGCGCGCGGCGAAGCACGCGCGTCACCTTGATCGGCGTGACGATTTGCCGCCACCGCGCCGAAGCGGCGGACAGCATGCGAAGAGGCAAAGGCACTGCCTGGCGCCCTCCCCTCTCTCACCAGCCGCGAGGCCAAGCGGGGGAGCAGGAGAGCGCCAGGCGGGAGCCCTGCTTACATCACCTTGTCCGGCTTGCCTTCGTTACCCGCGATGAACGGGCTCCACGGCTGCGCGCGCACGGCCTTGGGCGTCTTCCACACCACGGTGAACTGGCCATCGCCCTTGATCTCGCCGATCATCACCGGCTTGTACAGGTGATGGTTCTCGCCCATGGTCAGGGTGAAGCCGTCCGGCGCCTTGAAGGTCTGGCCATACATCGCGGCACGCACCTTGTCGGGATCGGTCGTGCCGGCCTTCTTGACGGCCTGCGCCCACATATGGATGCCCACGTAGGTGGCTTCCATCGGGTCGTTGGTCACGCGCTTGTCGCCGCCCGGCAGGTTGTTCGCCTTGACCCACGCCGCCCATTGCTTCTTGAAGGCTTCGTTTTCCGGGTTCTTGACCGACATGAAGTAGTTCCACGCGGCCAGGTGGCCCACCAGCGGCTTGGTGTCGATGCCGCGCAGTTCTTCCTCGCCCACCGAGAATGCCACCACCGGCACGTCCTTGGCCTTCAGGCCTGCGTTGCCCAGTTCCTTGTAGAAGGGCACGTTGGAGTCGCCGTTGATGGTGGAGATCACGGCGGTCTTGCCGCCTTGCGAGAACTTCTTGATGTTGGCGACGATGGTCTGGTAGTCGCTGTGGCCAAACGGCGTGTAGACCTCTTCGATATCCTTGTCCGCCACGCCCTTGCTCTTCAGGAAGGCGCGCAGGATCTTGTTGGTGGTGCGCGGGTAGACGTAGTCGGTGCCCAGCAGGAAGAAGCGCTTGGCGCCGCCGCCTTCCTTGCTCATCAGGTATTCCACCGCGGGAATGGCCTGCTGGTTGGGCGCCGCGCCGGTGTAGAAGACGTTCTTGGACATTTCCTCGCCTTCGTACTGCACCGGATAGAACAGCAGCGAGTTCAGCTCTTCATAAACGGGCAGCACCGACTTGCGCGACACCGAGGTCCAGCAGCCGAACGTGACGGCAACCTTATCCTTGGTGATCAGCTGGCGCGCCTTCTCGGCGAACAGCGGCCAGTTGGAAGCGGGATCGACCACGACCGGCTCAAGCTTGCGGCCAAGCACGCCGCCGCTCTTGTTGATCTCGTCGATGGTCATCAGCGCCACGTCCTTGAGCGAAGTCTCGGAAATGGCCATGGTGCCGGACAGCGAATGCAGGATACCGACCTTGATCGGCTCCTTGGACTGCGCCAATGCCAGCGGGCTCACGCCTGCCGTTGCAAACAAGGCCGCGGCGGCTACCGCCGACAGCTTCAGCATGTCACGTCTTTTCATTGCAGCTCCCAGATTGTCGTGTTGGATAAAGGAACAACGCACCCCGGGTACCTCTTCTGCAACTAGCATGCCATGGCATACAAGCTTGTATACAAGGCTGTGCACACGGCCTGGCGAGCCTCCAGAGGCCGCCAGGCCACCTATCGCACCACGATAGTGCGCAAACGTCACGCACCAAGCCTGTGCGCCGCCGCCGGCTGATTCAGATTGGGGCACATGGCGGCACGCATGTTGCGCCGTGCCTTGCCCGAATCCGCAATCGGCTCTATGGTGGCCTCTCGATTGCGCGCCAAGGCGTTGCCGCATGCGCCGCGACTACCCAGAAAAAGCACGACGGAGACAGCCCATTGAAAGCGTCAACGACGCCCGACGCGGACCAGATCGTCATCATCGGCGCCGGTGTGGCCGGCATGTGCATGGGCATCAAGCTCAAGCAAGCCGGCATCGACGACTTTGTCGTGCTGGAGAAGGCCGGCACGGTGGGCGGCACCTGGCGGGACAACACCTACCCGGGCTGCGGCTGCGACATCCCCTCCCATCTTTATAGTTTCTCGTTCGCGCCCAAGCCGGACTGGTCCAGCGCATACTCGCCCCAGCCGGAGATCCATCGCTACCTGCAGCACTGCGCCGAGCGCTTCGGGCTGCTCGGGCATATCCGCTTCGGCACGGAGGTCACCGAGGCGCGCTACGACCAAGCCGCCTGCCTGTGGCGAGTGCGCACCAGCAACGGCGACACCATCGCCGCGCGCATCCTCGTCAGCGGCACCGGGCAGCTCAACCGCCCGCTGACACCGGATATTGCAGGACTGGATCACTTTGCCGGCACGGCCTTCCACTCCGCGCGCTGGCGGCATGACGCCGATCTGCGCGGCAAGCAGGTCGCGGTGATCGGCAATGGCGCCAGCGCGCTGCAGTTCATCCCGCGCATCGCGCCGGAAGCGGGCAAGCTGACGGTATTCCAGCGCAGCGCCAACTGGGTGCTGCCGCGCAACGGCGAGGCCTATACGCCCGGACAACAGGCGCGCTTCGAACGGCACCCGTGGACTGCCCGGCTGCATCGCTGGCACCTCTACCTGCAGCGTGAACTGCGCTTCGGGCGCATGCAGCGGGACAGCGACCGCAACCGGGAACTGGAAACGCTGGCGCGCCGCTACCTCGCGCACATGATTCCCGACCCGGTGCTGCGCGCCAAGCTCACGCCCGATTACCCGATCGGCTGCAAGCGCATCCTGATCTCCGACGATTTCTACCAGGCGCTCAAGCGGCCGAACGTCCATGTCGAGACCGCCCGCATCGAGCGCGTCGAATCCGACGCCGTGGTCACGGCCGACGGCGCCAGGCATCGGGCCGACGCCATCGTCTTCGCCACCGGCTTCGACGCCCGCTCCTTCCTCGCGCCGATCCGCATCACCGGCCGCCACGGCCGCACCCTGGCCGATCAGTGGCGCGAGGATCCCGAGGCGTATCTCGGCATGACGGCGCCGGGATTTCCCAACCTGTTCGTGCTGTACGGCCCCAATACCAACCTGGGCCACAACTCCATCATTTTCATGCTCGAGTGCCAGGCCCGCTATGTCCTGCGGTGCACCCAGGCCTGCCGCTCGGCGCGCTTCGCCTCCATGGAGGTGCGCCCGGAGGTGGTGACGCGCTTCAACCAGGCGTTGCAGGCGGCCATTGGCCAGACCGCGTGGGCGGGCTCGTGCAGCAGTTGGTACAAGTCGGCCAGCGGCAGGGTCATCAACAACTGGTCGAGCCATGCCACCGCCTATTGGTGGAAGACGCGCAAGCCGGACTGGGGGCACTTTATGCTGCGCCATGCCGGCGAGCGGCCCTAGCATTGCCCGGCCGCCGGCACCTGCCACATCGACGACATCGACGACATCGATTGCATTGACACCCACCGTTCGAGGAAGACTTCACATGCAGCGGCTGCAAGACAAAGTGGTCATGGTCACCGGCGCCGCGTCCGGCCTGGGCGCGGCGTTTGCGCGCGCGGCGGCGCAAGCCGGTGCGCGCGTGGTGCTCGCCGACATCGACGATGCCACCGGGACAATCCTGGCGCAAGCGCTGCGGGCGCAAGACGTGCAAGCGCATTACCAAACGCTGGATGTCACCAGCGAGGCGGACTGGGAAGCCGCCATGGGCGCGGTGCGCGAACGGCACGGCAAACTGGACGTATTGGTGAACAACGCTGGCATCGCGCTGCGCGGCTCGGTGGCGGATTGCACGCTGGCCGACTGGCAGCGCACGCTCGACGTCAACCTGACCGGCGTATTCCTGGGCTGCCGCGCCGCGCTGCCGCTGATGGGTGCGGGTGGCTCCATCGTCAATGTTTCCTCGGTCTACGGCCAGGTGGGCGGCGCGCAGGTTGCCGCCTACTGCGCGGCCAAGGGCGGCGTCACGCTGCTCACGCGCTCCGCCGCCCTGCACGGCGCCACGCTCAATCCGCCGGTGCGGGTCAACTCCATCCACCCCGGCTTCGTCGACACGCCGATGGTCCAGGGCGCGCTGAACCAGCGCGATGCCGGTGGCGGCACCGCACGCGCGCGCATCGAAGCCTTCACGCCCCTTGGCCGCCTGGCTACGCCAGAGGAAATCGTCGGCGTGTTCCTGCTGCTGGCCAGCGACGAGGGCCGCTACATCACGGGCTCGCAGTTCACGGTCGATGGCGGCATCACCGCCCAGTAAGCCTGTCCACCCAGCCCGCCAAAAGAAGCCAAGGGAGTTCGACATGCAACGTCTGGAAATCGCGTCGGTGCCTATCCGAACCAGCCTGATCGAGGCCGGCAGCGGACGGCCGACTCTTCTTGTGCACGGCACCAGTTCCAGCGCGGAAACCAACTGGGCCGCGCTGCTGCCCGGGCTCGCGCAGCGCAGGCGCTGCCTGGCGCCGGACCTTGCGGGCTCTGGTGAAACCCGTGACGACGGCGCGCCACTGACGCTCGATGCGCTGGTCGGACAGGTGCGCGACTGCATGGCGCTGGCGGGAGACCAGCCCGTGGACCTGGTCGGTTATTCGCTAGGCGGCGTGGTGGCCGCCACCGCGGCCGCGCTGATGCCGGAACGCGTGCGGCGCCTGGTCTTGTTTGGCGCCTGGGCGCGCACCGATAGCCGCATGCGCCTGCTGTTTACGCTGTGGCAGTCGCTGGCGCGGTCGGACCGCCATCAACTGGCGCGCATGGTCCTGCTCAATGGCGTATCGGAGCGTTTTATCGCGTGCATGGACGACGCCACCGTGGAGGGCATGCTGCGGCGCTTCGGCGCGAGCCTGGCGCCCGGCAGCGACCGCCAGGCCGGGCTCGACGCCATCATCGACATCACGCCGCTGTTGCCCCGCATCCGCGCCGCCACGCTCGTGATCGGCATGCGCCACGACCAGATGGTGCCGCCGGCGCATTGCCAAGCGCTCGCCGCGGCGATCAGTGGTGCCAGCTACGCGGAGATCGACAGCGGGCACCTGGTGATGCTGGAACAGCCCGAGCGCCTGCTCGCACTGATCGAGCAGCACCTGGATTCTGCGACCACCAGCACAAGCGAGCGCCAAGCCAACACGTTGAACCGATCTTAAGGCTGACCGATGAACACACTTGCGTCCTACCAGCCACGCAGCGCCTGGGCCATGGCCTCGATGCTGACCTGGCTTTCGCTGATCAACTTCCTCGACAAGATCGTGCTGGGCATGGTCGCCGTGCCGCTGATGGCAGACCTGAAGCTGCCGCCGGCCGAGTTCGGCCTGATCGCCAGCAGCTTCTTCTGGCTGTTCTCGCTATCCACCGTGCTGGTCGGCTTTCTGTCCAATCGCGTGGCCGCGCGCTGGCTGCTACTGGCGATGGGCTTGTCGTGGGCTGTGCTGCAGGTCCCGCTGGCGCTGGCGGGATCGGCCATGACCATCCTGGTGTGCCGCATGCTGCTTGGCGCAGCCGAAGGGCCAGCCTTCCCGATCTCCGTGCACGCGCTGTTCAAATGGTTTCCGGACCACAAGCGCAACCTGCCAGTGGCGATGATCAACCAGGGGGCCACCGTAGGCCTGCTGCTGGCAGGACTGCTGATCCCGCTGGTGACGATCCGATGGGGCTGGCGCGCCAATTTCATGATCCTGGCCGGCATCGGCATGGCGTGGAGCGCAATGTGGCTCTGCGTGGGACGCGAGGGACCGCTCACGCAGGCAAGCGCACCACGCGCCGGCACCGCGGCCACGCCCGTGCGCCTGCCCTATCGGCGCATCTTCCGCGACCCGACCGTGCTGGCCTGCCTGGCCATTGGCTTTTGCGCATACTGGGCGCTGGCGCTGGGGCTGACCTGGCTGCCCGCCTACCTGGAAAAAGGCCTGGGCTTCGACCCGGTCACCACCGGGCGCTGGTATGCGGCCATCGTGGCCTCGGCCATGCCCGTCACGCTGATCCTTAGCTGGCTGTCGCAGCGCATGCTGCGCGCAGGTGCATCGTCGCGGCTCGCGCGTGGCGCGCTGATCTCGGTGGCCGCGCTGGCAGGCGGCGGCGTGTACCTGGCGATCGCATCGATCACGCTGGCGCCGGTGCCCAAGACCTTGCTGATTGCCGTGGCGGCATGCCTGCCGCCCGTGGCATTCGCCCTGACGCCGGCCATGCTCGCGCAGATCGTGCCGGAGAGCCAGCGCGGCAGCGTGTTGTCGATCCACACGGCGCTGACCACGCTGGCCGGCATCCTGGCGCCGGCGGTGGTGGGGCAACTGGTGCAGCGCCATGGCATGAACGGCGGCTTTGATGCGGGCTTCACGATCAACGCCCTGCTGCTGCTGGCAAGTGGCGTGATTGGCTTATGCTGGATCAATCCCGAGCGTTCCGCAAAGGCGCTCGCGGCCTCGCCGCAAGATATAGCGGCCGCGCGTTCGCCGGCCTGAGCTGCGCTCTGGGATGGCCGCCACCTGGCCGCGACGGCCGTGGCGGCCGTCGCGGCCTGTCAGGCTTACGAGTAACGGCGGCTGATGGATTCCGCCACGCACACCGGGCGCTCGCTGCCCTCGCGCTCTACCGTGACTTCCCAGTTGGACTGGGCGCCGACCAGCGCGGGCGCGTTCGGCAGGGGCTCCAGGCGCTCCACCGAGAGCAGCTTCACGCGCGCGCGCAGGCGGCTGCCGACCGGCACCGGCGCGGTAAAGCGCACGCGGTTCAGGCCATAGTTGACGCCCATCTTGACGCCCGGCATATCGAGCGCGTTGTGCATGAACGCCGGCAGCAGCGACAACGTCAGGAAGCCATGCGCCACCGGGCCGCCGAACGGCGATTCGCGGCGGGCGCGCTCCACGTCCACGTGAATCCATTGGTGATCGCCAGTGGCTTCGGCGAACTGGTTGACCTGCTGCTGGGTGATCTCGATCCAGTCGCTGACGGCCACTTCCTGGCCTTGCAGGCTTTCCAGTTCTTCGAGCGAAGCGATGGTACGCATGGTGTCTCCTTGTTGTACGTGTTGTACGTGTTGCACGTGTTGTCTGTAGTGGCCGGGATGGCCGGGATGAGGCTTGAGAAACGTCAGGCGGGCCGCCGTCCGTACATGCCCATGCCTTTGACGGTGCAGACCAGTTCGCCGCGCTGGTTGGTGGCTTCCCACTGGGTGTGGACCACGCCGCGGTCCGGCTTGGACGAGGAAGCGCGCGCATCCAGCACCACCAGCGACACGCTCAGCGTATCGCCCGCATAGACCGGCTTGAGCCAGCGGATTTCATCCACGCCAGGCGAGCCCATGCTGGCGGCCTTGGAGGTCATGTTGTCCACCAGCAGGCGCATCATGATCGAGCAGGTCATCCAGCCGCTGGAGATCAGGTTCTTGTAGATGCTTTTTTGCGCGGCTTCCTTGTCGATGTGGAAGGGCTGGGGATCATACTGGCGGGCGAAGGTGAGGATCTCCTCCTCCGTCACCAGGTGGGACCCGAGGTCGCGCTTGCTGCCGACGGCGAAATCTTCGAAATACAGGGTGGACATGAACCGCTCCGTCAACGATGAATGCGAGATGCGAGATGCGAGATGCGAGAATCGCGGCAGAAAATACGAGATCAATTCATAACAAAAAACCGCGCCTGGGACAACCGGCGCGGTTTTTTGATTCAACCTGGATCAGACCGTTTCCAGGAAGCCCGGCTGTGTCGCAAAGCGCGACAGGTGATGATCGACATCCCCGAAGGTGGTGTTGATCAGCGTCAGGCGCTTGAACATATGCGCCGCCGGCAGTTCGTCGGTAACGCCCATGCCGCCGTGGATCTGCACGGCCTCCTGGCCGACCGAGCGAGCCGCCTGGCCCACGCGCGCCTTGGCCGCCGAGGCAAAGCGACGGCGTTCTTCCGGGCTGGCCTCGTCGAACTTGGCGGCGGCCAGCAGCGTGATGGAACGCGATTGCTCGGCGTGGATGAACATCTCCACCATGCGGTGCTGCAGCGCCTGGAAGCGCGCGATCGGCACGCCGAACTGCTGGCGGGTCTTGGCGTATTCCAGCGTGGCGGCGTTGAGCGTGTCCATCACCCCGACGGCTTCCGCGCACAGCAGCACGGCGGCGTAGTCGGCCACCTGCTCGATCAGCGCAAACGCCGCGCCTTCGGTGCCCAGCAGTTCGCCCTGTGCGTCCTTGAAGGTGATATCGGCGGCGCGCAGGTTGTCGATGGTGCGGTAGTCGGTAATGCTGACGCCGGCTGCCTTCGGGTCCACCAGGAACAGCGAGATGCCATTGGTGTCGGCATCGGCGCCGCTGGTGCGGGCCGAGACGACCAGCTTGCCGGCTTGCGCGCCGTGAATGGTCACGACCTTGCGGCCATTGAGCTTGCCGCCCTTGGCCGTCACGCGCACATCGTTGAGCGCATAGCGGGCATGCGGCTCGTTGAAGGCGGTGGCCAGCTTCAGCTCGCCGCCGGCAACCTGCTCCAGCAGCGCATCCTGGCCGCCGGCCAGCTTGAGCGCGTAGGCGGCAACCACGGTGGCGAAGTACGGCTCGACCACCAGGCCGCGGCCCAGTTCCTGCATCACCACCATCATGTCGATGGGCGTGCCCGAGAAGCCGCCCTGCGCTTCCGGCACCGGCAGCGCGGTCAGGCCGAGCTCGACCAGCGCGCCCCAGGCGGCATCGCTATGGCCAGCTTCGGCCTTGATGCCCTTCTTGCGGGTCTCGAAATCGTAGTCTTTGTCGATGAAGCGGTGGACGGCGTCAGCCAGTTGCTTCTGTTCGTCGCTGAGATTGAAGTTCATATCGCGTGTCTCCTCACAGCCCCAGGATCATCTGGCTGATGATGTTCTTCTGAATTTCGTTGGACCCGCCGTAGATGGAGGTCTTGCGATAGTTGAAGTAGTAAGCGGCCAGCGGCGCGGCGTCGTCGTAGCCAGTCACCGCGTGTTCGTGCTCGCATTCCAGGTAGGCGGTGTCAAACGGCTGGGCGTAGGGGCCGACGGCCTCCACCATCAGCTCGGTCAGCATCTGCTGGATCTCGGTGCCCTTGATCTTGAGCATCGATGCCTCGGGGCCGGGGCCCTTGCCAGCGCTCTCGCTCGACACCACGCGCAGGACGGTCAGCTCCAGCGCCATCAGCTCGATCTCCAGCGCGGCAACCTTGGCGCCGAACAGCGGGTCTTCCAGCAACGGGCGGCCGTTCTTCTGCTGTTGCTTGGCCACACGCTTGAGGAAGCCCAGCTCACGCTTGGAGTTGCCCACGCGGGCGATGCCGGTGCGCTCATGGCCGAGCAGGTACTTGGCGTAGGTCCAGCCGCGGTTTTCTTCGCCGACGCGGTTTTCCACCGGCACCTGGACGTTGTCGAAGAACACTTCGTTCACTTCATGCTCTTCGTCGAGCATGATGATCGGGCGCACGGTGATGCCCGGGGTCTTCATGTCGATCAGCAGGAAGGAGATGCCCTCTTGCTTCTTGGCTTCGAAATCGGTGCGGACCAGGCAGAAGATCATGTCGGCGTGCTGGCCGAGCGTGGTCCAGGTCTTCTGGCCGTTGACGATGTAGTGCTTGCCGTCCGAGGTCAGCTCGGCGCGGGTCTTCAGCGACGCCAGGTCGGAACCCGAGCCCGGCTCGGAGTAACCCTGGCACCACCAGTCGGTGCAATCCAGGATGCGCGGGAGGTAGTACGACTTCTGCTCCTCGCTGCCGTACTTCATGATCACGGGCGCGACCATGGCCACGCCAAAGGGCAGCACGCCGGGCGCGCCGACGCGGGCATTTTCCTCGTCCCAGATATGGCGCTGCGTGGCATTCCAGCCCGTGCCGCCATACTGCACCGGCCAGTGCGGCGCGGACCAGCCACGGCCCGCCAGCAGCTTGTGCCAGCGCACCAGGTCGTCGCGGTTGGGGCGGCGGTGGTTCAGAATCTTGCTGCTGATTTCCGCCGGCAGGTTGGCCTCCAGCCAGCCGCGCACTTCGGCGCGGAAGGCATCGTCGGACGCCGAATAGTTGAGATCCATGCCCGTCTCCAGTGATGCCGGTGTGAGACCGGCAGTTTGTTCTAGCTAGCGCGTCATGCGCCGGCAAGAACACTGCCTTGGGCACAGGACGCTATTCAGTGAGCCGTCTGCTTGAGCGCATCGGGCACCACGAGCTGGAAAGTATCGATGCCTTCTTCGGCAAGGGCCTGCACTTCGTCCGGCGACGCCGTGCCGCGGATCCCGCGTTCCGGCGCTTCGTCGTAGTGCATGCGCCTGGCCTCTTCGGCAAAGCGTTCACCCACATCCTCGGTCCGCGCCAGCACCTGCTTTACCGCCTTCAGGTAAAGCGACTGCAGTGTCGCCGGCGCCACAGGGGCCTTCGCCCCGGCCGGCTTGCCCGCCGGCGCGGCGGCCGCTCCCGAGAGATTCAGGCGCGGCGCGCTGGGCAGCCGGGTGATGGCATGGTCTTCGCAGACCGGACATTGGACGAGATTTCGCGAAATCTGCGATTGCGCGTCGTCCTCCGAAGCAAACCAGCCCTCGAAACGATGGTCTTGCGCGCAGCGCAGGTCGAGCACCTTCATGATGTTTCCAGCCCGTCGAAAGCTATAGTATCCGCGAAACGGAATTTTGTGAACGGTCGTGCTAATTTTTTTGCAGCCATTATGCGCGCCCTTGGCGGGGAGCCTTGTGCAAAGGGGGATGAGGTATGGCTGCGATCACACGGCTAAATGGGATTTTACGCTGTTGGGGCGGAGATGGTTTTTGGATCCTAGGTGGCGTACGACATTGCCCTTGCGGGGTTGGTCGCTTTTTTTTTGAGCGGCGTTGGTTTTTGGACCCAAGGGCCATACGACATCCCCCTGCGGGGGCTGCCGGTCACTTTTCTTTGACCGGC